>DASXKQ010000047.1:0-24838 GCA_036496745.1 Polyangiaceae bacterium
TTCAGCGTCACGATCGAATTCGCCCCGGACAGAAGCTCGTCATCCCGGTCAGTGGCGAAAAGAGCGCGCCCGACAACGCCCCCGACGCCGCGGACGAAACAAGCGATGCACCCACCGCCCCCGAACCAGCGCCCAGCACGACGCGCGGCAAAGACGACTCCGCTCGGAGCAAAGACGTGCCCGAGGACACGGAACTCGGCGGCGGCATGCACCGCGTGGATCCGCCCGGCGTTTCCCCCGCCTACTATTTCGAGCCAACCGGCAAGGGCCGCCACGCCATGCGTCCCGTCATCGTTTATCTACACGGCCGCGGCGGTCACCCAGACAAGGACTGCCAGCGCTGGGCTCCCGTGGCGCGCCACCTCGGTTGGTTGATATGCCCGAGCGGGCCCTCCGAGTACGGCGACGGCCGCGCCTGGGACAACAACTGGCCGTCCGCGCATGCCGCGACGATGGCCGCCATTCAAGTCCTGCGCAAGAAGTACGGTCGCCGCGTGCAACTCTATGGCAACACGCTGATCGGCTTCAGCGAGGGAGCGTACGCCGCCATGAACGTCGGTGTGCGCGAGCCCCACGTCTTCAATCGCTGGCTGATTTTGGCGGCCAACAGCACATATTGGGGCGGCCCCGGCATCGAAGCGCTTCAAACGGCCAAAGAGCGCGTCCGGCGCGTGTTCCTGATCACGGGCGAGCATGACGGCGTGATCGACGGCACCCACCAGGTCGAGGATTGGCTCAATCGCGCGGGTGTGAGCACGCGCGTCGTCACGCCCGACGACATGGGACATGAACTAGCGCTCGATCGCAAGCCGGAGCTCTACCATCAAGCGCTCGCCTGGCTCGACCGCGGCGAACCCAAGCGCAAAAAGAGCCGCGCCGAGCACCACGCAGGCGAGCACGCCGAACGCGCTGAGCGTATCGCGCGCAAGTGACGCCCAAATAGAGTTCGGGGTCCCGATTCTTCGAATCGCGCTGCTGCGTTAGTTTGCAACACGCGAAGAGCTCGCCTGCTGGCGCGCGAGGATCGCCTCTTGCACGGGGCCGAGCGTGCAACGCTCGCAAGTGTTTCCGCCCATGGATTCAGCGATCCGGCTGACAATCGCTGAAGATTGCCGCGTTGCCTATCTGCCACAAAGAGGCGACGTGGCCCGTCCACCGTCGCGGTGACTCGGCCTTGCGCACAGCGCATCCATCCTTGGGAGGCTCCATCGTGAAATCCAAGAACACTGTCCTGAGTGCCCTGTTCATGTCGTTCGCCCTTGCCTGTGGTTGGGCGGGCGGTATCTATTCGCACGGCGGTAAGCGAGCGGCGGCAGATCCTTCCGCCAAACCCGTGCCCCAAGCGCCGGAGGCGCGCCAGGTCAGCGAGGCTTTCGTCGGCGTGGCGGAGCGGCTCGCGCCCTCGGTGGTTCGGATCACCGTTCGCGAGCAAGCGCCAACGCCCGTGCGGCTGCCGGGGCGGGACGTCAACCCGTTCGAGGGCACGCCGTTCGAGCATTTTTTCGAGGACTTTGGGGGTTCCGGGCCGGAAGCGCCCGGACCGATGATGGGCATGGGGTCCGGCGTCGTCATCGACGAACAGGGTCACGTGCTCACGAACAACCACGTGGTGGAACACGCGCAAGACGTGCGCGTCACGTTCGTCGACGGCAAGGAGCTCAAGGGTAAGGTCATCGGTACCGACCCAAAGACAGACCTCGCCGTCGTCAAAGTCGACGGCGCGCCGACCAAACCCGCAGATTTCGGCGACTCCGACAAGATGCAGGTCGGGCAGTGGGTGATCGCGATTGGCAACCCATTCGGCCTCGATCACACGGTCACGGTCGGCGTGCTCTCAGCCAAAGGGCGGTACGGCTTTGCCCCCGGCAAGCTGGAAGACTTTCTGCAGACGGATGCGTCGATCAACCCGGGCAATTCGGGTGGCCCGCTGGTGAACCTGAACGGCCAAGTGATCGGCATCAACACGATGATCGCGGGGCTCGGCACGGGCGTGGGCTTCGCGGTATCGGAGGCGATTGCTCGACCAATCGCGCGTCAATTGATCGAACACGGTAAGGTCGCTCGGCCTTACATCGGCATCGTGATGCAATCGGTGACGCCGGAGTTGAAGCAAGCGCTCGGCTCGAACGCGCCGGACAAAGGAGCGCTCGTGTCCCAGGTGCAAAAGGGTTCGCCCGCGGAACAAGCCGGTATTCGAGTGGGAGACGTGGTGGTTCGCGTGGGTGGCAAGGCGACGGAGGACTCACGCTCCGTACAGCGCGCCGTGCTCGACCAAAAGATCGGAGACAAGGTGAACGTCACGGTCTGGCGTGACGGCAAGGAAGTCGATCTCGGCGTCAAGACATCCGAGCTCCCGGCTGACGCCGTTGCAGGCGTGCCACCGAGCAACGGGGAAGGCCGGCTGGGCCTCACGTTGCGGCCGCTCACGCCGGACCTATCAGACCACCTCGGTATCGATCGCGCGACCAAGGGCGCCGTGATCGGCGCGGTGCGCCCCGGCAGCAGCGCGGCCGAAGCCGGACTACGAGAAGGCGACGTGATCGTCGAGGTGGATCGCAGCCCGGTGGCAAACGTCGACGACGCAGCCAAGCGTTTGGGAAGCGACCGCAACGGGGGCCACCTGGTCCGCGTGCAGCGCGGCCAAACCTCGCTGTTCCTCGTGATCCCGCCTTCGCAAGGCAACGGCTGAGCCTACGAGCAGCGGGCTCAGCCCCTGAATGAACCGCTACAGCCAGCTCATTTGGGAGCTGGCTGCTAGTGCCAGGCCTGAGCTGCAGCGATCGGCTTGCCGGTTCGATCGTGTTCGCTGATCAAATGGCGCGCGGCGAGATCGCAATCGACGCACGCGGGGAAGCGCGATTGGTGCTGGCAGATCAAATACTTGGCTGTCGGGGGCTGCGCGGCGAACTCTGCCGGGTCCAAATGCCTACCGCACGCGACACAGTGGATGTGCTGGTGCTCATGGGCATGCCCGGGTGACTGCTCTTTGCGTTCGCGTTTGGTGAGGCGCTTCGTCCGCTGCATCGTGGGACGCATCAAACAGAGGTCCGCGCGCCGGGTCAAGCACTCGCTAGTTCGGCCAAGAGTTGCCGGGCCGCCTCATGCCCCGGCTTTTCCCCGAGGGCCTTGCTGGCGAGCACCTTGGCTTTGCGTGCGTCACCTTGCTTGCGAGCAAGCACCGCCAAAAAGTAATTCGCGTCGGCCTTGGCGTCGGGTAGCGCCCCTTCGCTACTGCCGGGCGCGGGCGGCTTCATGATCGCGACGGCACGGAAGGCGCGCTGCGCCGTTTCGTCCTCGTCTATCTCGATCGCAAGCTGCCCGAGCCGCATCGCAAGCTCGCCATTCTTGGGATCGAGCTCGAAAGCCTTGGTCAGCGCTTGCAGCGCGTCTGTCAAAAAACCCTCGTCGAGGTGAATCTCGGCCATCGCCGTGTATACCGGGCCGAGCCCCTTGCCGCGCCGGCCGCGGTTCGCGTCGGCAATCGAGTTCAGTAGGGCAAGACCGTCCTCCGCCCGCTGGGCTCGCGAGTACGCGCGCGCCAAAAGCACGACCGCTTGTAGGTTCTCGGGATTGTCCTGGCGCGCCGTCTCGAGGATGCGCACAGCTGCTTCTGGATCACCATCGTCACCGAGCAAGAGACCACCCGCGCGCAAGAGCAAGGCGAGACGATCTGCAAGGTCGACCGTACCCAAGGCCTGTTCGAGCAGCAGCTCCGATAGCCGTCCATTTTCGCCACTTGCTTCATACAGCGCATAGAGCTTTTCGCGCACAGCCGGATGCTTGCGATCGGCGTGAAAAGCGCGCTCGAGCGCCGCGCGCGCGTCTTCGCTACGACCCGCCAGAGCGCAAGTTTCGTACAGACGAAGCGCGGTGTCGATCAAGCCCGAGCCCTGCTCGCTCTGAGCGATTTCCTGCAGCGTCGTGATGGCGCCGGCTAGATTGCCGGTCTTCGCTTCGAGCGTTGCCAAGCGTCGCAGCACCTCCAAATTCGGGGGTGCTTCGCGCACGAACGCCGCTAGCCTGGCGCGCGCCCCGGGCAGATCACCGGACTGCTCGAAAATCTCGACTAGCCTCAACGTCAGCGCGACTTCGCTCTCCCCCTCTGCGCGCGCGATCGCGCGCTCCAGAGCTTCGATCAACTCACCGGCCAGCGAGGAGTCCCGCTCCAGTGCGCGCTCGAGCGTTTCAACCGCCTCGATGTCTCGACCGAGTTCGGCGAGCAGCGCCGCCCGATCGCGATACAGGGTCACTCCCACGGGCTCCTGCTCGATCAACGTGTCGATCACCGACAGCGCCGCTTCGCTGTTGCCCTCCGCTCGATGAGCTTCGACCAACCGCTCCAGCAACCTTCGATCATTGGGCTGTCCGCGCAGGGCGTGTGCGAGTACTTCCGCCACGCGGCTATGTTCGTCGCGCTCGGCGAAGCGTACGATCAACAAATCGCGCAGGGACGCGTCACTGGGGTTCGCTTCGAAACCGAGAACCAATGCGCGTTCCGCGCCCTCCGTGTCACCGAGTTCCTCGCGCAGCGTCGACAAGCGCCGGGCGAGGCGTGCGGCCGCCTCGCCCTGCTCGACACGCAGGAGGCCTTCCAGCGCTTCACATTGCGCGGCCGGGTCGCGCGCGGCCTCCGACAGGCGCAGCACGACTTCGAGTAACGGGCGATCCGCAGGTTCCCACTCGAGCGCGGCGCGGCACACGTCGAGCGCGTCGGCAATGCGCTCTTGACGTTCGCGTAGCCCCGCCAGGCGCAACGACAGCTCGCTGATCACGCTCACGATTCTCTCGTCTTTGGCGCGATCGATCTCCCCTTGCAGGAGCTCGGCGAGGTCATCCAAGCGACCTTCGCGCTCGAGCAACTCGGCCAGGACTCGCGCGGCGTCTCGCTGAGCCGGATCGTCCGCGACAATCTCCTGCAAGAGGGAGATGACGTCGCCATCGCGCGCGCCCGTACCGAGCAAGGCGTTGACGCGTTCGATGCGCAGCGTGGAACGTTCGCTCAGGTCTTCGACTTGCGCTGCGATCACGGCGAGTAGTCGTTCGAGTCGCTTGAGATCACCCAAGTCTCGCAGTAGCTCGAGCAGTGGTTGCCAGACCGAGCGATCGAACTGATTGTCGCTCAAAACCCGCTCGAAAAGCAGCACGGCCCGCGCTCGCTGCGCCGGGACCGCCGCGAAGGCCTGCGCCAGCGAGAGCCGCAGGGCGCGCGCCTCTTCCGGGGACAGAAAATCAGCGGCCTGCTCGCGGTAAGCGAGCGCGCCGTCGGAATCACCCGAAGCCTCGGCGAGCTTGCCGAGTTCCAGCCGAATCCAAGCCTTGTCCGCGTCGCTCCCGGTCTCCAGCGCGAGACCCAACTTCAGCATCCGCGCGCCGAGCTCGCCATCCCCCAGACGAACGGCAAGCTCGACCCCTTCCCGAACGCCGGCCGTATTTGCGTCCGGTCTCGAGAGGCGAGCCGCCAATGCATCGGCCAGCGAGCGATCGTCTCCGGTAGCGCGCGCGATTCGTTCGAACAATTCCGAGACGCGGTCTTCGCTGCCGCCCTGTTGGGATGCCAGTAGCGAGCGCGCCCGCGCGTAGTCCGGAGCGAGACTCAAGGCGCGTTCGAGCAGATCGAGGCCTTGCTCGAACGTTTCCGTATCGGAAAGGCGCACCTTGGCCAGCCGATAGAAAAGATCTGGATCGGCGGGTGGTCGGCTCGAACGGTGCGGCATCACGCTCAGCCGCCGCTCGAGGATCGCCGCTTCGCGCGACGGGTCGCCGAGCTCGTCGTAGACGCGGCTGAGCGCCGCCCAAGCGGCGTCGTCGGTATCGGGTTGAGCGGCGAGGCTCTCCTCGAGCGCGTGCGCGCGTGCTTCGAGGCCAGGGCGCTCGCGATCCAAGTCGTTGAGCCCTTGGGCGTGAACGACCACCAAATCCGCAAGCGCCGCGGCGGCCTCAGCCGGTCGGGGGTTGCGGGCAAGCCGCGTCTCCAGGGCACGTGCCAGCAACTCGTGGCGCCCTTGAGTGCGCAACGCCGCCTCGAGCGCCAGCGCGTCGCGCGGACTTTCCAACGCGGACTCGAACGCGGATTCGATGAATTCGCCGGCGCGCGCGCCGTCTCCCCGCCGCGTCGCGATCTCACTCAGCGCGATCAACGCCTCGGCCTTGCTGGGACCATCGCCGCCGTCTTCACGGCCGAGCACCAACAGCAGCGAGCGATACATCTTCTCGGCGCGGTCGAGCTCATCGTGCTCGAGCGCCGCGCGCGCCAGGATCTGCATGATGCCCGGGTGCGCGGGGTCGATCTTGGAGGCCGCGTCGAGCTCGACCAGAGCCTCGCGTTCGCGCTCGGCGGCGAGCAGCACCTTGGCCAGCTCGAAGTGCGCGAGGGCGCGATCCTTCGGGCGTCGCGAGCCATAGCGCTCGATTTGAGTACGCAAGGCGCTGACGGCATCGTCGTATCGTTTTGCCTGATGGAGGGCTTGCGCGAGACGCAAGCGCTGGCGATGGTCTTCCGGGTCGAGCTCGACCGCGCGCTCGATCAACGGAATCGCCGCAAACGGATCCTTACGCTCCACCAAGTGCAGCTCGAACGCCTCGCGCAAAATGGCGAGCGTCGCTTTGCGATCCACCGAGCGTTCGGCTTCCTCCGCGAGCAGCCCGGCAAGCGCCGTGAAGTCACGCTCGGCCCGATAGAGCTCGGCCAAGCGCGCGCGCAATCCGGCTGCGTCGAGCGCCGTCTGTGCTGCCTGCTCCAAGCACGCGCGTACGTGCTCACTCGCGCCGAATGCCTGATATTGATCGGCGAGCTGCATCGCGCGCTCCGCGAGTACCTCCGGAGAGGATTGAGCACACAGCTTGGTCAGCGCTTCTGCGGCTTTTTCGTGCTCGCCGCTAGCCGCATACAAGCGGGCCAGGGCCTCGAGCGACGTCTCCCCGCCGAGCTCGGCGCCGCTTGCGTAGCTCCGGATCGCGCGCGACACGTCTTGCAATCGCTGCTCAGCGAGGTCTCCAGCGCGCGCCCACAGCGCGGCTGCCCCCGCCGCGTCACCGGCCCGCGCGCGCGCGTGCGCCTGCGTCTCCCACAAAGTGACCACGTCTTCGTGAGCGCCTCGTTCTTCGAGCAAGAGCGCGAGCCTCGTCACGCAGGAGCGCGCAACGTCATCGGCCGGGTCCTCCGCGAGCAACGCCTGAAATAGCTCGATCGCTCGGCTGTCATCGGCCAGTCGATCGGAGCACAAGCACGCGGCATCACGGCGCAGTTCACGACTCCGCTGAGTGGGGACCGGCAGCTTTGCCGTCGCCAACAAGCGCGTCACCACGTCGGCGTACTTGCCGACCTCCAGCAGGCGCGCTGACAACTCACCCACGGCCCAGTCAGCGGCCCGCGCCGGAGCACTGTCCGCGCCGACTCCGCTGCCAATCCAAATTTCAACGGCGCGATCCAAGAGCCGAGCGCTCACCTCGCGACCGACGTCTCCGTCGGCGTGATTCGCTCCGGCCACTTGAATAGCCTTGTCCCAATCCCCGGCCGAGACGAAGGCCTCGAGCGCGAGCAAAGCGTCTCCCGTGCGAGTTTGATGCACGATACCGAGCTCGCCGAACAGCGCACTCTGTCGCGACGGATCGGATTCATGCGCGACCTCGTCGGCGATCAGATCCGCGAGTTCGTGAGCGCGCCCTTCACCGGCAAACAGCTGCGACAGTGCGTCGAAGCTGTCGCGGCTCCGACCGTGACGCGCCACCACGGCGAGCCACGCCGCGATTGCTTGCGTGGGATCCTGCTTGATCCTCGCGTGAATTTCTGCAATTCGCACCCGATCGGCGCGAGCTGCGGCAGCGTCCCTACTGAGCAACGCCCGTTGTTCGAGCGCCCCCAACAGCTCATCCCAGCGCTTCCCGCTCTCGAGCGCTCGGCACAAACCATCGACGGCCACAGCGTCCTTTTCGTCGAGGGAGAGCCGGGCGCGCCACGCGCGCATGGCTCGTTCCGGATCGGCCAGCACCGACAGCGACAGTTCCGCGGCTTCACCCCACGATTCACGGCGTTCCGTCGACTCGCGCTCCAGCACCGCGCGCTGTTCGAGCACACTGACCAGCTCTTCGTGCTCTCCGGCGTCGCGCAACAGGCGTGAGAGCTCGCGGGCGGCGTGCAACGCGGCCTGTTGTTCCTCCGCGGCCAGCGCGAGCACGCGCCGATACAAACTCTTTGCGCGCGTCAGATCCGCGAGCTCGCTCGCATAGACGTCCGCCGCCTCCGCCAGCAATGTGGCCCGCAGCCCGAGGCTCACGTCGCTGTCGGCGATCTGAACGAGTGCTTCTGCTCGACGATCTTGGGCGTGGACGGTCGCCGCCAATTGCGCGAAGCGCTTGCGACGTTTGGCAGACGGCTCGAGCTCCACCACGGACACCAGGGTATCGAAGGCTCCGTTGGGATCGCCGAGCGCGTCGAGCCGCAGCGCGACGACCTCCTCGAGCAACGCCACTTGCGCGGCCGCAGCCGCGTTCTCCGCTCGAATCTCGAGCATGCGCACCACGTCGAGCATGCTCGAGACTTGCCGGTAGTGCTGCTCGAGTGTCAGCGCGGCGCGATCTCGCGCGGATTCACCGTGTTCGGTGAGCGCCGCGAGCGCCGACGGCATCGGAATGATTCGCTCGAGCAGCGAGACGGCGTCGCGCGGGTCGTTGTCTTTGGCAATCATGCCCTCCGCCAGCGCCAGCGCCGGCAACGGCTGGGCGAGATCGAGCCAAAGCGCTGCGATGCGGCCCGCGAGTTCACTCGTGTCGACCGCTTTACCCGACGCCATGCGTGCGCTGAGTAGCGCGATCAGCGGCCGCTTGTGCCCGTGCCGCTCGTACAATCGCTCGAGCGAGGACTCGACGCGTCCGTCCCCCGGGCTGGCGGCATTCAACCGTTCGAAATAGCCGATCGCGCGCTCGGGATCGCCAGCAAAGTCGCGCGCCGCCATGGCCGCCTCACGCAGCAGCTCCACCCGTTCGCCCGCTGGTAGGTCGCCCTGCAGACGACGATCGTACAACGAGAAGAGATCTGCCCAGCGACCCGCGGCGTTGAACGACAGTTTGAGTCGATCGAATGCCCATTCCGCAGCAGGGCACAGGGTCAGCACGCGCTCGAGCAAACGCACGACGCGCTCCGCGTCCTCGAACCACTCCTCGTGAAACTCGACCATGCGCCGACCGAGTGCGTCGGCCACCTCCGCGCTGAGGTCGCGATCGATCGCGCGCGCATAGGCTTCGGCGACCGGCGCTGGCTGATCGAGCCGGCGAGCCATCTGCTCGGCGAAGTTCCAGAGCTCTTCTTCGCCGGGAGCCGCCTCCGCGCCGCGCAAGGCGAGCTGCAGCGCTTCTTCGGGCACTTCCGATTTTGTTTCGAGCAGCTGCATCAGCCAACGACTACGCGCGGCCGTTAGCTCTGGCGCGTCGTCGGAGACCGCCAGCAGCGCCTCGATCACGTCGGCTCGCGCCGCGGGATCCGTGGAGCTTTCGGCGATCCCCTCCAGAATCGCCGCGGCCTGCGCGCGGGCCTCGGGCACGGCCAACGCGTGGTGGACCACACGCAACGCCTCGGGATCGCTCGGATTGACGCGCAGCATCGGCTGCACGAGCTCCAGGGCCGCTTTCGGGCGTTGCAGAGGGCCGCTCAACAGGAGCGCGCGGCGCACGTCCACGCCCGCGCGCGCCTCTGGTTCGCTGCGCGCGGCGAGTACTTCGAGCGTCGTGTATGCGGCTTTGGCATCACCGGTCAGCGCCTGCAGCCGTGCCAGCTCGCTAAGCGCCTCGACGCGATCCGGATCGCGCTCGAGGGCGGTGCGGTAGATCTCGATCGCCGCGCTCAGATCGCCGAACAGTGATTCCTCGGCGGCAGCCCATTGCAAAAGGACGGTCGCCGGATCGCCCGAGCGAGCCAGACGAAACCCGAACAACCAGCGCTGATCCGCGACGCGCGCCGGCGTGCGTTCGGCGCGGCTCAAAAATGCCTCGAACGCCTCGACGTCTGGAGAGACGTCATCGCCCGACGCGTCCAGCAACACTCGAAACAGGGCAGCTGCTTGGTCAGCCGACGCGGGGTCGGTCGCCAGCGCCCTGGCTTTCGCGAGTCGCACGTGGTGCGCGCGAGACGATTGCATGGAGCGTGCGAGCGCTAAATCGATCAACGCGACGAAACTCGAAACGTGACCGCTTTGAACGGCTTGCTCCTCGAGACCGAGCAGTAAAAGTACGAGCTCGCGTTCGTCAGCGGTGCGCGCGAGGACCTCGAACGCGATCCGTACCGTCTCGAAATCTCCCGCCACCGCGCCGAGCTCGACCAACCTTTCTGCGGCCTCGCGATTGTCCGCGTCGACGTCCAGCACCCGCGCATACAAGCGCCGCGCTCGCTCGGCCCCATCGGGGATACCCTCACTGAGTCGCGCGCCATCGAGCCAACAGCGCGAGGCATTGGCAGCATCCTCGAGCAACCAGGCGTACGCATTGCCCTGTCGCTCCAGGAGTCCCGCGCGCCGATTCGGGTCGGTCGGGTGCGCCAAGCGCCGCTCGAGGACCGCCAGAACCGTTTTTCCGTCCGCGAGCTCGCGCGCCAGCTGCTCGATGGTTTCGAGCACGTCGTCTGACAGATCCGAACCCTCTACCAGGCCGCGGTAGTGTTCGAGCGAGCGCGCCTTATTGCCCTGCAAGGCCGCAATTTCGGCCAATCGCAGCAAGGTGAGGCTCCGTCGCTCTCCGTCCAAGTGCGGCAAGACACGCTCGAGCTCCGCGTGCGCCGCGACATGATCGTGCGCTTCCAGCAGCGCTTCGACTAGATTTTGATGAGCGACGATATCTCGCGGGTCTTCTTCGGTCGCCACCCGCCAAGTCTCGAGCGCTGCAGCCGGGTCGCGCAGCTCCCGTCGCTGCAAATTGGCGAGCGCGTGCAGGAGTTCGCGCCGTCGCGTTTGCTCCGGTTCGTTTTGGAGGGCGCTCAAGTAGAGATTCAGGCGCTCCTCAGGCGCGCCTTGCTGCGTGAGCAGATCGTCGACGCGCTGAATCAGATCCCGTGAACTCGAGTCGTAGACCAGGGCCGCGCGAAACACCTCAATCGCTCGGCCGACCTCACCCGCCGCTGCCAGCGCGTCGCCGGCAAGCTTGGCGAGCTCTAGCAAGGGCGGTGAATCAATCACGCTCGAGCCCAACGCGTCGCACAGGATTTCCGCGCGCCGCGCGGGATTTCCGCCCACGTTCGCCAAGCGCTGGATTTGGTCCAAGCGCTCGGAAAGCTGGTCCGGCCGCTCTCTCACGGCCAGCCCGAGCGCACGGCCCGCCACGGCGAGCGCGCGATCCGGATCGGCGAGCGCGGTCTCGCTCAGCGCGCGTGCCTCGTCCAACGCTGCCAGCCGTTCATCGACCTCCGGCGCGAGTTCTCCTCGCACGTCGAGGATGCGCAGGATGCCGGTGCTGCCTTCTTCTCGACGAAAAACGGGTTCGAGAACTGCCGCGGCAGCCAGCCGCGCTGGGCCGGCCAACAAGAGCTTCTCGATCGCCGCGCGGGCACCGCGGTCGTGCTCATCCAGCGCCAGCGCCTCGGCAAATGCGTCGAGCGCGCCTTGCGGATCGGACAAGTGGAGCTGACGCAGTTGCCCCAGCTTGAGCAGCACCTGGATTTTTTCGCTGCCTTCGAGCAGGCTCGCTTCGCCGCTGAGCACGTTCGCGAGCTCCGCGTAGCGTTGGGCTTGCTCGAGCAAAGGCACGATGCGCTCGTGGACTTCGCGCGACGGCCCATAACGCTCGATGATTCGCTGCCAACCGGCCAAGGCCGACTCCGGATCGCGCGTCCGCGCGGCGCGTAGCTCCGCTGCTTGGTAGGCCAATCGGCGCGCCTCGATTGGATCCTTGCTGCGCTCGGCGCGGTGAAACATCACCTCCGACAGCCCGGTCTCGTCGCCGGCCTCGCTGTACAGGGTCTCCAATCGCTGTAGGGCCTCGTCACTCCAGGGCGAGCCTACGAGCGCGCTCCAGGCAACGATGGCGCGCTCCGAGTCGCCTCCCTCACCGTCGCACAGTCGCGCCAAGCGTCGCGCCGCGGCCTGCCGGAGCTCGCGTTCCGGCTCGAGCTTGACGACGATCTCGAGCACCGAAGACAGCTGCTTGCGTTCGCCGGACTCCGCGTAGAGCTCCGAGAGCTGACGAGCGGCCTCGAGCAAGGCCTGTTGATCGTGTCCGGACTCGAGCGCTTGCTGAAAGGCGCCCTGAGCGCGTTTGACGTCGCCGATCTTCAAGTAGACTTGGCCGACGTCAACCCCCACGCGAGCGCGCACGGCCGGATCACGACTGGTGGTGAGCGCACGCGCGAGCAAGCGCGCCGCCTGCTCGGGCTGATTCAAGCTGAGGCTCAAACTCACGAAGCGCCGACGCAGGTCGTCGTTGCCTGGATCGCCGGCCACCACGGGGGCGAGCAATTCGAGCGCTCCGGCCGGGTCGTTCAAGACGTCCTGGCGCATCACGCCCAGGCGACGCTGCACCTCCATCCGCCGCGGTCCGCGCACCTGTTTCAGCTCGACGCCGAGCATGGCGATCGCTCGGTCCATGCGGCCCGTCTTCTCGTAAGCGTCTGATAGCGCGGCGGCCGCGCGCAGCGACACACTGCGATTCTCCAGCAGCGCTTCTGCCCATTTCAGTGCGATGGCGTGATCGGGCTGACCCAGCAAGAGCCCTTCGATGTGCCCGAGCGCGCGCGCCGGATCCTTGAGTTCGGATAGGCACAGATCGACGAGCCACTCGCGCAGAACCGTCGCTTCCTCGAACGAGGGCGGCGGATCCCGGCGAAGCGCAAGCTCCAGCAGCTCGATCACGTCCTTGTGACGCCCGCGCGCGATCAACCGCTGCACGACCACGGCACGCACGTCTTCGCGCCCGGGATCGATGCGCAAGATGCGCTGGCCTACTTCGACTGACCGATCGTCCTCGATCAGCGACTCCTTCACGAGCTCGGCGGCACGCTGCAAGAGCTCCGCGCGACGCGCCGGGTCGGCTTCCCTGGTGCAGGCATCCACGTATAGTTCAGCGAGTTTCGTGGGCTCCTGGGCGACGCTCAGCGCTCGCTCGAGCAGGGCGAATGCTTCGGCGTGGCCGGGCACCGCAAGCGCGGCGCGCTCGGCAAAACCGATGGCGCCTTCCACATCCGCCAGCGTTTCGGCGAAAAACTCAGCAGCGCGCAGATACACGAACGCCTGCTGTTCGGGTTGCAAGAGCTTGATGCGCTTCTCGGAGATCGTGTGTTGGTAGGCGAGAGCCAGATCACCCACGCGATCGTGCTTGGCGGCTGCCACGTGCAGCCGCTGCCACGCATCGAGCGGTTGCTCGCCCTTGGCGACCGCCGTGACCAGGATGTCGAGCACCTCCCCCGGGTTGTCGAGGCGCTCGTCCATGGCCTCCGCGATTTCCCACAGCTTGATGGCGAGCATGCTGACAGGCCTGCGACGCCCATCCGAGTTGGGGGGTAGCGACGACAGTGTCTTCGGAGGTTGCGAGGACATCTTCGGAGGCTGCGAGGACAGCTCGGATCGACAAGCGTATCAGACCTTTCGCGGGGTTGCGCGGGGGTTCCATCGCTCGACTCGGCACAATTTTCCGCACGAATTTACGCCGAGAGGTCGGACTCGCATGCTTTGGGCTGGCCGCGGCCGACCTGAGCAGATGGCTAGCAGTCCTGCCGGTCGTGCAGCGTCATCGGCCTCGGCTGCCCCTGCTCAACCCGAGAAAAACTCGATGATCGCGCGGCTGACCGGCTCGGGTTGATCGTGGTGCAGCCAGTGTCCGGCGTCCGCAAAGCGCGTGATCGAGACGTTGGGAACGTGCGCTTCGAGCCCATTCAAGAGCAGCCGCTCCGAGAGGGCCTTGTCACGCTGTCCCCACAGGACGCGCGTCTGGTGGTCGATCCGTTGCACGGCGCGCACGGGCGCGCGAAAAGCGGCCCGATAGTAGCTCACTGCGGCGTGCGCTACGCCGTCGAGACGCATCGCGCGGAGGTAGTCATCGAGGTCGGCGTCACTAAACGCATGCGGATTCACGGCCAGTCCACGCAGCGCGATCGACAGCGCAAAGCGGCGCCGTATCAACCACTCGGGCAAGAACGGCAATTGGAACATGAACATGTACCAGGACTTTCGAATCTGCTCGAAGTGCCGGAGCGCGAGCCGGAAGAGCTCGGGGTGCCCCGCGTTCATCACCAGCAGTCGATCCACGACGTCTGGATGACGAGACGCGAGGCAATAGGCCAGCGTGCCACCCCAGTCGTGGCCAATCACGTGAGCACGCTCGAGCCCGAGCGCCGGCACGAGTGCCGCTAGATCGCCGGCGAGCAACGACGACTCGTAGTCGAGCGTGTGCGCAAACTTGTCGGACTTGCCGTAGCCCGGCAAATCCGGAGCGATCGCGCGAAAGCCGGCGGCCGCAAGCGCCTGCATCTGGCCGCGAAAACCGGCCCAATACTCGGGAAAACCATGCAGGATCAAGATCGGGGGCCCCTGACCGACCTCTGCGACGTTCAGCTCCAAGCGACCCGCTCGAACACGACGCTCGCTGATGTTCATCCCTTATTTCTCCCTTGCGTACGAACGGCTACCGCGCGTGCGATGCGCGGCAAGAGCGTGGGCACCGCGCGCTTTAGCCAATAGAGTCCCCACGCTTCCGCGGTAACGGGCAAAAGCGCTGGATTCTCGAGCGCTGCCCTGGCGATCGCCGCGGCGACGCGCTCAGGTCCGTAGGCTCGCTTGCGATAGAAGCGCGCGATATCTGCGCGCGCGCTTTCCGGATAGCGGTCACCTCGCATGCGCATGTGGCGCACGATCGGCGTATCGACGAAGCCGGGACAGACGACGGATACACCCACGCCTCGCCGCGCGAGCTCGTCGCGCAGCGCCTCGGAGAGACCGACCACGGCGTACTTCGTCGTACCGTAGGCCGCCATCGCGGACGAGCTGTAGTAGCCCGCCGCCGAGGCTACGTTGACGATCTGGCCACGACCACGCGCGGCCATCGCCGGCGCGAAGAAATGGCAACCGTGCACCACGCCCCACAGATTGGCGGACAAGATCCAGTCCCAGTCCTCGAGCGTCGTGGCGAGGAAGCCTCCCGCGAGACCGACGCCCGCGTTGTTCACGAGCACGTCCGGCGCTCCGCCGGCCAACACGTTCGTCGAAAATGCCTGCATCGCCGCGCGCTGACCGACATCGACCGTGTGGGTCTCCGCGTTCGACGCGCCCGCCTGCGACAGCTCGCGCGCGAGCGATGCGAGCCCCGCGCCGTCGATGTCGCACGCGATCACTCGTGCACCGAGCTCAGCGAAATGGCGCGCCGTGGCGCGCCCGATCCCACTCGCTGCCCCGGTGATCAGCACGCGCTGGTCCAAAAACGATCGCTTCATGAGTTCGAGCCCGCACCATTACGCACCCAGGCGTCGAAAACCAGGAGCGCTCATGTTCAAGCAGGCATGGCTGTCGACCACCCCTTTTCGCGCCAAATCGGCCTCGGTCGCCTGACGAAGCTCGCGGCCGCCATCCCCACCGAGCAACCAGGCCTGGCGCAGGCGCGCGCACGCGGCCAAGTACCCCATGTCTACGCGTGTGAGCCCGTCGGATGCGCGCGCCAGCGCAGCTTCCGCCTGCTCACGGTCTCCACGCGCGGCGGCCAGACAGCCCGTCAGCAAGTCGCCCATCGGGTGGGCATACTCCGGGCTGTCGCGCAGCAAGCGTTTGGCGGCGGCCTTCGCGGCGGCAACGACGGCCGGATCGGAATCCCCGTCGTCGATCGCGGCAATTAAACTCAGACCGCGCTCGAACTCGGAAAAGACTCGCATCAAGTGCACGCGCAAGAACTGTGAAGATTCGAGGGCGGGCCAACGTTCACGCATGACGCGCAGGGCTGCACGCCCCTCACCGCGGTAACGGTGCACGGACACGGCCGAGATCAGCGCGCTCCAATGACCGCCGGTGAAGAGCCCTGCGCCCGAGGTCCGAAACGAGCTGTCGTCACTCGCCACCCGCCAGCCGGTGTCGGCGTCCCCCGCGGCGAGCGCGGTAATGCAGGCCGGATAGATCATATGCATTTGCGCGAAGCGGTCGGAGCGCTCGCTGGCCTCTCGCACGATCGCCGGCACGCGGTCACTCGCAGCTCGCAAGTCTCCACACAAGATCAACGAATTGCACGACCAGGCTTGGGTATTCGTGAGCTCCCAGGTGACGGCTCGACAACGCTCGCGCAAAATCCGCTCGGCTTCGTCCAAAGTCTGGAGCGCGCTCCGCCACTCGCCTGAAAAAACGCGCACCAAGCCGGCCGCGACTTTGGCGAGCGCGGTCCCGTGTGGATCCTCGCTCTGCGCGGCCAACGCCTCGGCGATGCGCACCATGCGTTCCGTGCGCTCGCGCGAACCGCGTCCAACGGCGGCCGCGTTGCCCGCCTCGAGCGCAAGCGCTCGGCAGATCCGGATCGGTTCGCCGACCTCGAGCGCGAGCAGCAGGTGCCGAGCACCAAAGCCGGCGCCGCGAACCACGTCGACCATGGCCAGCCCGGCGGTGGCCGAAAACGCGACGTCGACCCGCGACAGTTCTCGACGCTCGCAATTGCCAGCGCTCTTTTTCGTAAATTCCAGGCTTCTCGTCGCGAGTCGCAGCTGATTGAACAAGAGCGACGCCACTGCGAGCGCGTCCGACTCCGGATAGCGCAGTCCGACGGAGCGCAGCACGCTGCGCAGCACGGCGAGGCCTTCGTCCTCGCGTCCACTCTTTAGAAAATGTTCCGCCGCCAAGCGGCGCAGCTCGACGGCGTCCGCTTCCGGCGCTGTCTCGGCGGCGGATAGATACGCGCTGGCGGCCTCGGCGCTGCGCCCTGCGTGTACCCACGAATCACCCACGCGCGAGAGCAGCTCGTGGCGCGGCCGTTCGACGCCCAAATCGAGCGCTCGACGATAGAGGCGCGCAGCGCGCACGAACGCGAGCGCCCGGTGTGCCCCCTCCGCTGCGGCCAGCACGTGGCCCCGCGCGCGCTCAGGGTCCCCAGCGGCGAGGTAGTGCTCGACCAACGCTTCGGGATCCGGCCGTCCGCTCTGTTCCAGGGCAGCCGCTATGCGGCCGTGCCAGAGCGCGCGCCTCTCCGCAGTGAGCGCTTGCACCACACTGTCTCTCACGCGTGCGTGATACGTCTCCACGAACTCGCGCCCCTCCGCTCGGAAATGCCGGGTCAGGCGCACCGCGCGCAGGCGCGTCCGCGTCTGGTCATCGCGCGGAGTCTCGGCGGCCAATTCCGCGACTTCGTACGGGATGGGGCCGTTGGCGATCGCGAGCGCCTCTAGCAGCCGAACGGCGGACTCCGGCAACTCGGCGACGCGGCGCTGAATGACCTGTTCGAGCGACACGCCGAGCTGCTCGGTCGCCCCGCTTTCGTTCGGTGCGCGCTGCCTTTGCCATTCCGCGAGCTCCGAGACGAAGATAGGCATGCCCTGCGCCTCGATCGCAATCGCTCGCGCAAGATCGGGCGAGCGCGCACCCTCGGTGCCTAGCGAACGCGTTGCCAGCTCGATGGCTTCGTCGGGCGAGAGCTGGTCGACTGAGATTTCCTCGACGCGCGTCGCACGCCCCAGCCGCACGAGCATGGCCAAGAGCTCGCGCAAGATCGGGCTCGAATTGCGCATTTCCTCACGAAATCCGCAGACGAGTAAGAGCGCCGGCGCTCCGGGTGGACTCAAGATCTCTTCCAGTAAGAGCAAGCTATCGAGGTCGCTCCATTGAATGTCATCGATGTGAACGATCAGCGGGCCCACCGTCGCGAGCCCTGCCAAAAGCTCCTTCAACGCGGCGAACGCGCGCTTGCGGAGCTCGATCGGTTCGATGATCTCGTGCTCTGGTTGTGGAACATTTTCCACACCCGGCGCCGCACGAAGCACCGGAAACACGCGCGACAAATGGTGAATCCCCACGGGGATCAGCGTCGCCATTTCCGCGGGCGTCTTGTGCGAAAGCAGGTGGGACAGTTCGTCGACGACGTTGTCCATACCCTTGAAAGGCACAGCCTCACGCTCGAAGCAGCGCCCGGACAAGACCAGAGCTCCTTTTTCGCCGGCAGCTTGGCCCAAGAAGCGCTGCACGAGAGCCGTCTTGCCCATACCCGAGCGGCCCGAGACGAGCACCACCACGTTCTGGCCTTGCGCGCTGCGTTCGAAGGCGCCGAGTAGCTGTTCGAGTTGCTGCCGGCGGCCCACGAACGGGCGCTCCATCGTCGTTAGGGAATCGCCTGTCCGATGCGTCGCTTCCGAATGCGCCAGACGGTGCACGACTTCTTCCCCGCGCGGACGGCGCTTGGGGTCGTTGTTCAACAGGTCCAGACAGAGCGCGTTCAGATCCGCAGGCACGGAGTCGAGCAGCGCGCGTGGTGCTTTTGGTTGAGCAGCCTGCTTGTTGAACAGGATGTCGACGGGCGCTCCATCGAACGGCAGCTGATCCGTCAAGGCCTCATAGAGCATGACGCCGAAGGCGTACCAATCGACGGCCGGCGTCGACAGAGCACCACGGGCTTGCTCGGGAGCCATATAGGCGGGCGTTCCCAGGATTTGATCCTCGCCGCGCCGAGCACCCTGACTGCTCACGACGTCACCGACCACGCCAAAATCCAGCACGACCACGCGTCCCTCACGCGTGACGAGAACGTTTGACGGCTTCAGATCGCGGTGCAATTTGCCGGCCGCGTGCAGCACGACCATCGCCTCGGCGAGCTGCTTCAACGCCGGACGCAAACGTTCGATGTCGCACATGCGCGGCTCGCTCACGGAACGACGGCTGACCAGCACCCCAGATGTGCCAGAGGTTGCGAGCGGCAATGAAGAGGCTTCTACGGTCGCCGCCGTCAGGCTCGGACTACTCGCGTCCGTCCAAGACAGGAGCGAGCCGAGTTCGAGCGGTGTGTCCTCCGCGCGCCGCACCCAACGCAGGAAATCCACACCCTCCACCAGCTCCATCGTAAAGAACCAGTGCTCGCCTTCGGACACCAGATCGTAGAGCTCGACCAAATTGGGATGCGAGATGTCCGCAAGCGCGCGGAACTCCTTTTTGAAACGTAGGAGCGCCGAGGGCTCGACATAGGCCATGGTCTTGAGAGCCACGGCCTGTGACGTCTGGATGTCTCGCGCACGATGCACGATGCCCATGCCACCTTCACCAAGGCGGCCTTCGAGCAGATAGCGTTCGGTGCCCTCGAACTCACGCTGCGCAGGCTTCATCGTGAGCAACTCCACAAATACAGAATCATGATGATAACGCCGCGGCGAGACGACTCGCAAGCAGCCGCGCCGGCCGCTTGTTCGGCAACGACGAGGCCATGTGCCTTTCTCGCCTCGCCTCGCCTCGCCTCCCCTCGCCTCGCCTCCCCTTGCAGTGTGATCTGCTGTGTGATCTGCTCACACACACCGCGCAGCGAGAGGGCCATGTCAGAAGCACTCACTGATCTCGAGCGTCACGTCAGTTATTTCGACCCAGACCGTGACGGATCGATCACCCTCGCACAGACGTTTCGCGGCCTACGCGACGTCGGCGTAGTACTTCCTGTCGCCTGTCTGTTGACGGTGATCATCAATGTTTTTCTCGGCTACCTCACGCACCGCAAACCTTCGCTGAGCGTGTCGGTGAATGACATCGCGCGCGGCAAGCACCCGTACGACACCGGCGTTTTCGACGCACAAGGAAACCTGAACGAGCCCGCGTTCGAACGATTGTTTCAAGCGAGCTCCACGAACGCGCCGCTCGATCGCTTGACCGAACGCGAGATCCGCGCGGTGATCATCAAGAAGGGCGACCCCACGAAGCCCTTCGGCGAACTCGGCTCACTGCTCTCGAATTGGTTCTCGGGCCGCGAGATTCAACTGCTTTTGTGCGTTTCCAGCGATTGCACCAAGCTGACTACCAGCGGCGAGCTCTTGCCCGCGATCAGCCGACGCAGCTTGCGCCGCTTCTATACCGGGCGCCTCTTGTTCTTGCTCGCACGGCGCAGGCGCATCGCGCTGGCGCGAGAACGCGCGCTTTGAGTCGGTGTCGACACGCCGTACTCCGGTGGAACCAGCGCGCCCGGACCGCGACCGATCAGATCCCCGCGACCCGCTTTGCGCAAGGCTTCGCGTGCCAGCTCGTGCTGAGTATCGTCCCACCAAAACAGCAGCGCTTTCATCATGCGCTTTTCGCGTAAATCGCGAGCCGTATAAACGAGTTCGTTGCTCAGCGGATCGATGCCGGTGTGATACATAGTGGTCGCTATCGCCATCGGCGTCGGAATGAAATCTTGTATCTGTCGGGGGCGGAGGTCGTTACGCTTGAGGTAGCGCGCGAGTTCGATCGTGTCCTTCAGGGTAGAGCCCGGGTGGCCGGTGATGAAGTACGGCACCAGGTATTGCTCCTTACCGGCGCTCTCACTCGCCTGGCAAAACGCCTGGGCGAAGCGTTCGTACGACTCGATGCCCGGCTTTTTCATCTTTTTGAGTACGTCGGGACTGTTGTGCTCGGGGGCAACGGAAACCTGACCACCCGTGTGGTGCTCCGCGAGCTCGCGAATGAACTCCGGGCTTCGCTCTGCGAGATCGTAACGAACGCCGGACGCGACGAACACGCGCTTGATCCCTGGCTCCGCCCGCACCTTCTGCAGCAGATCGATCAACGGCGCGTGGTCCGTGCGAAGGTTGTTGCAAATCCCGGGGTGTACGCAAGAGAGCCGGCGGCACGCGCTCTCCGTGCGCTCGTCCTTACACGCCATCTTGTACATGTTCGCCGTCGGGCCGCCCACGTCCGAGATCACACCGCTGAAGCCCGACATGCGTGATAGGGCCCGCACTTCGCGAAGCACGCTATTTTGCGAACGACTTTGGATGATGCGGCCCTCGTGCTCCGTGATGCTGCAAAAGGTGCAGCCGCCAAAGCAGCCGCGCATCGTGACGATCGAGTCCTTGACCGTGTCGTAGGCTGGGATGCGCTCGCCGCCGTAGCTCGGATGCGGTCGGCGCGCGAAAGGTAGATCGTAAAGGCCGTCCATCTCCTCCTCCGCCAAAGGCAACGCCGGTGGATTGAAGTAGACGGCTTGACGGTCATGCACCTGCAAGAGTGGCCGGCCGTTGTGCGCATTGGTTTCGAACTGGAAGAGGCGCGACATCGTCGCAAATGCTCGTTTGTCGGCGAGGACCTCCTCGTAGGACGGCAGGAGCAATACCTTCCCATCCTGCACGAAGCGGCTCGGCGCGGCGGCCAGCGCGCGCCACTCATCCGGATTGTTCTTCACGTGGGCCGTGCCACGCACGTCGCTCAGGGCCGAAACGGGTTCGCCCGCGGCGAGCCGCTGCGCAATCTCCCATGCGGCGCGCTCGCCCATGCCGAAAACGAGCAGGTCCGCTTTGGCGTCGAGCAAGATCGAGCGACGCACGGAATCAGACCAGTAATCGTAGTGCGCGATCCGGCGCAGCGACGCCTCGATGCCGCCGAGCACGATCGGCAGCCCGGGGAACGCTTGCCGGCACAAGTTCGCGTACACGATACTGGCGCGATTCGGGCGCGCACCCGTATGCCCACCGGGCGAGTACTGATCGACGGCGCGCGTCTTCTTTTGGGCGGTCAGCTTGTTCAGCATCGAATCGAGGTTGCCCGCGCTGACCCCGACGAATAGGCGTGGGCGTCCCATGCGCGCGATGTCTTCGGGCGTGCGCCAATCCGGCTGTGCGATGACCCCGACCCGGTAGCCGCGTCCCTCCAAGAAGCGGGCGATCAAGATCGGTCCGAACGCCGGGTGGTCGACGTAGGCGTCGCCGGTCACGATTAGAATGTCGAGTTCGTCCATCCCGCGCGCGGTCATCTCCGCTCGAGTGGTCGGCAAGAAATCACCACCCGCCGCGCGCTTCGCGGTGCGGGACGGGACCCGCAACTCGACCAGGGACATTCCGCACTTCTAGCATGTGCCCAGCGCCGTCCGCGGCAGGGCATGTCCGCTCGAAGCCTCGCCACTATCCCCTTTTCTTTCAAGGACAACCGTTTTCACGTGCACTCGCAGGCCCGATGTTGCAGATTTCCGGGGGACCCACGGAAGCGGTTCCTTACCTTTTTGGAGGCTTTTCCATGCTGCGGAATTCAATCGTTGCTAGCCTGATTCTTGGAGGCGCCGCCGCGTTCGCGTGCAGCGCGGGCAGTCCGTCAACGGGCTCCGGCGTCAACGGGGCGGGCGGTCAACACTTGGCGGGCGGCAGCGGTGCTTCCGTCGGCACGGGACCCGGCGCTGGCGGCTCGCTCGCGATCGGAGGCCTCGGCAACGGCAGCGGCGGTAGCGGTAACGCAACCAGCTCGGGCACGTGCGACGGCAAGTTCACCGGTCAACTGCTCGACTTCACCGTGAACCCAGCGTCGTCACCGATGTCGAACGGCTACGCCGATTCACTCGACTTCGAGCCTGCCGGTCCCGCCACGTCGACCGTGCATCCGGGTGCCTTGCTCACGAAGATCGCGTCCTCGGCCTACAAGCACGGGACGAACGTCGGTCCAAACGCGGTGCCCCTAACGTCGAGCATGTACGAACCGGGCATCGTCGCTTCAGCACTGGGTGCCGACGGCACACCCGACTACGCCAAGGGCGACGGCAGCACCTCCGACAGCACGACAGGCCAAGCGCATTTCCAGACCTGGTTCCACGCGACCCCGAACGTGAACCTAAGCGAGACGCTGCCTCTGCAATTCGTGCAGGATCCGGCAAACCCCGGCGATCCCGACGCGTACACCTACGACAGCACGAAGGACGACACCAATCCGGCGACCTGTCCCGAGGGGCTCGCCAACAATGTGTGTCCAGGCTTCTTCCCCGTGGACAGGCTGCTGCTCGGTAACGAGGGCAACCCCCACAACTACCATATGACGTTTCAGATGCATCTGAAGTTCGTCTATCACTCCGGACAGAAGTTCACGTTCGCGGGTGACGACGACGTCTGGGTGTTCGTAAACGGTCAACTCGTAGTCGACCTCGGCGGCATTCACGAAGAGCTCACGCAGGACGCAAACCTCGCCGGCTTGACGGACGGCATGCAATATAACCTCGACTTCTTCTGGGCCGAGCGCCATGTCACCGCCGCGAACTTCCGGATCTCCACTAGCTTGCACGTCACGGACTGCGGCACGGTGAAGTAACGCACGCGTGCGGCTAGTCCACAGTGCGGTGCGCGACGGCACCGCACTGTGCGGTACTACGGAGGGTGTCTCAATCCATCGTCCCGAACACTTCGCGCAGGCGAAGCATGTCCGGGTCGAGCACGTAGCCACCGAGCCCCACACGGAGCGAGATGGTGATCTCGTCGCCCCACGGCCACCACAGACCGTAGGCCAACATGCGCCCGGAGGTCTCGCCAGTGAAGAGCCGCTGGTCCGTGCGAACGCCGCCCGTCGCGTCGACCACCTCGCGCACCGGCGGAGGCGCATTGGCAACAGTGCGCGCATTCCATTCGCTGCCGAGGAACTTCAACACGACCGCGCGCGCTTCAGCTTCCATCTCCACATTGAAGGACGAAGCGACACACGAAAATCGACTGTCCCAGCTCCAGCCGCCCTTGATCCAGGCCTTCTTGAGTTGCTCGAGCATCGCGAACAGTGCCGCTGACGAGCCAGCGCGAACGTCCATAGGCGAAACATAGCCGAGAACGGTCGCTCACGTCAGATTTTGGCGCACGACCCCACGCCAGGCCTGAAAATCCCCTAGCTCTGCGGCAAAGTTCGATTTTCTTTGGTTGAGAGCCGGACCCCCTGTGGTATGAACCGCCCCGCCGCTCACGGGGCGGTAGTTAAGTTGGTTATAACGCCGGCCTGTCACGCCGGAGGCCGCGGGTTCGAGTCCCGTCCGCCCCGCTAAAAGACGAGTTTTCACGGGTACTTGCAAAGTCCTGATCGAAACTCGTGATCGAAACTCCCGGCTCTCTCTCCTCGTAAAGCGCAGGAGGGAGAGCCGGGAACACATCACCAAAGCCAACACGGATCGCTTCTGCGAGACGCAAGTACTCCTGCGTCGTCTCGAAGTTTTCGTGTCCCGCGCGCTGCATGATGCGCAGCGGATCGTCACCGCGCACGGCCATCCACGTCGTGCCAGTTGCGCGCAAATCGTGGAAGCGGATCGGTCGCGTTGTTGGCGTGCGGTGATGGAGCTCAGCACGTCGAACACCGGCTTTCCAAAGCCAGCGTCGAAGACCGCGAGCCATGTCGCGCGTACTCGGCATGACCGGCAACATGCGACCGGTCTCGCCCTGCTCCGCTTTCATCGTGGAGAGCAGCGCGACTAGCGGCGTTTCGATCGGCACGTGCCTCGCCTGCTTGCCCTTCGTCGCCTTCACTTTGCCGGTGCGCCCGAGCGCGCGCTTCACGTGCGTGTCGAGGTGCTCGACGTCAACATCCGAACACTCGAGCGCGCGCAGCTCGCTGTCCCGCAGGTACGTGTAGACGGCGATTGCCGCGATGCGACGCCAGCGAAATGGAACGTCCTCGCACCGGACGAACTGCAAAAACTCGCTCGGGTAGAGGAACTGCTTGCCCAAACTGTCGCCCCGGTCCGGCCCGCGCACGCCGTCGGCCGGGTTGTCGGGCCGGCAGCGGACCTCGTCCCGCTTCGACTCCGCCGCGTCGGCCGCCATCTTGGTCGCCGTGCCCCAAGTATTGACCGCCGTCTTCCAGGCGATCTGCTTAGCCTGTACTTTTCCGTCCAGGTCTCGGGACAGCCGGCGGAGGTCGTCCCGGGTCCACTCCTTTATATGCTTGGCTCCGATGCTCGGCTGAATGTGTAGCCGGTAGTGCGAGAGGTTCTCGCGGGTCGCCGAGTA
>DASXKQ010000048.1:0-40051 GCA_036496745.1 Polyangiaceae bacterium
GATCTCGCCGTCGTAGTTGATGACCGGCGTCGGCGGCTCGATCTTCATCACGAAGTCGTAGCGGTACGTTATTTTCACAGGCGCCGGCTTGTTGTCGACCTCCGCCGGCTCGAACGTAAACTTCTTGATCGCCTCGAGCGCAGCCGCGTCGAACGCCGCGCCCGCCGACTGCACGACCACCGCGTCCTCCACCGTGCCCTTGTCGGTGATCGCTATTTGCGCCACCACCGACGCCGTACGCCCGCTCTCCTTCTCCGACTCCGGATACGGCGCTTCCTCGAAGTGCACGAGCTTCGGTAACTTCGTCAGCTTCGGCTGATGCCCGGGCGTTTCGCCGCTGGCGTTCGCTTGCGCGAAAGCCGCGCGAGGCAGGCATAGCAAACCGAGCAACAGCGTCGCCCAACGGAGCCCAAGGCGCTTGCTCACCTCACCGTCGCCTTCTAAAAGGTGTAGCTGCCGATGAAGAGACCGGAGCCCGGTCCGCCGCCATCCGCGTTGATGTCGAGCAAGCGTCCGCCTTGCTGGAACACCGGTAGGCCGTCGACATACAGCGTGAACTCGAAATTCGTGGAAGGCAGACCGCACGCGCTGAACATGTCGACGCGAAACAGGTACGTGCCGGGCGGGATCTGATTGAGCCACACGACGTTCTCGATGCGCAGTCCGTCAATTACGCAGTCGGGATTCGAGTCGCGGTCGAGCTGGCCGTCATCCGGCAATGGATCGCCGGCATCAGCGCCGCCGTCGACCACGCCGGTGGTATTGATGTGCTTCGGATCAATCTCCTTGCCGCTCGGAGCGACGACGTGCAGATCGAGATCGGATTCGTTGCCCCAAGTCAGCGAGGCGACGACGTGTCCGGAGGGCAAGAACGGTACGACCTGTACGTTCTGGTCACTGATCGGTCCGAACGCACCGGTCGTGCTGGACGCGGCGTAGATCAAGGTTTGTGGACCGCCGGGCAGGTTTCGCGAAAAATCGGTGTCCGCGGCCCACTTGAAATTCGAAGTCTCGGTGTCCTCGCCGCCGACTGGAACGATCCAGTAGCCGTGACCGAGTCCTTGAAACGCGAGCGCGATGGCCTGGGAACTCGGCGTAGCAAAGCCAAATAGGTTCTTGTCGATCTCCCCCGCGCGAATCGTGCTGTTGCTGCTCTTCACCGCCGCGACCGCAGGTCCGCCGCTGTCCGCCGGGAACGCGCCTTGGAAGAATTGCCCGTTGTGCACGACCAGCGGTTCGCCTGCGCCGGACGAGTCACGTGCCGAGTTGCCGCAACTACTGGCCAGCAGACAGCACACGAGCAAAGGAATGGTCTGCCTCATCCGAGGCATCCCCTCACTTTTCGGCAGAAATCTAGCTGCTCGCCGTCTGCGGGGCTCGGGGCCCTGCAGACCCACAAAAAATGAGCGTCGAAACAGCTTCGACCGGCGAGCGGCACCCACGAGTGCAAAGCGAGCGGCGAAGCAAACTTGTGCGCGAAGCCAGATCCAAACAGCAGAAATCATGCTGTCATTCGAAATGAGGGGATCTCTCAGCTGCCTCATAGCTCCCCCTGCAAGCGAAGGATCCAGGCGTTGTTCTTCTTGTCCGTCGGCACGCCTTGCGCGTCGCGCGCGAACGCGTCGCGGATGACGTCGTACTCGGCGACCAGGCGCACGTGGTGCGGCACTTGGTAGCCGATCAGCGGCGCGTACGTCGTCACCGTCTCGTTGCTCGGGATGAGCTTGCCCTTGCGGCTGTCATCCAGAAAGTCGGCGTCGGGGTTGTATGTATCGAAGCGAAAGCCCGCGATGCCACCAAAGCCGAACTCCTGAACGAGTAGCGCGTAGTAGCCGAGCTCACGCTCGTCGATCGAGGTCGTAATCGGATCGGCGACGAACACGTTGCGGCCCATATTGGAGCCCGCGATGAGCTCGGCCGCGAGCGTTGTGGTGCCGAGCATCGTGCGCAACGACAGCGCGATATCGCCGCCCAGCGCCCAGCGCTCGAAGTTTTGGGAGGCCACGCCGGCCGTGCCTGGTCCCGCTCGCGTCTCGCCGGTATTGAGCTGGCCGTCCTCGTTCGAGTCTTTCCAGATCAAAATGTTTTTGGTCGGATCCGTGCCGGCGTGGAAGCCCTTGCCGTTCAGGACGGACACGCCGCCGCTGATACGCAGCGCGGGAGCAGGTTCCGTGACGACTCCGACTCTGCCGAGGACGTCCTTGTGGGCGTTCGGATCTTGCAGCGCGAATCCCGAGCGGTCGCCGAGCGGCTGACCATTCACGATCGCGATCGCGTAGCGAAACCAAGCGAGCTGTCCTGAAAGGCGCACTCCGAGGTCGGGCTCCGCCGGAAAGAATTCGCGCGAACCGAACGAGCGCTCCATGAATGGACGGTCACGTGGCGACTCCACGACCTCGCGGCCAAATGGATTGTCGAAGAGCCCGACCGTCAGATCGACGAACGGCACGCGATGCTCGTCGCGGTAACCGACCGAGATCTCGAGGTGCTGAATGCCGATGGCCGGACCGTGCACGGTATTGGCGTCGAGCTCGAACATCAGCCCGCCGTAGGCCCACTGCCGCTCCATCTTCACGCGAGCTCTGCGGAGCAGAAAGCGATCCTGATTGAGCGGAGCGCCGCCGATCAAGAGCTGGTCCTCGGAGTCCTGATGCGATTCGTATTGACCCTGCGCATAGGCGCTGACGTGGATCAGCTCGCTGGCGGGAGGTTCGCTCGTCGGGCGCGCTTGGCTCGTGGCCTTTGCCGGTTTGGGAGCCTCGGGCGGCAAGCGCCGCTCGAGCTCCTTGAGTTTCTGTCGAAGCTCTCGAATCTGTGCGTCCTGTTCGTCGATATCGGAGCGCTGTATGGCGATCTGCTTCTCGAGCTCGGCTTTGGCCGCCGCCAAATCGGGCGTCGCGGATTGCGCAGGAGCGGCCGTGTCGGCGGGAGACGACGGCGCGCTAGCTGCAGGCGCTCCGGGCGCCGGCGGCGCAGCGGGCTCCGCTTGCGCAAGCGCGCTGCCCTGAAGCGCCCAGATCATGCCGGCGATCGCCGTCGCGCACAGCTTACAATTCACGAGGTTCTCCGAATCTGATTCACACGATCGCGTTTGGACGCGGTGGGCATGGCTCTCGCGCGCGGCCCCGGGGCTGCCGTCGTCGACGTTGTACGCCGGCGCGGGTTTGGAGCGTCGCCGCTACGGGAGCGGCGGAACCTTTCCGTTGTTGTCGACCAGCTTTTGGACGAGCGAGTTGTCGTACGAGCCGGCGCAACCCGTCGTCAGACAGGCATTCAAGATCTGATCGCTCGTCGTGGGCGTGCACGAGTAACAGCCCGCGGGACCGACGCACGCCGAGCCGCCAGCCTGTCCAGCTCCGCCTGCCGTTCCGGAGTCACCACCCGTGCCCCCCGCTCCCGAGTCACCCGTACCGGCGCTGCCACCAGTGCCAGCACCAGCGCTGCCGCCCGAGCTCGCGCCCGCGGCGTTGCCGCTACCGGACGAGCCCGAGGGCGGCGGAGGCTTCGTTTGTCCACCGCCGCTGCTGCAGCCCTGCACCAACACGAGCGCCGCGACGAGTCCGAGTCCGCTGAAGTAGGAGCGAGCCATCACTGCACCTCGCAATAGCCGGCGTCTTTGGCGCCCCAGTGGTTGCACTTCGGTGTATCCGGGCTCGTGCAGTCGGCATCGCTCGTGCACGTTTGGCAGCCGGTTGAGCCGGTCACGGAGTCGAAATAACAGCCGCAGGATTTCTCCGGCATAAATGACATCATCGGGCCCATCTCGGCGTCGCGCGTGACGTGCATCGCGCAGGTTGGGATCGTGTTGTTCGCGATCAAGATGTCGAGCACGTTGACGCCCGCGACCTGCTGTTTGCCGCTCAGCAAGTCGAGCAATCTCGCGACGTCCGGGTTCGTCGCCGTATTCGTCGAGTCCACCGGGGCCAGCACGTGAAAGCGACCCCAGATCGGGTAGTGTCCGTCACGAACGCGCGCCTTGTCGTGCGTCGAGGCGCTGGAGTTGGGATAAAAGCCGCACTGGAGTCCCGCGGGCTGGAACGCGAGCGGCTTGATCTTGGGCGCGTACTTGGAGGCTTCCGCGTCGGTGTTGGCGATATAGCCGATCGTGCCCGTGTTGGTCGACGAGACCTGCGTGACCATCGTCTGCGTGTCCGTGCACACGTTGCCGTCGTTGGCCGTCTTGACGAACTTGTTGGCAGGCACGCCGATCGCGCGTGAGACCATTTGCATCGTGCCGGAAGCTTCGTCGCGGATGAAGATCTTGTTCGGGTCGCTCCACTCGGTGGTGCTGTCCGCGCCGAAGCCAAAGGTGAGGTATGCGGCTTCTTCGCTGATCGTGTTGGGGCTCTGGTCGTCCAGCGCTGAAACGATGAACTCCATCGACTGATTGAAGCCGGGGTCGAAGTCGTAGAAACCCGTGAGCAGCGACTGATCGATCTGCGGGCAGCTGGTCGGATATACGTCGGAAGCGCCGATGTCTGCTCGCTGAGTGGTGGGAAAATTACACAGCGCGATCAGCGCGGGCGGATCCGAGGAGAGCGGCATGTAGTTCGGATCGGCTGTTGGATCATTCGGCCAGTATTGACCCGAGCCGGTCAGGTTCGTCTGCAGGACGGCATCGACGCCAGCGCACGAGCCGCCTCCGTCGCTCGAATACACTAGCGTGAGCGGATCGCCCGCCTTCACGAGTGCGTACGCCAGGTACGCGATCACCGGTTTGATCGCGCTCGAGCCGCGGATGTACACGACGTGCTGCGGAAACAAGGTCGCGCAGTCCGGATCAGCGGCGAGCGCTTCAGCACAGAATGCCGTGTGCGCGGCGATGCCGGCGAGCGCGCAGGTCGCGCTCAACCACCACGCGCGCCCGCTATTTTTGCGGTGCAAAGTTCGCATGAAACACTCCAGATCTTCGCGCGCCGTCAGCGACGCGACGCGGGACCGTAATCAGTCACTGTGGCACCCGAGAGGCGCCTTCGTAACGATTGCTGGATTGCCTCGTCGCGCCGTTTCACGCTCGCGCAGTGCTCGAGCCGAAGCGACGCACTAGCGGTTTCAGGCTGACGAGTAGCAGCAAGAGCAGCGCGATCGGTAGCGCGATGGTTGCGAGCTTGCGCATCCAGCCAAAGCGTAGGGCGTGCAACGTGAGTTCCATTTTTTGGATGCCCTCCGGTCTCACTCCGGTTGCTTTGGCTCGGGCGATCAAGCGGTCGCCCTCTTGGTAGTCGCCCTGCAACATGGCCAGCGAAAAGGCGTACGACAGCGTTCTGACGTCGTCGGGTGCCTGATCGCGCAATGTCTTCGTGCACTCGGCCAGCCGCCCTTGGTCGCTGAGCTGAACGGCCACTCCGCATTGGACCTGAGCGATCGACACGGGGTTCATGTTTTGCGCCTTCAGGTGTCCGATCACCTCGTCGATTTCGGCGAGTTCCGTCGGGTTGGGACTGCCGGGTCCGTCGCTCAGCAGGCTCACGAGCAAGGCGGCGTTGTTGAGGTCGACGCCGGGCTTGCTCATCCCAATTCTGCAATTTTCCAGGGCGTGCTCGCGATCCTTCAGCGCGGCGTACACCTCACACAGCTTGCTATACGCAGTGGCGCGCTCGGGTACGAGCTTGGCAATCGCGCCGTAGAACTTGATCGCCGCCGGATAGTTCTTCGCTTTGACGGCAGAATCCGCCAGATCCACGAGGTCCATCAACAGGTAGCCGGCCTGGACGGGGCGTGCGTCCAGCTCGGACGGCTTTGGCAAATGGCCAGCGGGATCACCGGGGTCCACGCTCCAGCGTTCGAGGGGATCGCCCTCGGCCGTTTCAGCGGCGCTCGCGACGCGGGGAGCCGCGCAAAGGAGCAGCGCGAGCGCGGCGAGCCAGAAACGGAACCGAAGGCGATATGCGCCCGGCGTTTGCTCGCTGTTTTTCGACATGATGAGCACTCCTTGAATGGTCGAAATGAATGCGAGTGGGAAAATCAGGGACCCGCGCCTGCTGCGCCCGTGTCGAGCCCGCACTCGCTCGGACACAGCACCGCTTCGCAGCGCGCGCGCTGAATGGCGGCACCTAGCGGACCCGAGGTGTCAAAGTAGAGGGTTCCGAACACGATCGGAGGCGAGCCAGGCGCCGCCACCTGCGAGATCTCGTTCACACAGTCGCCGCTCGGTAGGTTCGCCGGATCCACCGTGAAGCTATCGAAGCAGGTATCTTCGTCCAGCGAGCCGCAATAACAAGCAATGGTCGGGTCGCTGAACATGCCTGACAGCGGTCCGGTGGCGCACTTCGACGTGCGGGTGCAGGTGAGGATCTGCTCGCACTCCGTCTTGGCGGAGGCACCCGCGTCCGCGGTCAGTGCGTTGCAGCCCGCGCAGGAGGTGCCGCCCATGGCCTGCACGCAGGCCTCGCATGCATTCTTGGTGCAGGTCGCCGAACACACGTCTCCGGCCGTGCCGTTCATGGTGCCGTCGTCACATTGCTCCCCGGGATCGAGCTGTCCGTCTCCGCAAATGGTTGCCGGCGGTCCACCGGCTGAACCGCCGGTCGTGTTGCCGGCCGTCCCACCGTTGCCCGCGACGGCGCTTCCCGCGCTGCCGCCTTGAGCGACTCCGCCGGAGCCACCGCCCGAGGTGCCCGCGCTGGCGTCGCTACTACCGCTCGTGCCAGCGTTGCCGCTGCCAGCGTTGCCGCTTGCGTTACCGCCCCCGCTGCCGCTCGAGCCGGCGTTGTTGGCGCCGGGGTTACTGTCGTCACCGCCACCACCACAATTGAATACGACCGCTGCGGCTAGCCCAACGAGCAGCACTCGACCCAGCACCTGATTCCAGCTCATCGTCTGTTTCTCCTCGGCGGCGCGCAATCTATAGTGCGCGCGAACGGCGTTTCAATGCGAAAGCGTAAAGTAGACTCGATGTTATCGATTCGTATTATTGGGCACTGAAACGTAACAAGGCGCCAGAACCGAAGTCCTGGCGCCCTGTCGTTACGAATCAGGATTCTATCAGAAGCACTGCGCCGAACAGTTGTTCAAGCGGCAAACGGTTTCCTGAATCGCGGCACCAACCGACTTCGACGTATCGAAGAAGGCCGCGCCGACTGCCAGCGGTCCACCGGGAACCGCAGCGTCGAACACCGCTTTGCACGCACCCTGGGGAGCCGTCGGGTCCGGGCTGAAGCAGGTGTCGTCGTCCACGGCCGCGCCGCAGTAGCACTCCGCGCCGTTGCGCGTGGAGTTCTTGGCGCAATCCGTGCTCTCGATGCAAGCGAGCACGGTGCTGCAGCCAGCGACGTTGGTGCAACCGGTCGCGAGCAGCGAGCAATTCGCACCGGTGCAAGCCGTGCACGGGGGCACGCCTTGGCACTGCGCGTTGCAGGTGCCGTCCGCGGTCGGCGGATCGCAGGTCTCGGGCGGCTCGATGAAGCCGTCGCCGCACACGACCGGGCGGGGCTGGCAGTTCAGTCCGCAGGTGGCCGTGTTCGGCGGCTCGCAACCTTCACCGGGCGATACGATGCCGTCACCGCAGATGATGCTGTGGCAGGTCGTGTCGCAGGTGCCGGCCGCGGGCGGATCGCAAGTCTCACCGGTTTCCACGAAGCCGTCGCCGCAGCTGGCTACGCGGAGCTGGCAAGGATGTGGATCGTTCGTGCCTTGGCAAGTCGCGCTGCCCTGGGCCACCGATCCTGCAGGCGGCTCGCAGGCTTCACCGGCGCCGACCACGCCGTCGCCGCACACGGCGGCGGACGTGCAGAGCACGTCGGCGGTTACTGCACTGACGCAGCCTTGGCCGTCCGACACGCTGATCGTGAGGGTTTGCGGGCCTGCGGCGGAGCAGTTGTACTTGGTGACCTGTGCCGTCGGAGCGTCGAAGCTGCCGCCGGTCGCCGTCCACGCGTAGGTGAGGGTGTTGCCGTCGACGTCGGTCGCGCCGGCGCTGACGTTGATCTTGCCGGGAGCGTCGATCGCCAAGGGGGCGACCGCCAGCTGAGTGATCTCGGGGCAGGTGTTGAACGTGCTGTCGAAGCGCTCGTTGCCGCGCGTCGTCACCGTGCCGCATACTAGCGGGACCGTGACGCCGTTGGTGGCGCCGGCCGTGACGTCGAAGGAGGCCGTGCCGGTGCAGCTCGTCTTACCGGTCACGTCCGTGGCCGTGAAGGACACGCTGTAGCCGGTGCCGGCGGGAAGCCGCAGGAGGAGGGAAGCCGTCGCGCCGCTTGCGTCGACCGGGATGTCGCCCTCGATCGGGGTGATGCCGTTGCCGGTGACCTTGTAGTGCACCGAGGCCAGCGTGACGCCGCCGCCGATCGTGAGGTCCATGCCGATTTGGCCGGAGTGCTCATCGGTCTTGACGGACGGTGAACGGGTGTCTTGGCCGCTCGAGCAGGCCGAGAGCGCTACGGTCGAAACCAGCGCAGCGAGCGCCAGCACGCTCCCGTGACAGACTAGAGATTTTTTAATCACAGTTTCCTCCTGAAAACAGAGTTTGGGGCGCGCCAGTACTTTCCGACTGCCGCGGCGGGCCATTAAGCAAGGACAGAGCCAACGTCGGTGTGCGGCCCGAGAAAGCGCTCAAACACTTAATAAAGGCCAAAGCTAACCGACGGTTTGCTGCCATTCGCAGCTTGAGACGCTCGGTATTTTTCAGCCGCGCTGCCCGCCGATACTCCGGAAATCGGAATCAGCTACTCGAAATCTGTAGGACAGATCACAAGACTTCAGCTCGCATGGAAACTCGATGTTTGGATCGCCTCATCTACAGAAATCGAAAGACCTTGTCCGACAATCGAATGCTCGACCCAGGCACTCCCCCCGGTCGTGGGCAGGAGAACGTCGTGTTCGTCCGCGATATTCCCGAGAGATCCGGCTGAATGCGAGAGCACGCGTGAGTTGGCGCTGTCCTTGCCTATGAGCGCCGGAACGCATCGATTGATCGCGTTCGCGTCGGCCAAAGTCCGACACACAACCGCCACGGAGGAGACTCTCAAAATGAACAAGACGATGATCTTGGCCAGCATCTTGCTGGTCGCTGCAGGCGCCACCGGCATCGGCGCTGCGAGCGGCAACAAGTTGCAAGGCTCCGATACTCTGAAAGACATGACGAAGGACGTGCTCAACACCTGTACGGGTGCGACCGGGCTCGACTACGTCGGCGGCAGCTCGGGCAACGGCCAGAACGCCATGGCCGCGAACGACCAGGACATGGCTCCGATGTCGAGCAAGCTCTCGGCTGCCACGAACGTCTGCAACACGGCGCTGAGCGGCGCTGACCTGACGCACGCTTCGCACCGCGTCGTCGCCTATGACGGTATCGCGATCACCAACTCCCCCGCGGACGACGGAGCTTGCGGCACGAGCCTCAACAACGGCGCCGGCACCAACAAGTCGTTTCCGGTGACGGTCAACGGCGTCCAAGGTGGAACGCCAGACGCGGCCTGCGGCGCGGCTTGCGACGGGACCTCGACCTACACGCTGAACGGTCCGGGCGGCACGCTCGCTACGCCGGTAGCCGGCGCGTGGAAGGACGTCCTTCGCATCATCTACTTCGGTATGGATCACACGATCACGGACGCGAACTCCGGGGCGACGACCCAGAACTGCTCGAGCAACGTGCGCCAGAGCTTGCTCAACAACTACGGAGCGATCTTCAAGGGCGGTTGCACCACGGGCACCTGCCCGAACGGACTGCAGCACGCGTTCCGCCGCGACGACCAGTCCGGCACGACGGACACGTTCATCAAGCTCACCGGCGGCTTCGCCTTCCAGGGCGGCTCGGTGGCGGCACAGACGGGCCTCGGCACGGATGACGGCTCGACTGCTCACAACTTCGTCCACACCAAGTCGCCGTTCTGCAACGGTCGCGAACTCGAAGATCGCGATCCGGTGCGCCGCGCGTGCTTCACGCCGGCTTGCACGACGAACGCTGACTGTCAGGGCAACCTGGCGGACGGCACGCCCGTCGTTTGCAAGAGCGGGAAGTGCTTCGGCGATGCGCGTGAAGAATCGGTGTGCGGCCCGGACGGCAAGCTCGGCGTCGTGCTGCCGATCCTCGCGTCACCCGAGCCCGACGCGTTGCCGGCCACCGGCGCGACGGACAACGTCGCCGAGGTTCCGACGACCGACGTGCTCTACACGATGCCAGCCTGTGACAACAGCGGCGCCGCTCGCCTGCTGAAGTGCGCGGTCTACACCGACTACCGCACGCAAGCTGTCGTGTTCCAATGCGCGAACCGCGCGCTGGAAGACGGCCGCAACGTCGCGGGTAAGGCGTTCACGCCCACCACGCCGGCCGGCAAGGCCTGCTTGTGCAACGGTGACCCGGGCCAGTGCCTCACGGTGCAGGCTCCGACCGATCACCGCGCGTGGAACCTCTACGTGCGTCGCGCTGCAGATGGTCAAATCATCAACAACGCGCCGCCCAACACGCCCACGGGCAAAAACCCCGCGGCAGCCCAGATCCTGACCACCGCCGATCCGCTCAACAAGGACGGCGATCAGGTGGCGGGCCTCGGCACGCAGGGCTATCCGGTCCACTCGCTGCCGGCGACGGTTGCGGGTGTTGCGGTCAACAACCCGTTCCCCGCGGGCTACCAGCTCGAGCGCTTCTACCCGGTGATCAACGGCTACTTCCGCTTGCTCGGTTCGCCGTTCAAGCCGTCGAGCAATCGCTGCTCGACGTTCACCGACACCACCACGGCCTGCGCCGCGGACGCCGATTGCGGCACCGCCGCTCAGAGTGAAGGCTCGCGCTGTCTCTTCGACAGCACGGCCACGGGCGTTGCCAGCGGTATCGGCAGCGGTTCCGCTCACTGCTCGAAGCCGAACAGCGACACGCGCACGATCGGTTGCCTAGCCGCGCTCGGCGCTTGCTCGATCGGCTACTCCGGCAAGGAATCGGCCACGTCGAACCCCACGGCGGTATTCACGGCGCAGATCGTGAACGATATTCCGCTCACCGACCCGAACATTCTCAGCAACACGTACCCGATCGCGCGTCCGTTGTTCATCTCTTCTTTGAAGGGATTCGACGGTTGCAACGCGGGTGTCGACAGCTGCACGCGCATCGGCGCGGCGGGCACGCCGGATCGCATCCTCGAGCGTAAGTTCGCGGGCGAGACGACGACCAGCGGCGGCACGGCGGCGGCGGGTTGCTACAACGATCTGGCGCGCGTCAACAACGCGGCAACTCGGGCGAGCTTCGTCCCGGGTGCCTTCCACACCGGCAAGGACGTCACGACGGACCACATGGATTGTGTGGACTTCGACGAGACGACCTGCAACTCCGTCGCGGAGTGCGCGGCGGACGCGGACTGCACCACTGCGAGCGGTACTCACTCGTGCGTCGCGACCAAGTGCCAGTGCACGGCGGACGCGGATTGCCCGGGCGGTCGTACCTGCGTCAGCGGTTCGTGCACCTACGTGACCAACCGCAACGCATGCTGCGGTGACGGCGTGATCAGCGCGGTGCCAGGTTCACCAAGCGGTACGGTCGAGCAATGCGACCCGCCGGACGGTGTGACCTGCGACAGCAAGTGCCAACTCATCGTGCCCGCCGCGGGCTGAGCTGACACGGCTCTGAATCAGGCGCGCCTCGCAAGAGGCGCGCCTTTTCTTATTTTGGTGCGCCCAGCATGGGCGCTGTCTAGCGGGTGCAAGTCCCGTCGAGAGGGGCGCCATTTTTCAGAGGGCGCGAGTGCTCGATTTTCGGAGGGTCGATTCCAGCATTCGAATGGGTACCCATTCGAGGGCGTCATTGAATATTCACGAAGCAGCCCAATATCGCGCGAGCCAGAGCTCGTCGAAGATTTCGCTGCTGGCGTGGCATTTGCTTAGCGCGCAAGCAAATGACCTCGAGAAACCGCTCAGCCAAACTCCTCCGTAATTCAACTACCCGCGCGCTACTCGGTCTCGGCGCGTGCGCCGCTGTAATCGGGTTGGTGGTCGCGTGCGGCAGCAGCGGTGACGACAGCGCAGGTCCACCCCCCGGTGCAGGTGGCGCGACGGCCGGCAGCGGCGGTATGACCGCGGCAGGTCACGCAGGGATGTCTGGCTCCGGAGGATCGCAAGCGGGGACCTCGAGCGCCGGCACGAGCGGCGCGGGCGGCAGCGCTTCCGGGTCTGGCGGAGTTAGCGGAGATTCGGGCTCTGCTGGTGTGGCGGGGAGCGCGGGCGGTGCCGGTACAGCGGGTGAGTCAGGCACTGCCGGCGCGTCTGGGAATTCCGGCTCGGCAGGTGCATCGGGCAGCGCAGGCTCAGCGGGCAAAGCAGGTTCGAGCGGTGCGTCGGGGTCGAGCGGTGCATCGGGGTCGAGCGGTGCATCGGGTTCGAGCGGCAGCGCGGGCACCTCAGGTTCTGCGGGCGCGTCCGGGAGTGCGGGCAGCTCGGGCTCGGGCGGCTCAGCGGGCAACGCAGGCTCGAGTGGTTCGAGCGGCGCGTCCGGTTCGAGCGGTACTTCGGGCTCTGCTGGCACTGCAGGTTCGAGTGGTACGGCGGGTTCGAGCGGCGCGTCGGGTAGTTCCGGCTCGGCGGGCGCTGGGGGTGTCTCGGGTTCGGGCGGTGCAGGTGGCAGTTCCGGTTCGGCGGGCACGGGCGGCGGACAGACGTGCGATCAGTGCACGGCGGCGAACTGCGGCCCATCCGCCGCGGCGTGCGCAGCGGCGGCGTCGTGTGCACCCGTGCTCTCTTGCATCGAAACGACGGCCTGCGCAAAAAATACGATGAGCTCGCCACCGTTCCATGAATGCTACTGCGGCGCAGTCGACGACGATACTTGCTTTGACGTCGACGTGAACGCGCCGCAAGGCTTGTGCAAGGCCGCAATGAACACCGCGCAACCCGGTGGTCCGCTCTCTGTCGCCGCCGTTTACTACGACGCGACGACCGGTGTCGGCGCGGCGATTCAAGAGACAAACTGTCGCGCTGCGCTGTGCGCCACGGAATGCGACCTCTGAGATCCCTCTTCGTCGCGCTCGCGTTGGTGCCGAGCGTCGCTTTCGCCGCGGCACAGTCCGAACAGGATCCGCGCGGCTTGGCAGAGCTCGGCGCACGGCAACCAGATGCACTCGAGCTCGTGAACCAGGCGGATCTGGCGCTCGCTCACGCTGACAATGGCGCGGCGCTCGCTCTGCTCGAGCAGGCGGCGACCCTCGCGCCCAAAACCGCGCTGATCGAGCGGGCGCGCTGTGGCGCGTTGAACGCGCTTGGGCGTCGGAGCGACGCGCTCGCCGCTTGCGACGCGGCCATCGCCGCGAGTGGGCGCGCTCCGCTCGACTTGCGTGCGCGCGTCGGCGCGCTGATGGCTGGTGACGGTCCGCCGAGCATGGCGGACGCCAGCGAGGCCTATGCCCTGGCACGTGAGGTCAGCGATTTCGTACCGCGCCAGCCCTGGGGCTACGCCGCGTTTTGCGATGTTGCGCGCCGCATCGGCGATCCGGCGCTCTGGGCAAGCAGCGTGCACGATCTCGAGCGCGTCGCGCCGGATCACTTCGAGACGCGCGCGGCGCTCGCGCGCTCGCAACGACTCCGCGCCTGGTGGCCGCTCAAGTGTGTCGGCTGGGTGCTGTTGCTCGCATTCGGGGTGGGCAGCGCGCTGCATTGGCTGCTGCGCGCGCGCGTGGGTGAGCCGCTCAATGGCCAAGCTGCAGGCCGTGGCCCGGGACCTTGAGCTTGGCAGAGTAAGCTGCGAAGTCGAAGCCGTGGCTGTGCGTCGCATCGTGACACTGTTTGCAGAGGGCTTCGGGTACAGCGCGATGAATGAAGCGGTGCGGTGGGCGAGCGTCCGCGATGTGCGTGCTACCGGGCCCGTGACAGCTCTCACAACCGACGTTCTCGAGCGGCTCCACGTGCGTGAGCGTAGAGCCCCCGGGTTTTCCATAGCCGGTCACGTGACAGCTCACGCAATCGAGGTCGTATTGTTTGTCTCGGCGTGCGAGGGCGGCGTAGGCCGTGCCGTGCGCTGAAGAGGTCCACCAAATGTATTCCGCCGTGTGGCAGGCGGCGCACGGGCGTGAGCCGACGAAACCCGCCTGATCCTTGGCGATCGGTGCGGGAGCGACGTCGGCGAACGCGGTTCGATTGTAGTCGTTCACGCGTTTGGCGAGTCCGTCGAGGGCGGCGCGTACCGCGGAGTCGCGCGGAGCGCTCTGCGGCAAGTCGCGATAGCGCGTGCGGAGTTCATTGACGGTGCCCGGGCGCGCGGGGTCTAGCTCGCTGAACGGCGCGCCGCGCGTTCGGAGCCACAAGTCCACTGCGAGTAGTCCTTGGCCTTCGTGAGCTGTGTGCAGTGCCCAGGCGCGTTCAACTGGCCGTGCATAAGACTCTGAGCGATCGCCACTGACCACGATGAAGTCGGCGCCGCCCGGCGCGGCGAGCTTGACGACATCACTCGTGTCGATTTGTGTCAGGGCGATCACCGCGTCAACGCCTTGCGCTCGCAACTGGGCGATCGCGCCGAGCGCGACGCTCGCGGCGTCGTCCGACGCGCGCACGCCGCGCGGAACGCCGTCCGTGGGTTTCGCGAGCGCGCCCACCAACCCAACCCGCGATCCTCCGATGGAGCGCAGCTCGCTCGCCTTCACCGGCTCGATCGGCGCGCTGGCGATGGCTGCGGCGGAGTTCAGATCTTGGCTCGCTTCACGCTCGAGCAGAACACCCGCGGCCAGCCAAGAAGCCCGAGAGCGGCTCGCCAGCGCGGCCAAGAAGGCGTGCCCGTGCGCGAGATCGCGCGCGTCGAGCCCCGCCGCCGCGAGCCCCATCTGCTGCAGGATCTCTGCGGTGGTCTCGGCTTGCCATAGCTTTGGCGTCGGCGCGGGGTTCGGACCTTGCGATCCGGGATCGAAGAAGAGCTGCCCTGCGCTGAGCAAGAGCGTGGGCACCCCGTCGCTTCTCTCCTGCGCGACGGCGGCGGCCACGCGGTCGAGTCCACCGAGTTGGTCGCGCGTGCAACCGCACGGCTCGAGCACGCCATCGAGATCGGTCAGCACGAGCAAACGTAGGCTGGGCCGCAGCGCGAGTGGCGGAGCGCTCGAAGGCGCCGCGGACGGCGCGAGCGGCGTCGACGCGCGGCGGGAGCGCAGGAGCAGCATGGCTCCCAAGATCAGGACCAGGCCCAGCGGCGCGAGGAAGCGTCGCCGGGTCACCACGGCTTGGGCGGAGTCGTTTCGCTCGGTCGGTTTTGCAAGCAGCGATCGATCTCATTTTGAACTGCCGTCATGTCCATGCCCTCCGAGCGGAGAGCGGGTCGAAGACGCCGCAATACCTTCTGCCAATTCACGCTGCCGTCGCGCGCCGAGCCGAGCAAGACCATGCTCACGCGGCCTTCGATCGATTCGAGCGGGAGCCCGGCGCCGCTGTGGTTGTTCCAGGCGCGCGAGTCACTGCTGTTGTCGCGGTTGTCGCCCAGCACGAAGACTTCACCCGGCTTCACTACGTAGCCAGGGAAGGGTTCGCCCCCTGGAAAAAAGACCGTCAAGTACGCCTGGTTCTCCAGAAACTCGACGACCAGGCGGCCGCGCACACCCGAGTCTGCGGAGAGGTACGCGTAAATTCCCGCTTCACAACTGGGGACGGGCCAATTGTTGATCCAGAGGTAGCCGTTACGAACGTGGATTCGATCGCCGGGTAGGCCGACCACGCGCTTGACCAGACGTTCGGGCAGACCCGCGCCGGCGTCGGGTGGCGTGTTGAAAGCGATCACGTCTCCCCGTTTGGGCGCGCGTACGGCGAAGCGCGTGCTCAGAAGCGGAAGATGGTACCCGTACGCGAGTTTGTTCGCCAAGAGCCAGTCGCCCGGCTCGAGCATGGGCAACATGGAGCCCGTGAGCACGCGGTACGGTTCGAGCACGCTGCTGCGCACGGCAAGCGTCGCGACGACGGCGATGGCGACCCCGAGCAGCGACGACCAGTGTTCGCGCGCGCGTGGACTCTCGTTCCGGCGAGCGGCTGCCGCACTCAGCCCGGGCAGATACCTTTGCCAGTAGCGCAGCAGCGTCGAAAACGCGACGAACAGCCCAACGAACACGAGTAAGGGTTGCTCGTTGCCGAAGCGCCACATGAGCGCGGAAAGCGGGCCCTGCGCCTCGTAAGCGCTCGGCAAGAGAAAATGCTGGCAGAGCGCGGCCAGCGCGAGCGGCGTTAGTCCGAGCCAAACGGCGCGCAGCAGCCAGCGCGCCCAAGCGCCCGAGCGAGCTTTGGGTGTCCGTGCGGTTTGCCACAGACTCGTCACTTGCATCTGTCTCCTAGTTGCGAGCAAGTTCGGCTCACCTGCGCGCCGAGAGAAACCTGTGCTCGCTCCGCGCAGGGATCAAGATGCAAAGAGACTCTCAAACAACTTACGGATCGACGAGATGGACCGCAAGCGCGCGCTAGGGCTAGGAGCTTTGCTTATCGTGATCGCCGCTGCCACGGTGGTGTTGATCGTGACGCGCACGCCCACCGTGCAGGAACTGAGCGCCGCTGCGTCGAGCTCCGCAGCCGCGGCAGCCGCGCGGCGCTACTCGAGTCCCGCGGAGTGTCAGGCCTGCGAGCAAAAGCAATGCGCCGTCCTCGCCGGAGAATGCTCGTCGCGCGAATGCCAGGACGTGATGACCTGCTTTCGCTCCGCCAAGTGTGGAACCAATTGGGACGATCTCGATCGCTGCTACTGCGGTGACATCCCGATCGAGGACTGTTTTCAGGGAAAAACTCCCGCAAAAGGCGCGTGCAAACAACAGCTCGAAGTCGCCGCACACTCCGTGCAGCCACTCGACATCGGCGGCCGCTTTTTCGATCGCACCTTCGACAGCGGCAAGGCGATGCAGCTGGCTCAGTGCGTGCTGCGCAATTGTCCGGGGTGTCCTTAGCCGCCAATGTGTGCCATTCAGTGACGGCGGGTCTGACAATCGTGTCGGCACCGCGCACGGGGTCTTGATAGCAGAACCAAGAAAGCTGCTTGAAATGCGGTGTGGCACATGCCTTGCTCACACTGCCGCATGCGCACGTTCACGAACGCATGGGTGCTGGCGAGTCTAGTTGCCGGTCTGTGGAGCTGCTCGAGCTCGTCGAGCACGATCCCGGGTACGGGCGCAGCGAGCGGTGGCGCATCGGGCAATACTGGTCGGGGCGGCGCCGGCACTGCGGGGGTGAGCGCGGGTGCGGGCGGCTCCGCCGTCGGCGTGGGCCAGTGTCGCAGCATCGCGGATTGTTCGGCTACCGGTATCGTCACTTGTGTACTGCCGGGTGAGACAGCCATTTCGCCGACCGTTGGTTGCACTGGACCAATGTGCGCGACCGGCGTCGAGGAGGCACCCGTTGGGGACGGCCTGCCCTGCATGACGAACAGTGATTGCCCATCGAGTACGCTCGGTGTTGGCGACGCGAAGCTGTGCTCGGCCGGGAAGTGTACCGAGTGCACGACCGGCAGTGACTGCCCGGCGTTCGCACCCCTGTGCGTGTCGGACGTCGCGCAATTCGGCGTGAGCTTCACTCACTGCGTGCAGTGCACCCAGGCGAGCGATTGCCCGGCGAGCACACCTCGCTGCGTGGGGACGAGCTGCGCGGAATGCAGCGTGGAAGCGGACTGTGCAGTCGGCGTTTGCAGCCAAAATCAATGCGTCCCAGGTTGCTCGGTGCAGAACCCGTGCCGCGATCCGCTTTTGCAATGCTCGGACGTGGAGCAGCGCTGCGTCGGCATTCCGTGCAGCGCCAGCTCGCCCTGTCCGAAAAACGGTACCTGCAACGGCGGCAGTTGCACACGCACGGCCTGCGCAGCGGACACGGATTGCAGTGGATTTTGCGTCAATCAGCTCTGTCAGGACGCTCTGGGTACCTGCGTAACACTGATGTTTCCGTCTTAATTCTTGATCCCCAAACGCGCGCGCTCGGCTTCCGCGTTGGCTTGTAGCGCGTCGTAGTCGGGGAACATCTCGCGCAGCTTTTGCTCTTTTTCTTCGGGGGTCATCAGCTTGAGCATGACGATCTCCGGCGCGGCTTGATTCGGATAACGTTTGTCGATGTAGGTCGCTGAGTCGATGTTGCGCGGCATGTCAGCGGTCGACACTTTGGCTGGCGCGGTGGTGCCCGGCGCATGCGCCAGGCTCGGCCGCCCTGCCGCCATTGGAGTGGTGCCGGGGCTCGGCAGCGTGTCGTCGCTCGCAGCGAGCGCGTGGTGCTTGGCTTGGCTCGGGTGGCCGAGCTGGCTCCGGATGCCGGCGCAAAGCGCGATGACCCCGGCAGCACCGACTAGCCACGCGCTCAGGCGCGATTTGGATGGGGATTGGGTCGATTGCATGGTCTCTCTCCTGCGGTCTGGGGTCAGTTGGATTTCGTGCTTTGCAAAAGCAAGTCACATTCGGTGTTGTGCACCTTCGGTGTGAAACCCTTGGCAACCGAGTCGATGTACGCGAACACCGAGCGCCCCGCGTTGGCGGCCGCGCGCAGCTCCCACTCGGTGTCGGAGCCGTCGATCTCGTCCTGTACGTCTTGGCCGGTCAGCGCGTCCATCGGGCAATACGGGATCGCGTCGGTGCGGCCTTGCGACGCCCAGAACGCCTGCAAGTGAGCTTGGTAGATGCCCGCGTCGACCGACGGCGGCGGGGGCATGAAGCACCAGGGCACGGCGTTGTCGTCCGTGAGCGTGGCCGAGACGACGCCGTGATCGCCGCCGACCGGTGTGTTTGCCGGATAGGCGCTGCGATGAAAGCGACTGTTACTGAGCTGAACGCCGCGCCAGTCGTCGGCGCTGTTCGGATCGTCTGGGTTGTTGAACTCGCCGGTGAGACCCCAGATCGGGCCTGGATTCTCGAAGTAGCAGAGGCGGCGCCACATGTCGGCGTCGCCGTTGGTCGTCAGGAGCGGCGTGCCATCGTAGCCTTTTTCAGGGATCCAGCCGGTGTTCACGTCGAGCTCCGACTGGTGGAACAAGAGCGATCGGCAATACAAGCGCGCGGAGGCCAGCATGTTCGCGGTCGGCGGCGGCGGGGAGCCGATCGCGAAGTGCCGATACTCGCCGAAGACGGGGCTGTTCTGCACGGCGATCAAGACCGCGTCGGGGATCACTTTTTCGGTGCCGCCGAGGGCCATCCACGCGAGGTAACGCACGGCGACGTCGTCGGGAGAGAGTTCGTGCCGATTGGCTTCGCGAGCGAACTGCAACGCGCGGTTGTCGCCGGCGTGATTCGGGTCACCCGCGGGGCCGAGTAGGCCGTCGCGTAGATCCGCCACGCGAGTAGTACCGCCCGTCATCGCCAGGATCGTGTCGGCGTTGGCGCTCTTGCCGTCGGCATTGGGGCCGTGGCAATTGCGGCAAATTTCGTCGAACACCGTGGCCCCGATGGACGTCGTGTACACCGGCGCGGTCGGGTCCGGCGTGCCGTGCGCGTCGAGCCAGGGCAGGCGATCGTCGCCGGTGAAGTCCGTGGGCTTCTGCTCCGCTTGCAGGACCGCGCTGCACTCGGGTTTGACCACCCAGTAGGCCATCGGCAGCTGGTGCAGCGCGAAGTCGTTGAAGGCGCTGCTGAAGCGAATCGTGCCTTGACCGAGCACCTTGGTCACGACGGCGAGTTCGGGGCTGACCGTTTTGCAGGAGCCTTGGTCGCAAATCTGATCGCTTGCGCAAGCTGTTTGGCAAGGCGGGTCGGAGGGATCTCCGAACAGCGCGGGGCTATAGTCGGGTCGACGCGGCACCCACGCGCCGGGCGCCTCGGTCGGATCGGTGATCACCCAGTGCGGTCGATCGGGAACGTTATCTTTCCAGAGCAACGTGGCCTTCTGGTCGTCGGGCAGCACGTCGACCTGCGCTTGGGTGTAGCCGGGCAAGACGAAGCCGTTGTCTTGCGGCACGATCGCCTGACCCGATTCGACCTCGGGATCGCGAATGTCGACTGGGTCGGCGTTGGGATCGCCGCCTTTGCGACCCGGGCAGAAGTTATAGCGGAGCCCGCTATGATACTGGTCGAGCCGATCGCTCGCCTCGCTCACCTTCTGAGCGTAGAAAGCTTGTCCAGGCAAGACCTCGACGAAGGGCAAGATGTCTGTCGACTTCTCCGGACCTTGCGCCGTGCGCTTCACGGGGATGCTCACCATCCAGTCGCCGAGAATGCGCGCCGTGCGGCAATCGTAGCCGGGCGTGTTCAGCGGCATGTGCGGGAACACCGCGCTCGCTTCGGTGTACGTGAACGGCGTATCGACGTTGCGGTAGATTAAACTGCGCCACGGCGCGAGGATCGGCTTGACGTTGCTGCCCGTCACCGGATCGACCGTGGGAAACGTCATCACCTTCGCGTACAGGCCCGCGGAGGTGCCTTCGGGGACGTCGATTCCGTAATCGACGTCTTGGATCGACTCCGTGATGTACGGCACCGCATATTCCGCGCTCAGGCCGCGGTGCGTGCGCGGGCTCACGCGATCGATCGGAAAGTTGAAGATGCCGCCGCTCGGCAGCGTGTTCGGTGGGTAGCCGTCCGAGCCGTCCGAGCGCGGCCAAAAGTCGAGCATGTTGATCAGCTCGGGATGTTGCACGCTCGGAAAGCCACGCGGGTTGTGGCAGTGCGCGCAGTTGCCCATCATGTAGCCCTGCGCGGCCAGCTCGTAGTCGTTGCGCGGCGGATCGCCCTCCGCGTCCTTGAGGTTCGGGATCTGGGCCTCGACGTCGGCGGGCTTTGCGGCGGGGTCCGAAGTGCTCGTGATGATGCCGTACTCGACCAGGCGCTGGAATTGGTTGAGTTCGTCCGCGCCCGTGTCTTCGATCACGCCGTCCGTCCCCGTCGCCTGGCGACGGATCTGCAAAGGCGCGAAGCCGAGGATGAAGCTCTGGCTCACGCTGCCCATGTGGCACTGCGTGCAGCGCGTGCTGCCCGGGATGGCGTAACGGCGAGTGATGCCGGCGCTGTCCGGATCCACGCTCGGATCAGCGGCTTTCTGCTCGTCGGTGACGTAAGTGATCAAGCGATCGGCAAACGGAGTTTCGTCGCGCAACAGGTCCTGCACGAGATCCGCGCGCGTTTCACCTTCGTCCCAGGCGTAGGTGCCGAACAGCGCTTGGGGCGTGCAATTTTGGCCGTTCGCGTCGCATTGGTCGGGTCGCGACACGATCAGCCGCGTTTCGATCTTCTTGAACGTGACGTTGCCGTTGACGTCTTTGACCTGCTTCAAAAATGTTTTGTAAAAACGCGTGTAGTCCGGAATGGTGAACTTCTGTTTCTTCTGGTCGAATTCGATCGAGCTACCTACCGGGACGCGCACCATGCGCACTTTCTTCGCGTCGTCCGCCCACAGCGGGTAACCCGGCGCGAACGCGACCACGCCGTAGCGCGCGAGCTCGGCGGAATCGAGCGTGAACAAATCCGTATCCGACAAGTTCGGTGGCAGAGTCGTCAGGGCTTTGAATTTGTCGTCGAGGTCCTTTGCTTTTTGGGTCTCGACCCCGACGAAGGCCTTGTCCGGGATGCAGTTGCCCAGATTCGTCATCGCGGAGCCGACGTCCTTCGACAACTTGAGCAGGCTCACGCCGGACGACGTGTCCGGTTCGAGCCAAAACGAGTCCGTCGGGAGGGGACTGTTGCCCAGCCACGCCTTCAACAGATTGCCGAGGTGGAGCACCGTATCCGTCGCTGGTCGCGTATCCGGCGCTTTGGACGACGGCGGCATGATCTTCGTGGGATCCGTCTGGAAAATCGCGTCGATCGCGTCCTGATTGACCAGCGCCGCGAAGTTCTGCAGCGTCACCTTTTGCCCTTGGAAACCGCCCTGATTGCTCTCGACGTGGCACGCGCCGCAGTCCGCCGCGAACAGACTAAATAGGTCTTTGACGAATACGCGCTGCGCCTTCGGCGTCGCGTCCGCGGTCATCACTTCACTCCGCGCGGGCAGCCGTTCGGACGCTTCGACCTGCGGCGGTAAGCAAATGACATTCCCGCTGTTGCCGGCGTCGGCGTCGGCGTCGCCCGTCGCGCCCGCCTCTCCGTTCACGAGTGGCGTGGCCGCACGGTTGGGTGGATGTTCCGCGTAGCAGCCGACCAACGACCACGCGCCCATGACCAGCGCGAGCAGGCACTTGCCGCGGGCCTGAGCCAGGAGGTTTTTGATGCTCGTCATTGGACCTCGATCAAGACGTTGTCGAAGAGCACGGTGAGCGGCTTCGCGCTGAAGTCCTTTTGCGCGATCACGCGCACGGACATAGAACGAGCGGTGGCAAGCTCCGCCCCGCTCGTGTCGACGACCATGTGAGCGGAGCTCCACACGTCGGTCTGCGTCGGCAGCGTGGACTGGTTGTGGTACGCCAACATCGAATCGCTGCAATTGGAGCTCGAGAAGAGCGACACATTGATGCCGCCCGCGCCGGTACTGCCCTGGTTGCCGGCGATGAACACCTGCGCGGAGATCGCGTAGCTCTGACCGGCCACGATTTGCAGGCATTGTCCGGAGCCTGCGATCACGGTGCCGATCTTGTTTTCGTTCGCGCTGTTTTGCACGGAGAGCGAGCCGGAATCCGCGCGCCCGTCCGCGTCCTGGTTCTGCCAGGCCTGCGTGGAGCCGGGGTCCTGTTGCCAGTTCGTGTCCCCGACGTCGAAGGTCGGGTTCACCGCCAAGCTCGCGACGCAATTGGCAACGGGATCGACGTCACCGCAGACCATCGTCGCTGCGTCCGACCCGCCGCCACCGTCGGTCGGACTCTCGCCCGCGGCGCCTCCGTTCACTCCTCCGCTGCCGGCGCTGCCACCCGAGCTCACGCTGCCGCTGCCACCGAGCTCGCCGCTGACCGCCGCGGCGCTCAGGAGGCGATCGTCGATTGCGCACGCCGAGACGGCCGTGAGCAGGGCTACGGCGATCGTGAGGGCGATTGGTCGATTCCGCATCGCGCGCGGGCTCCACTCCAGCTGCGGCTCAAAGCCGATAGCGCCTGAGCTTTTCGTACAGTGTGGACACGGCGATGCCGAGCGTCTGCGCGGCTTGCGTGCGATTGCCGCTCGTCTGCGCCAGTGTTTGCTTGATCGCCGCGCGCTCGATATCGACCAGAGCTTGACCGCCGAGCGGGAGCCATTCCAAACAAGAACCCTCCTCGGAGTTGTTCAAGAACTGTAGGTGTTTGGGCTCGAGCGCTCCGATGTCCACGAAGGCCATCGCGCGGGCGAGCGTGTTTTTCAGCTCGCGCACGTTGCCGCGCCAGGAGCGGGCGCCGAGCGCGTCGTAGGTCGAGTCGGCGACTGCGAGTTCGGCGCGCCCGAGATCCGCGAGCAGCCGCGGCACCAGGAGCGGCAGATCCTCGAGGCGCTCGCGTAGGGGCGGCACCGGCACGACCGCGCCGGCCAGACGAAAGTACAAGTCCTCTCGAAAACGCCCCGCGGTGATCAACGATTTCAGATCACGGTGCGTGGCCGAGATGATGCGCAGATCGACGCTGCGGTCTTGAGTCCCGCCGACGCGGCGAACGGCTCGACTCTCCAGCACTCGCAGCAAGCGGGGTTGCAGATCGAGGGGTAGCTCGCCGACCTCGTCCAAGAACAGCGTTCCGCCGTTGGCGCGCTCGAACGCGCCGGGGTGCGCCGTATGAGCGCCGGTGAAAGCTCCGCGTTCATGACCGAATAGCTCGCTCTCGACCAGGTTCGGCGCGATCGCGCCGCAGTCGAAGACGATGAAGGGACCGCTCGCGCGCGTGCTCTGCTCGTGCGTGGCACGCGCCAAGACGTCCTTGCCGGTGCCCGTTTCGCCGAAAAACGAGATGGTCAGCGGGGTCGGCGCGATGCGCAGCAGAATCGCAAACACCTCTTGCATGGCGGGTGAATGCGCCACGAGCTTCCCGAAGCGAAACAGCGAGCCGTCTCGCTTGTTGATGCGTGTGGGTCGCACCGACTTGGGTGCGGGCCGGGGTTCTTCCGGTGCTTCGCTGGCGCGGCTCTCGGAAGTAGTTGAATTCACTCGCAGGACGTCGTCATCCGTGCTGCGGCAAGCCGTCAGCGCAGAGATAGGGTGGCTTCGGCCTAGTGTCGTCACGACTGTCGCACTCTCCATGGTTTCGACTTTCTGGAACAACGGTGGTGTAGACGCGACTGTGTGCGCGGTCTCAGCGAGCCCACGCGAGGGGTGTGTACCACCGAGTGGGTGAAGGTCGCTGTAACGATTCGGTGCCTTCGCCGTTGACTGCGAGAGAAGGTTTACGTGCAAGAGCGGCGCATCGTCCCGGCATCCGATGCGTATGGAAATGACATCGAACGGTCATCGAGCCTCGCGAAGCTTTCACACTTTGCGCGCGCGCAGTCGACGCGCGGCGCGAGCCATCGAATATTGGATTCCGTGCTATACGAGCGCGCTAGAGTGGCTCAGCGAGAGTCGAGTTCGTCGTGACGCGCGCGCCTTCTTGCGCAAACGCGAGTGCGTTCGCTTGGCGAGCGTCTTCACTGATACTTGCGCTGAGCGTCGCGCTGACGGGTTGCCCGGTCGACAATCGTGAGCTCGAGCACATGAGCGTCGACACGAGCGTTGGGGGTGGCGACGCGATGGACGGCGGAGGATCCGGCGGCGTCTCGAGCGCTGGGCACGCGGGCGCGGGCGCGGACGGCGGGGGAGCCGGCGGAGCGGGCAGCAGCGGTTCGAGCGGTGCCGCTAGCGACGGCGGAAGCCCAGGCGCAGCAGGTTCTGGCAGCGTCGCGAACGACGGCGGCAACGGCGGCAGCGAGCTCGACGCATCGCTCGGCGGCGGTGGCCAGAGCGGTACTGCCGGCGTGGGCGGGAACTCGGGAAGTGGCGGAAATGCCGGCGGGAACGGCGGCGCCAGCGGCACCGGCGGAGCGACGAGCGCGGCCGGCGCGACGACCTGCCCCGACCTCGATCAGGACTCGATACCGGACTGTCAGGAGAGCTTGCTCAAGAATCCGGCCTTCGACGTCGATGATTCGAGTTGGCTTGCCGAGCCTGACGTCGTTCAAACTTGGCTCGCGATGGACGCTCACGGCCGCGTTGGGTCCGGCTCACTGAGTGTGGAGAACACGCTCGTGCTCGCGTCCAATGGCTTGGTGTTTCGCGGGTCCGGTGACTGTGTCACGATTTCGGCCGGACAGACCTACCGCCTGATGGCCGAGGTGCTGCTGCAGAGCGGCCAGGATCCGAGCGGGTCCGGCGCGATCAACGTCACCTTTCACGAGACACAATATTGTTCGGGCGATACGATCTCGGCGGCGACCTCCAATCTGGCGACCACGTTCGATGACTGGAACGTGCTGAGCTGTACGGCGACCGCGCCCGCCTCGGCGCTTTCGATGAACGTACGGCTCGTCGTCCTGAAATCCTTCGCGGCGAACCCGGTAACCGCCCTGTTCGATGACGTTCTCGTTGCGACTGAGTGATGCGTCGCGCTATTTGGGTCCTTGCTCGATTCGGTGCATACTCGGGCTCTGAATGTGGCGTTGGCCGACGGCATTTCTTGCTGGCGTGTGCGCGTGCGCGCTCGGCTGTGGCTCCGCGTACGGGCCCGCGCCCGACGCACACCCGGACCTCGACACTCAGCTTCAGATCGCGGCCAGCGAATGTCCGTTGATCACGTCCTTGCGCATTGTTCCGCTCAGCACTTCAATCGGAAATAACATCGATTTGGCGGCCGGCGCGGTGGACGAGGGGCGTGGCCTGTCCTTCACGTGGTTCGCGTCGAACGGCGCGTTCGACGACGCGACCTCCAAGGACGCGACGTACACCTGCACCGTGGCCGGCGACCAAGACATCGTGCTGGTGGTCACTGACGGCCAGTGCGGCGATCTCGCGCAGGTGCCCGTCGCCTGCGTGAAGCCCGGGCAACAGGCTCCTTGATTCAGCGCTTGCGTGAGGGCGGAGTGGATTCGTCGTAGGACCGTCACTGAATCGCGACGTTGACTCGGTATCATCCGCGCACACATGACGGAGATTGCCAGCCACGAGGACGTCGACGATTGTGAGCTCGTCTTCGACGAAGAGTTGCTCGACGCGGGAGACGCGCCGCGGCGCGCAGAGCGCGCGACGAACGAGTCCATGACGAACGGCGTGCGCTTGCCGCGCGTCGGCGCGATCATAGCCGGGAAATACAGGGTCGAACGGGTGCCGCGGCGCAGTGCGCTCGGCGTCACGGTCGAGGCGATTCACGTGCAGCTCGCCGAACGCGTGGCGATCAAGTTGCTGCTCGCCGATCCTCGCGTGTACCCGGAAGCGGTCGCGCGTTTCTTGCGCGGCGCGCGCGACGCCGTGCAGATTCGCGGCGAGCACGTCGCGCGCGTGACCGACGTGGGCATTCTCGATTCGGGCGCGCCGTACATGGTGAGCGAGTATCTGCGTGGCTCGGACCTCGACGGCGTCCTGCGCGTGCGCGAGCGCCTGCAGGTGCCGGAAGCGGTCGACTACGTATTGCAAGCGGGAGAAGCGCTGGCAGAGGCGCACGCGCTCGGCATCGTGCACCGGAACTTGAAGCCGTCGAACCTGTTTCTGACGCGGCGTTCGGACGGCGGTCCGTTGATCAAGGTGCTCGACTATTGCGTATCGGAGGATCCATTCACCGACAGCGCGGTCAACATGAGTGGAACCGCGGGCATGGCGCGCTCGCTATCGTGCCTGGCGCCCGAGCAGATCCGCGACCCGCACAACGTGGACGCGCGCGCCGACATCTGGGCGCTCGGCGCGATCCTGTATCAGCTTTTGACGGGCGTTCCGGTGTTCGACGCGGACTCCACGCCGAGCTTGTTGGCGATGATCGCCGCTGACGTCCCGACGGCGCCGACGGCGCTGCGCAGCGAGATTCCCTCTTCGCTCGAGTCCGTGATCATGCGCTGCTTGGCCAAGGATCCTTCCGTGCGTTACGGCACGGTCGGCGATCTTGCCGCGGATCTCGAGTATTTCGCGTCGTCGGACGGGCAAGGCTCGGTCGAGCGAATCGGGCGGACGCACATACGTGGTTCGCGCAGCACGCGGCCACCCCCGTTGCCGTCGAACGCGCCGTCCTCGGCCCGCGCGATCGTGCGCGTGCCGTCGCAACCGCCGCCCGCTCTGCCCGCCGATTCGCCGGTGCATCGTGCTCCTCAGTTGATGTTGACTGGCTTCGGTTTCGCCTGCGCGGCCGCGTTCGGGGCTTACGTCGGTGTGCGCGCGATGCAGGGCGCGCTCGGCTTCGATTCGGGGCTCGCCCAGCGCGCGCTCGTGGCATCCTTGTCGCCCGCGCTCGTGCAACCGGGTCAAACGCCGAGCGCGACGCCGCTCGCTGCCGGATCGGCGCCTGCCCCAGCGGTGCCCAGTTCGTCTCCGCCTGCCGCGCAAGTCGCGACGCCCGTGGCTCTTGTGGCACCGCGTCCCGCGGCGCGCCCGGTTCCGGTTCGCACCGACGCGCCGCGCGTCGATGCGCCGCGCGTGGCGCGCAGCAGCGAGAGCGGTGGCTCGGAAATCGCGAGCTCGGACGAGAAAAGTCACGCTCACGCCAGCGCCGTAGCCGACGCAAAGCCGCCCAAGGCGGCCTCGCGCGATCTCTTCGACGACGCGAATTGAGCGATGACTCGGCGTCCCAGGCTCTGGCGTGCAATCGGATTGGTCGCGCTGAGCTGCGCCAGTACCAGTACGCGCTGGGCATCGGCGGACGAGCCACCCACTGCTTCGGGAGTCGCGGCCGCGGAAGCGCGCAGTCTGTTCGCGGAGGGGCGGCGGCTGGCGGCACACGGCGAGTATGAGCAAGCCTGTTCCTTCTTCGAGCGGAGCTTGCAACGAAACGTCGGCATTGGCGCGCGCTTCAATTTGGCGGATTGCTGGGAACGACTCGGCCGGACCGCAAGCGCTTACCAGCAGTTCTCGCTCACCGCCGACGCGGCGCACGCGGCCGCTCAGCCCGAGCGCGAGAAGGTTGCGCGTGAGCGGGCTGCCCTGCTCGAGCCAAAACTGTCGCGGCTAACGGTCGAAGTCGACGCGTCGATCCCCGAGCTTACTCTGACGCGCGACGACGCGCCTCTCGAACCCGCGGCTTGGGGCGTTGCAGTGGCCGTCGATCCGGGCACGCATACGGTCGAAGCAAGCGCGCCCGGGCACGAGTCGTGGTCCACGCAAATCGTCGTGCTGGCTGAACGCGCGGAGGTGACCGTGCATGTGCCCGCGTTGGCAGCGAGCGCTCCGACTCGTTCGCCGCCGCTCGCTGGCTCGTCCGTGCGACCCGCTCCGGCTCATGCCGTACACGCGACGGACCGTGAATCATTTCGTCTTCGCCAGCCGTCGATTTGGACGCTGAGCGTCGCTGCGCTGGGCGTCAGTGGGCTAGTCGCGGGCACGGTCTTCGGCCTGCAGTATCAAGCCGACAACGATCGCGCGGCCCGCATCTGCTCGGCGGGAGTCGCCTGTTCCCACGATCAAATCACGTCGCACGACAGCCTGGTCGCCGACGCCCGGCAGACTCGCAATCTCTCGTTCGTGAGCTTCGGGCTGGGAGCGTTCGCGCTCCTCGGCGCCACGGCGCTCTACCTGCGGGATGAAGGCTCTCCCTCCAAGTTCGCGTGGACCGCGGAGCCCGTCGCAGCGCCGGACGGCTCTTGGGGCTTGCGCGCGCGAGGTAGCTTCTGACCTCTTCGAGTCGGCGTCCGGTCTTGCGCAAGTCAGCGTGCGTGTTCGCGTTGGCGTGCGCGCTCGGCTCGTGCATTTTGGACGATCGCTCGCTGCGTGACGAGCCAAGCCTCGCTGCGAACAACGGAGCCAGCGACGCCGATGCCGTCACGAGCCCCACCTGTACCGATGACGCCGCGGATTGCTCCGGCAATTTGCTGGTGAACGCTGACTTCGACCGCGATACACACGGCTGGCAAGCAGAGCAAAATGTGACGGAATCTTGGTCGAGCCTGGACGCCGCGCAGGCTACGGGCTCCGGCTCACTCGAGCTCGTCAACACGACCGAGGGCGACGTGCCCGGAGTAGTCGTTGCCGGCGTGGAGCAATGCGTGCCCGTCGTTGCGCAGTCCGACTATCAGCTCAGCGCTCGCGTGTACGTCACTGTCGACGGTGGAGCGGGCGGCTTCGACCTCGGTTTCTTCTCTTCGAGCGACTGCTCGGACGCGGCACTCGGCGAGCCGAGCTCCGATTTCGCCAGCACGAGCAACGGGTGGCAGCTCGTACAAGCGGACGTCGCGTCGCCGGCGTCGGCGCGCTCAGCACGGATCCGCTTACTCGCCGTCAAGGCGTTCAGCGCGGCGGCCATTCCGGTTCGATATGATGAGGTCGGGTTGAGTCGGAGGTAGGGTGGCGCGCGGGCGCACGGATGGCCCCGCCCCCCAAGCCGTGGCCTGGGTGCGGCACTGCCCACCGCACAGAGGCGGAGCGGCGCGAAACGCGATATCCTCAGGGCATGTCCGCATTGAAGGCTCATGTCGAAAACGGCCGGCTCAAACTCGACGAACCCACGGACTTGCCGGAAGGGCAGGTTGTCGAACTCATTCCGCTAGACGAGGTAATCTCGACTGGCGGCGACGACCTCGACGCTAAAGAACGCGCGGCGCTCCACCGCTCGCTCGACGAGAGCATTGCAGACGAGGAAGCTGGCAACGTCGAAGACCTATCGAAGATCATCGCGGAGCTCCGAGCGGAGTTGTGAAAGTCCGCGCGACTGGGCGCGAAGCGCGAGATCGCCCGCGCCGCACTGTGGTGGAGCAAGAATCGACCGCAAGCGCCGTTCCTGTTTCTAGATGAGCTGGCGGCCGCCGAGCGTCAGCTCCAAACAGCGCCGGTCTCAGGTCAAATCTACGGCTATCGGAAGAACCATCTCATGCGTCGCTGGTTGCTCGAGCGAACCGAGTACCACGTGTATTTTTCGGTCAACCCCAAAGCCCAAGTCATCATGGTGCACTCGGTCTGGGGCGCCCGTCGCGGCCGTGGTCCGAAGCTGTAGCTGCGAAGCCGAACATTTCGACGGGACCCGTGCGATCGAAGACGTTTGGGCTGCCTTTCCGAGCTCGGCTCTTGGCTCTTGGGCCGAGGCTCTTCGAGATTCGCACAACTCGCGAATGGATGAGTTCACGAACTTATCCATTCGTGGTTCAATTTGCCGGGTTCCCCGAATCTTTCGGGCGTGCGCTCGAACGATCCCGCTGTCTTGCTGCGCGATATTGGCCGTCGAATCGCGGAGTTGCGGATTGGCAAGCGCCTAACCCAGGAAGCGTTCGCGGAACGGCTGGACGTGACCGCGAGGTACGTGCAGCGCATCGAGAGCGGGAGCCAGAACATGTCGGTGCTCGTGCTCACGGCGTTCGCCAATGGGCTCGGCGTTTTGACCGCGGAATTGTTCAAGAAACCGAAAGCTCAGCGCGCCAAGCAAGTGCGCGTGAAGCGCGCTCCGCGACGCTCTCGTTAGCTCGCTGTCTCAGATTGAAACGCGCTCGCGCCGGGAGCGATGGCGCTCGTGTGCGGATTCGATGGCGCGGGCGGCGCGGTCCGGCGCGAGCGACCACATATCGGTTACCAATCTATACTGTTGCAATTGCTCTGACCTCGATCGAGGATGCACGCAAAGAAGGGTTCGGGCGATGAAGCAAAAGAGCAGGTGGGCACGGGGCTTGATCTGGAGAGAGCGTGCAGGAACGCGCACGCATGCGGGCGTCACCTGGCTTCGAATGCTCTTGCTCACCGTGCTCGTCGCAGCGGCCAGCTGCTCGGGCGGCAGCGGCGGTCACCCGACCGGCGAGTCGCGGGAAGGGTTGACGCTCACGAGCGACCAGGCGCGGATCTTAGGCTTCGAAAATTTGCCTGATTGGACGCAAGCTTCCGGCAACGCGACGCTGTCGCTCAGCAGCGTCCATGAGGAGGGGAGCTCTTCGCTCGCCGTGAGCGGCGTGACAAGCACCCAGTTGAAGAGTGCGGCCTTCGCTCCCTTCACGGGCGGATTCGGCAGCGTGGACATCTGGGTGGAGAACCTCGGCACGGATCCGTCCGTGCTCGGCACCGTCACGCTCGGCCTGAGCTCGGTGTCCGGGCAGCCAGCGAGCGCCACCCTCGGCCAAGCCGTGCTGACCGGCGCGCTCGGCAGCTTTCAACAGTACACATTCGCGGTTTCCTGCCTGGATCAACAGCGTGGTCGCGAGCGCGGGCGGCAGCTCCGTGTACATGACCGTCGCGCTGAGCTTCACGAAGCCGACGGATTGCCGGATTGACGGCATCACGCCGCACGACGTCGTCGCTCCGGTTTCGCCGACACCGCCGAGCGGCGCCAGCACCATCTTGCCCTCCGCGCCCACTGGACAGAGCGCCGCCGGGCGCATCGAGGGCCACTCCAAGGTCAGCGCGACCGGCGCGTTCAGCTACCGCATTCCTATCCAAGTGCCGGCAGGGCGCGCGGGCATGGAGCCTCAACTCGCGCTCAAGTACGACAGCTCGGGACCCAACGGGCCGCTCGGGGTGGGCTGGAGCATCGAGGGGCTGTCGGCGATCACGCGCTGCAAGAGTTCGGTCGCGCGAGAGGGCTTTGCCGCATCGACCAAGGCTCAGCTCCCACGCATCCCTCCGTTTCCAGAATACGAGAGCTTTGATAACTTCTGTCTCGACGGCGAACGTCTCGTTCACGTGGGGGGTTCGAGCACTGCGCCGGAATTCCGCACGGAGCACGACTCCTTCGCCAAGATCGTTGCTGCGTATGATGGAGCTTCAAACTGGCCCTTGAGTTTCACGGTGTTCCACAAGGGCACCGGGAGAATGTCCACGTATCAGGTTGGCTCTCCGCAAGCGGGCTACGAGTCCAGAGACCCGGTGACGGGCGCACCCGATGCGAGCTCGATCTTTGCGGGCGCGCTCAGTTGGCCGCTCGCTTCCGTTCAAGATCGTTTTGGCAACACGATGACCTATACGTATCAACCGGAGGGTACGTCGGTCACGACGCTGATCTCCACGATCACGTACACGGGCTGCGCCACGGGCTTTTCTTGCCCGTATGCAAAAGATACACGCACCGTCAAGTTCAACTACGAAACGCGGCCGGATTTCATTTCACGTTGGGTGGGCGGCCTTCCCGCGGGCCTTGCGAACCGCCTCAAGGACATCTCGATATTCGTGAATGGTCCGCTGCGCGAGTACAAGCTCACCTATGATCAGAGCGGCGCCACGTCTCGCTCGCGCATCACGGCCGTTACCTTGTGTGACGGTCTGGGTGTCTGCCAGGCACCGACGAACTTCACCTGGGGAGCAGGAAAGGGCACGGATTTTCGGCCGACGTGGAACGTCTTTGGCATCGACGGTCCGGGCATCGTGGCACGCGACCAATGTACGACCGCAAATCCGACGAACTGCTCCTATTGGGCAAACTACATCGCAGGATCGTACGGCTACGTTGAGCCCGAATACCCGTTTATCGTGGCGGACTTCGATGGCAACGGTACGGACGATATCTTGTTCAGCTCAGGAGTTAGCAGTGGGGGCTCGTGCTCTGGTGTCTGTCCGCCAGATTTTTACCTATACTTGACTCGCGTCGACGGCAACGGGGGCTTGTCGATCGATCAGGTGCACTTGGGCATGAGCCCGAGCTGGGTCGGCGCGCAAGCTGTCGACATCGATCAAGACGGCCGCTCCGAGCTGCTCGCCGGCGCGGGTACGGCGCGTACGCTTTACCGATTTGACACAGTCGCTCGGAACTTTGTGCCCGTCACTAACGCCGATCAGACTCCGTATACTGTGGCGGTCGCAGGAAACGGCGCTCCGATCTTCTTCGATGCCAACGGCGACGGCGTGCTCGACTACGCACAGGACACAGTCACGGGAAGCAATCTCAATCATGTCTATGTGCTGTCCTATGCGAGTTTCGGCTCCAACAGTTTGTTTCCCGCCGCATACGGCAGTGCGGTGACCCTACCCGGCATGGACAATGGAGGAGCGAATTGGTCCTTCCAAAACGTCGAATGCCACCTAGTGCCTGGCGATTTCGCCGGAAATGGCTTCGCGAGCCCGGTTCAAGTCTGCGATGGTGGGAACAGTGGGCCACAGGATAGCCGGTTTCCAGGTCCGACCTCACCAGGCGGCAGAACGCAGCTGGTCGATCTGAACGGTGACGGGCTTGCGGACCTTCTGAACATCGCCACGGGCGGCCCGAACGGCAGGGGAACGACACGGTTGAGCACCGGCGTCGCGCCGGGTGTGGGGTTTGCTGCTCTCGCGCCGGGGCAGTTGGCAACCGCCGAGTCGCAGGCACTACCACCGCACGACTTCGCAAGCGGCCAGCTTTCGAGCGGAGTCGTGGATCCGACCCTGCTTCCGTACTTAACGCAAGACTCGTTGGAAGTGACCGCGGATTTCAATGGGGATGGTTTGACGGACGTCATTGCATTCGCGGGAGACCAGACCAAGTCTCCAAGCCTTTGGACGACGAAAGCGGTCGACAACGATAGCGTAGCGTTGGCATTTAGCCGTCTGCCCTATACGCAGCCGCGGTTTACGCTATTTGACCCCGGGCACTCGCTTCCGCTGGCGACGATTTTTGGCGCTCATCATGTCGGCGATTTCAATGGCGATGGTCTACCCGATATCGTCCAGGGAGTTGCTGTGTCCATAGATGGCTTGAACCAGGCTCACACGTTCCTCCAATTCCTGGTCCAAGATCCGTCCAACCGCGACGACGAAATCACGAACATCACGAGCGACACCGTGCAGCTCGCCGCAGTCGGCTACGCTGCGGAGCCCACCGGCTTTCTCGCGACCCAAGAGACGGCCGACGCAACAGGAACCTCCGGCGCGGAAGTCCCCAATTGCCCGCAGACGGGAGGGGTTTTCTGCCCGCGCCGCGGCCTCAACGTCGTCGCGCAGGCCACCTTCATGGAGGGCAAGGAAGTCGAACGCTACGCCTACTACTACGAGGCGCCCGCCGTGGACGTCGTCGGTCGCGGCTTTCAGGGTTTTACGAAGATAACCGCGCTGGACTTGCAGCGCGCGAAAAAGATCACGAGCAGCTACGAGAACACTACCCGCGAGGGTGATGTCAACGCCTATCACACGTACCCATTTGCCTACGAGCCTCTCACGATTGCGACCCTCACGGGATCGGCCGCTCTCACCAATATCAGGACCGACAGCGCACCTTACGCTTCCCTGCAGCTCATCTCGCCGCTGCCGCCGCTGGTCGACCGTTACAGCGTTGCAACCTTCGCGCATCAGACGCACTGGCTCAACGGGCACACGACGTTCTTCGTGGAGAACTTTCATAGCTCTCGCACCGACAGTGATCCCAATGCCAATGGCGTCACCGAGGGGAACAACGCGGACGACCTGTACTATGGGACAACGGTCGATCGAGTTTATGACGACTTCGGGAACGTAACGAGCGCCGTCACAAACGATGATGGTACTGAAGTGACGACCGTAACGGCGTCATTCTCGAACGACACTGCAAATTGGCTTATCGGCCTGCCTTCTGTCGTATCGACCAGCACGAACCGTGGCGCACTCACGAACACAGCATTGACGACTAACTCATTCGGCACCAACGGCGAGCTTCTCGGAACCACGCGTATCGTTGGTCCCGCTGGCTTGACCGTCTTGAGCACGCTTGTTCGCGACGAAGCCGGTCTCGTCCGAACCGCCGAGAGCCACGACCTGTCAGGCACGGAGCGCGCAACGTCCTATACCTACTCGACCGAAGGTGCCTACGTGGAGCGCACGGAAGACGCGCTCGGTCATGCGTCGTGGATGCTGCATGACACGGGCTTGGGCGTGCCGGTGCTCTCGGTCGACGTGAACGGCAATCAGACGTTGTATCAATACGACGGCTTTGGCCGCCCGGTTGGCATTCAACCGACGCGGGCGCCGGCCACCACGATCTCCTACGCGCAACAAGCGGGACAGGTCACGATCACCCGCTCGCAGTCGCCGGGCACCACCCTGTCGCGTCAGCTCGACACGCGCTACGATCTCGTCGAGCAAACGATCAAAATCGGCGCGGATACGTCGACCACCGCCTACGAGTACGACTCGTTGGGCCGCTTGACCGCCGCGCACGTCCCGTACTTCGGCGTCGACCCCGGTGGGCGCACGCAATATGGGTACGACAACCTCGACAACGTACGCGGTGTGACCAACCCCGACGGCTCGACCGTCACGGTCAACATTCTCGATCCGTTCCACACAGAGATCCTCACGAGCGCGGATCAACTTCGCCGAACCGTCGTCACCAAGACCGGCGATGGCCTGACTACTGCCGTGAGCGAGACAGCAACCACCGGCACCGTGAGTTCGCGCGAGGTCGATTACACGTACGCCCCAGGCCACATGCTGGCGAGCGTGACCGAGCTCGGCGGCCCGACGACCTCCTACACGTACAACGGCCTCCCGAATCCGGTCACGATTTCTCGACCCGAAAGTGGCACCACGCTGCTTAGTTACGACGGCTTTGGCAACGTTCAGCAGATCCTGCACATGGCGGATCTTTCCAACGCGAGCTACCAATACGATGCGCTCGGGCGCCCCACAGAGCTCACGACCAACATCCCGAACCCCGATGGCAGCCCGGGATTTCTGACCCAAGCCACGCAGTACGTCTACGACGCAGGCCAAGGCGCGCTCGGTCAACTCGCCTACTCGCTGAGCCCTGACGGCGTGACCAAGCACTACTCGTACACGCCCGAGGGCCTGACCGCGGAGGTCGAGACTCAGGCCGGCGCAGACGATCTGCGTGTCGACTACACGTACGACAACTACGGCCGCGTCTCCCACATCGACTACCCGCAGACGGATCTGACGCGCTTCGGCGTTGATCTCACGTATCGCGACAGCCCGAGCGACCCGGGCGCTGACGGCACGCTCGCGGCGATCACACGAGGCAGCGCAACGTATTGGCAGGCCGTCACGCGGGGTCCTACCGGACTCGCGGAGACTGCAACGCTTCCCGGTGGTCTGACGCAGACGTTGACTGTCGACCCGGTGACGCGTCAGCTCCTGCACATCAACGTCCCCAGCACTTACGACGTGCAATACGCCTACTACCCGGGCGGCAACGTGCAAACACGCACAGATAGTCTCGCGAGTAGCAGCGAGACGTTCACGTATGATCCGTTCGACCAGCTCGCGCAGTGGAACGTGACGACTACCAGCACGAGCCTCTTCTCATACACCTACGACGCGCTCGGTAACCAAACCCTCTCATCTGATGGGGTGAAAGTCTTCGGCGGCGCCGGCTACTCGGCGCATCAGCTCGCGAGCCAAACGCGCACTGGGGACGCACGAATTTTTCAGTACGACGCGTTGGGTCGCCAAACTTCGATGCAACTCAACGGCACTAGCGCGCGCGCAGTCGCATATACCCCCTTCGATCTGCCGCGCACCATCGTGACGCCGACGACTACGCTGACGTACAAGTACGACGCGAACCAACAGAAATTCTCAGAGGACGCGGACACCACCGTCACAACCTACGTGGACGAACTCTACGAGCGGCGCGTCCACCCCTTTGTGGGCAACACGCAGCACATCTTCTACGTGTACGCAGACGGCCAGCGCGTCGCGCAAGTCGTCCAGTCCGAGAACTCCGCCAAGACGCACATGCACATCGTGAGCAACGCAGGCGGCATCACCGGCACTGTCGACCTCAGCAACCCGACTCCGATGACGCCAACGGAGACCGTGTACGCGCTTCACGCAGATCTCCATGGTACATTGGGCGCTGTGACGAACGTGAGCGGAGCGACGCCGGCTACGAGCCGACAATCGTTCTCGCCTTGGGGTGAGCGGCGCTCGGCGAGCATCCCGGACATCACGGCGGGTTTCACCGATCATGAACACGACGACGTTGCCAGTGTCGTCAATATGCGCGGTCGTATGTACGATCCGGTCAGCGCGGTGTTCTTGACGCCGGATCCGATCGTTGGAGCGCCGCACCGAGTCACCGGGTGGAACAAGTACGCGTACGTTCTAAACAACCCTCTCAAGTTTGTGGATCCGAGTGGGTTCGAGGGGGAGCTTGTCTACAACGGTCCTGATGCCAGCGTGGATGGCGGCTGGCGCGTGAGCTACACCGACGACAACCTGCACGGGCAGGCACCGGCAGCGGCTCTCGATTCAAATGCGGCTCCCACAGGTGGCGATCCGGGAGCCTTTGAGCCGGGTAATAGCAGCAGCGACGGCTCCACTGCTGCAGCGACGACGCCCTCCGACCCGTTGGGTCCCGAGGCGGATGCCATCGATCGCATCATCAACAACGCACTCAGCGACCCTACGTGTGGCTCGACTCAGACCTGTGGACCAACCCCGGGTGAAAGGTCGTTCGCGGTCACGTCGAGCGAGTTGAATCAAGTTCCGAACGGCTGGGATACAGCGCGAGCCGCGCGCGACGCACAGCGTGCACAGGAACGAGAAGCCGCCATCCGAGCTGATGCGGTGCCTTCCGAGGGCCTTGGACCCGGAGAGATGATAGTTGCGGCTGCGACGTTGGGACTCGGCGAGCTCCCGCAGGCTGCAGAAGCCGCAGAGAAAATAGCGACGATCGATACCGCGGCGGTGCGCTTCACGCAGAGTAGCGTCGGCCAGACACTTCGAACGGGGGAGAACCTTAACGACGTGGTGGCTGCGCTAAAAGGACCTGGTGGTGATGCTCTGGCAAAGGGGTTCGAACCAATTCGAATCTTCGAGCAGAATGGACGCCTACTAACGCTAGACAATAGGCGACTACTGATCTTCTCAGAGGCAGGACGCGAGGTGCCATTTGTCTGGGCAACTCCCGGTCAGCTTGCCGCTGAAGGATGGAAGTTTTCCGCAACAGCTGAGCAAGCCGGCGGCTGGTTCATACGGGTGAAATGATGGAATTACATGAAAAATTGAGTGGTATTGAGTCAAAGGCTGACCTTGTCGAATTTGTGCGAGCGCTCTGTGAGAATCTGCGCACAAATCCAGAGGCCTGGGAGAACGTGACGTTGGCGCAGTACCTGCGCGCGCTAGGGAGCTGGATTGAAGACTCCGACGGCTACTATCTCAATCAAGGACGGTCGATTCCGACGACGCCCTCATGGCGAGACGTGGCGGACATGCTGATGGCTGCGAAGATGTACGAATGATTTCTTCGCGCTCATGCCCGGATCCTTTGCTAGCCGCGTGCATCTTTGAGCAAGCGCCGAATAGTCCCGGGTCTCATCTGTCGCGTGAGGGCTACTAGTTCTTGCCGTTGCGACTCTTCCGGAAATGTCACGATGTCGAGTAGATTGACTTCGAGTCGCGCCGCGAGGAGCGTCAGGGTTTCGACGGTCGGGCGGACGAGACCCTTCTCGATATCTCCGACGTCCGAGCGGCGCGGACGTGCGCGTTAGGTCCCGCCGTCTGCCGTGAGGCACATCTCGAACGGCGCAAGGAACATGTTGCAGCCAGTCGACATTGCAGGAAACGCAACGTTTCCGTCGTTGTCGCACTGAAGGGGAACGTAGAGCGCGCAGCTTAAGGCGCCGCTGACAATCCCAGGGTTGCACTGCGCTAGACAGGAGGAATTGCAATTGGGAAATGACTCAGTCTTTGCGCACGTCGTGGCGGCCTCTAGCGTGCACAGAGTATCGCAATTGGTGGCCGCCCCACCCGCAGGGACAGCCACGCCGCCCCCAACGGCAATCCCGCCACCGATCGAAATCCCCGCGTATCCACCGCTCGTAGCTCCTGCATTCCCGGCAACGCCTGAGTACCCACCACCCGCAACGCCGCTGTATCCACCGGCAGCCGTCCCGGCATTACCGCCAGTGGCACTAGTTCCTGTCGATGAGCCACCCATACCCGCTGCATCGACGCCCCCCATCCCAGCCGTGATGTGTCCCGCGGCACCAGCAGTGCTCGCGGCACTCGAAACACCACCATCGCTTCCGCAAGCGACCGTCACAAACCCGCCGAGAGCGAAACCCGTGAGCAGTCCCATAGAGAGTACCCGTCGGTTGACCATGCCGAAATGATCGCGAGTACGAGCAACAAAAGCAAGACGTTCCACCAACAAAAATGTGGATCCGGGTGAGCCCAATCTGAGACGAATCTACCGCCCACCAATCACCTCCCGAATCTTCTCCAGCGCTCTCGGTAGCTCCTGCAAGACGAGCTCTGCCTCCAACCGCAAGACGCGGTACCCAGCGCGCGTCAGCTCTCTCTCCCGCCGCGAGTCAGCGCGCTCTCTGCCAGCATGATAAGCTCCGTCCACCTCAACCACGAGCCGGATGCTTGGAGCCAGGAAGTCAACGATGTAGTGCCCGATGGGCACCTGACGCCGGAAGGCCACTCCGAGCTGGGCGCCTGCTAAACAGCGCGACAGCACCTCCTCCGAGCGAGTGGGCGAGCCACGCATGGCGCGAGCACGCTCCGCGAGGAGCTGAGCCAAGTGAGCGGTTGGTTTGGACCGAGAGCGAAGACGCATGGGAGCCTCCAGCCGGCGCGTGGCCGAGCGAAGCCCCCACAGGCGCAGGCTTGGTGCCACGCCCCCGCCGCGCAGCGCTCCACCATGCCGGGCGTGGCAGGAAGCGTGCGCCCCTCTCGCGCAGCTCGGCCAGGCGCCGGCTGGAGGCGGCGTGCATTCGCGCGACACGTCACCAGTCCTCGCGCATGTCAGCCTGGCCGATTCCGGCAACACCTGGTGAGCGGAAGACGCCAGCAGTAGGGCTCCTCGGTCGCGCGCAGCGGACGCCGCCATTGCTCGCTGCGCATCACTGCGCAAGCGGCGTTCGCGAGCACGGCCAAGAGGACCCCGGGCGCGCGCAGCTCCTGCGAGCACGCCCGGCAACGCTTCGCCCGCTCAGCATCGTTGGAGCGCCGCACCGAGTCACCGGGTGGAACAAGTATGCATACGTTCTAAACAACCCTCTCAAGTTTGTGGATCCGAGCGGGTTCGAGGGGGAGCTTGTCTACAATGGTCCCGATGCCAGCGCGGAGGGCGGCTGGCTTGTAAGCTACACCGACGACAACCTGCACGGGCAAGCACCGGCAGCGGCTCTCGATTCAAATGCGGCTCCTACAGGAGATGCAAGTCCACAATCATTCGACCCTGGAGATTCAACGAGCGACCTGAGACATCCCCTCATAAGACGCCGAGAATGTCGCGGGAGATGGCATGATCGGAGACGATTTGGCCGAAGGCTTCCATGAGTGGGCGCAGGCGTTCATCGCGCAGGTTGGGAAGGGCGGAGTACCAATAACTGCCTTG
>DASXKQ010000049.1:0-23979 GCA_036496745.1 Polyangiaceae bacterium
GTGCTCGTGACTTCTTCGCGTGCCGGAGCGCCGCGCTTCCCTAATAACCCTTAGGTATGATACGCGTGTGCGCGGTGCCCCGCTGGCGTCAAACCCCCCGCGACGTAGGCGGGGCACCACTTGTTCTGCAACGCACGAAGACTCAGTAGGCGGGACAGGGCTTGAACCTGCGACATCCGGCTTGTAAGGCCAGCGCTCTACCGCTGAGCTACCCGCCTAAGGGTACGGGAGAGCTTCTAAGGCATGATTCGGGTTTTGGCCAACCACAGGCTGAGACCCGCCGGCGGTGAGATCGAAATCTCGGATCGAGCACATCGAACATTTGTGCCCTGATTTTTGCTTGGGCGAATCGATCGAAGCGCGCGAACCACAGGCACCCACAAAAGGGCACGATGTCTCATGTTTCTGCAGTGTTTTCGCCTGGCACTCTGAAAATTTGGTACCATCCGTATACGTCGTAGCTTGCGCTGACCCTCCCTTGCGAGGGTTGTGGTGGTCTTTCGGGGAACCCTGAAAAATTTGGAGGCAGATAGAATGAGAGCCGAACGTATCGCACCCGTCCTTTTCATGCTCGCCATTGCCGGTGCTTGCTCGGGCAACGACCAAGGGGCCACGGTGCAGAACGCCCAGGGCGGCAGTCTCAATCTCTCGAGCGGCGGCACGACCGGTCTCCATCCGAGCGGCGGAACAGGTGCCGGCCCAGGGTCCGGTGGCAGCGGGGTGATTCCTGCTGACGCGGCCTGTGCGCAGGGTACCTCGCAGGCTTCGCTGGCGCAGTTGACGATGTTCGTGATGTTCGACGACTCGGGCTCGATGAACGACAAGCCCGTACCCCCTCAAACGATGACCAAGTGGGCCCAGGCCAGCGCCGCAATGCGAACCTTCTTCGCGAGTCCGTCCACTGCCGGTATGCAGGTCTGGCTGCGTTTGTTTCCGAAGGGCAATTGCAGCAAATCGAGTTGCGACGGGGAACAGTCGCCTTACCCGAATACCGTGGCGGCGTGCTCTCAACCGGGAGTGCCGCTCGGTGCTCTGACTGCCGCGGCGGCGCCCGCCGATGCACAGGAGCAAGCGCTGGTGGCTGCGCTCCCCGCCAACGCAACACTCGGGGGCACCAACGGTGGCACGCCGATGTCTGCCGCGCTGCAAGGTGTGGAGAACGCCGCTGCGACCTACGCTCAGGCCAACCCAGCTCAGGCTCCGCATACAGTGGTCGTGTTGGTCACGGACGGCACCCCGAACGGGTGCGCCGCAAACGTCAATCCGGACGTTGCGAATATCGCGGCTGCCGCGCTCAGCGCGAATGGCATCAAGACGTACGCCATCGGGCTCCTGGGCTCGAACCAGGCGGACATGGATGCCATTGCGATGTCAGGCGGAACGTCGATGGGCGTATTTCTCGGCAACGGCGGTAACACGCAGCAGCAGTTGCTCGACGCGTTCGGCGCCATCCAAGCAGCCAACGCTTCGTGTGATTTCGACGTACCGGCGCCGCCCGCTGGCCTCACGCTCAATCCCAACACGGTCAACGTCAACTACACGGACGGCGCTGGCATGACGACGACGTTCCCCGAAGTCAGCGGTGCCGCCGCGTGCGGGACGACGGGTGCTTGGTACTACACGAACGGAACCAGCCACATCACACTCTGCACCAGCGCCTGCACGACGGTACAAGCCGACCCGGGCGCGAAAGTAGACGTGCTGTTCGGCTGCGATTCGACCTGCGCCGCGAGCGATCCGAACTGTCACGTCAAGTGAGCCACGTTCGGCAAAGCGCTAGCCCAAATTGAAAAAAGCCCTCACGTCCGTGAGGGCTTTTTTCGTTCTAGCGGGGCGGACGGGACTCGAACCCCGAGCCGAGGCGAAATCGCCGAGGAAAATAGGGTAAACAGCGATCCGGTTGCATCCGCGACACCCCCTGTCAGCGGAGCTAACTCCGCGGCTGCTGGTGTGCGATCGAAACCAGGTGAACGAATCGATCAAGCGGTCGACGTTGTCGAAGCGGCGCTCGCGCAAGCCCTAACACGAGCGTCCGCAGCAGGCGAGTGGACGGTCGTCGCAGGACTAGCCCGTGAACTCGAGGCACGGCGTGAGGCGAGGGCAGGGGTCGTCCAGCTCGATGCCGAACGCGCCAGGCGCGGAGGCAAGCCATGAGCGCCCGTTGGCTCGTCTTGGGTCCGCTGCTGGCTGTGGCGCTGGCTGGTTGCACCACCAACGACGTGCGGAACATCTACGTGACCACGCCGGAAGCGTCTGCTGGAAGCGCCGGCGCGATTGGAACTGTCCGGGACTCCGGTGCCGTAGATGCCACCCACGATGCTGCTAGCGAAGCCAACAGCCCGAAGGACGCCGCACCAGACGCGCCAGCATCAGACGCGTCAGCGGACGCTGCTGAGGACGCGACGCGCGAGGCCAGCACACCCGAGGACGCGGCGCCTGAGGCTGCGCCTCCCGATGCTGGTTCGCCCGACGCCGGTTGGACGCCCCCCGACGGCGGTACCTCAAACGTCCCCTGGGGCTTTTTGTGCAATGGCCCAGACCCGGCTGACTGTCTGGACAGCTGGGCGCAGGTCGGCCCTCGGTACTACGAACTATCCTGCCACTACGGGTCCATCAAACCCACGGTCGCGATTTGCACGTGGAGCTGCATGGTCGGAGACACCTCAGTCATTGACGATGCGAAGGTCAACGACTGCCAGGCGCTCGGCGGGAAGTGCATTGTCGAGGGCGAGCCGCCGGGGTGGCACTACTGGTGCGCGCCACTTTGAGTCAACGCGCGTCCGCGGGCCTCAATTGGCGCCACAGGATGTAGTTGGCCTCTTCTTCGTTGTTGAACGTGTCGATCGGCCTATGAAGTCCTCGCTCGAAATATGTCACCGACCAGGTTCCAGAGTTTGGATGATGGCGAAGGACAACCGAATCGTCCGGCAAAGGCTCCTCGCCAAACGAATAGCAAGCAGGCGCAATCTTGTGCTTGGCGATCAGGTCGAGCAACTCCGCGCGCGACAGCCTTCCTGGACGGTCGGATAGCAGTTCGAAGTGCCGCTTCAGCTGGTCTGCAGCGCCCTCCTTGGTGCGCTCGGGATGGCTACTGATCAACCAAGTCACCTGCGGCTTCAGTGCATCGGCGCGCTCGTGGGAAAATTCATAGCAGTGCTCCTCGTCATAGCGGGAATGCCCCGAATACCGCTCGAAGATGAGCACGTCCCCTTTTCTTGCGTCGCCAAAAGCGGTCAACACGCGGTAACGCCGACCTTCTTGCAGCGCTAGTCCGTATGGGTCCTTTGGCAGCATCAGACGACGGCGATGATAGCATTCGTTTGACGTCGAGAGGGCCCGCGGGCGCCGTGCACCGCGGCAATTGCGGCGCTACCGCCCGCCATGCGCGCCCTTGCCGTCATCGCGGCCAGGCTCGGGCCACGGCGTGAAGCTCAGTGGGATAAGCGCTGTCGCACAGCCTGAGCGCGCGCCGTGCTCGGTCGGAGCGCTGAAGACCGATAGGATGCATTCGCGCATTTCATCGTCGTCGATCTCGTCCTCCTCGAAGTAGGGCTTGGTCGATCGATCCTCATACACCTCGACCACTACCCGCATACGCCCGCTCAGAGTGTGCCGCTTCAGTAGCGCTTGCTCGTAGCACCTGCGCGCCTGCTCACTCCGAGCACCCAGCTCGTTCGCCACGCCCTGGGGCAACGGCTCCGGCCCTGTACACTCCGGCTGACCGCCTTGATGATTGGACCGTGATGCATGCATGAAGGACCTTGCGCCAGCCGTGACTAGGACGGCGGCCAGGCCTAGCGCCAGGCATGCGGTCAGAGGCGAGCCGCCGAATCGGCGGGCGGCGCTGCGCTTGATGGTGGCCCAGACCCCTGACATCGGCGTGCGAATGTCGCTCAAAATCCACGCGATGAACAGGGCCACGCGAGCAAAATCACCACCGCGAGGTTTCATCGCGGCGACCCACGACAAGGCGGCGACGGGGGCTACGGGGCTCAAGTTCTCAAAGTGATAGGGTCCGGTGCTCTCCCACAAACGGAAACATGTCGAAGCACGACCCCGTCGGCTGGTTCATCGTCGCGACACCACCTCTCGCCGCTCTGGCGAGCGCCATCGGCCGGCAACCCGCGGTCAATCCGTTCTACCTGGTGCCGTTCCTTTTCTGCATCGCCGTCGTCGTCGATGCGCCACGATGGGGCCTACCTCGCTGGCTCTGGTGTCCCCTCGCCCTGATTTGGCCGGTGTCGCTCCCGACCTACATCGCTGTTCGATCGTTCAATCGTGCGCCTCTGCACCCGGCGGCAGGGATTGCGGCGATTGTCCTCTGCTTCGCAGTGTTTTGGGCTGAGTCGCGCCTCCTCTAACGTTGCAGTCTTCAGAAGCCAGGGCTCCACGGCTTTAGCGCGTTCGCCGCTTGCGCCACCGGAACAACACCGCGATCGCGTGCCTGAGCAAGTCGTTCCGTACGCGCTCGGAAAGCATCTCGAGTAGCATCCAATCCTCCGGCGACAAGCTCTTGCAGAACTGAGCCATGGCCGCTCGCTCGACGCCATCGATCGGGACGAGTTCGCTGTGAATGATCGCCTGGCGCCCGTTACTGTCTGTCATAGCGCGCCACAATTGAATCAGGCGTGAGCTCGAGCCGTGCCCCTGCAGCGCGAACGCGATCGAGCCAATCGAAAAATTGCCGGTCCGTCAGGTTTGGCGCTGAGCGTTGGAGGCGTCGGCGGCCCTCGCTGACCAGAGCGTCGTCTGATCCGGCCGCGGCGAACCCAGAAACGCAACCGTCCATCATCGCTCGGGGCTGGAGAGCAACCGAACGCCACCGCTGGGATCGATCTCGAGCGTAGCGGCGACAAACTTCGCGGTGTACGCGGGTGCGGTCGTCGTATCCGTCGGTACGATCGTCAGCGTCAACTGTGCGTCAGTGCCCTTCTGGACGGTCGGCGTCACTTGCCGAAACTGTTTGACGCCAAGCTGCGACGAATCCGTGAACGCCCACGAAATCGCGTCCACAGTGTTGCTGTCGATCTGGATCGACGCCGCATAGGTGATGCCTACGGTGTCGGTTTTGAACGCGCCGATCAACTGACTAAAGCGCCCCCAACCAGCAAGCCCGAACGGGTTGAGCCAGGTGCTTTGCACTTCCATCGACACCGCTGTCTTGGTCGTCCCGAGGAACGGATGGTCGTAGCGGTCCGTCACCGTCTCATAGAGGACTGGAGAAATCACCGCGCTGATGTTGTTGAAATCCGGAGCCGCATAGAGCGAGCCTGGCCCAATAGCTAGCTGGGATGAGCGGCTCAGATAACCTAGTTCGCGTGCGGACGCGCCAAGTTCATCCGTGAACCATTCGCCCGTGTTCGTATCCATGATCAGCACGATTTGACCGCCCGTTGCGTGGACGGAGCCTCGCAATAGAAACTTAGCCAAGCTGCCCTGGACGTTCTGTTCATAAGCGGCGGCTAGGATTTCGGTCGGCACGTCCGCGCCGCTAGGCAGCATCAAGTCTTGCACCGGAGCTCCCACGTACTGCGGCGGTGAGAACCCGCGGGGGATCATGTAGATGCCGTGGAACGACTGAAACAGCGTACCGGCCTCCGTCTCGACGATCGAACGATAGTCGATGCAGCCGATCGTTTGCGTGAGCGTGCGCACCGAGAAGTCTCCGTTGCCTTGATCGTTCGGGCCGCCTCCGGAGATCAGAAAAATGGCGTCCTTCGCGAACGCGATCAGCTGCCCGTCCATATAGGAGAGGCCCGTGCAAGGCCGGAGCAGCTGGACCATGAACGAGTCCGCCTCGGGAGTTTCAATCGGCTCGCCGGGCACGATGATTTTCGAGCAACGAAGGATTGTTGCGTCCCAGAGTCCGCCAAACCATACGCGGTCATCGGACCGACAGGCGAACCGGCAGCTCGGCGCGATGTCGTTTTGGAGCACGCCGCCATCCGTGTAGAGAAACGCATTCTCGCGGATCTGGTCATCCGTCAGGTCATCGTTGAAATCAATCACGCGATGACTATCTGTATCGAACAACGTGGCCCGCATGGTCGTTTCGTGGAACTGCGTGCCGCCCGCCACCGTGCGGTAGAGCACCACGTCAACGGCCTGCATGGAATTGCGGGACTGTCGCTGGGTGTATTGGGTCGTAAAGACGCCGACCGTCACGGCGTGCGCGCCATCGGCAACGAAGGAAGTTGGCAGCGATGGCGCCGAGAGATGACGGCGACCGAACGCATCCACCCATTGGAATACGGCTTTGTATTGATAGGTCCCCGTCGCTGGAGTACCGGACGAACTCCCGTTCGCGGTCTTGTAAATGGCGGGCGGATGCAGGAACCCCACCTCAGCCGCGCCCGCCGAATGCGCGGGGCTCGCGCTGCCGCTCGTGATCCCGTAGATGATCTCGGCCGTCGACTGCCCGAAGATTTCGACCGGTTGCCCGGAGATCATTACCGATTGCTGAATCGCGTCGTGATCGCGATGCGTGGCGCTCGGTTCGTCGAGTTCGGTCGCCGTGTATTGGAGGACCTGAGCCTGCACGAGCGTGCCAGCGCTCTGCGTGTGCGTCTCATCAGCGATCGCCTGCCCTTGCGTGAACGCCAGTCCGGCCCATAGCGGGAAATACATCGAATTGGAGCCGACGGCGATCGGGGCAAAATAATCGGCCGATTGTTGAGAATCGGCGTTCTCGTATCGGAGCGCGAATGAAAGCGACACATAGCCATCGGATACGAGCTCGACAGTCGGAGGAGACAAGAGCTGGATGTTGTTCGTGTCCGTTGCGTCAACCGTCAGGTCTGAGAACCTCAGCAGCGCATAGCGCGACACGGCAAAAATAGGAGAGCCGTTTGTGTCGATGCTTGAGTCTACGATCCCGGAATCGATCAGAACCCAAATGCGCTGATACTGATCGGGCTTCGAGACCGGCCAAGCGCTTTGATGGTAGGCACCGACCTGACTGTTGCCTGCCACGTTACAGGTGCCGACGTACATGGCTCGGTTGAAAAATCCGGACGTCTGGAAGACGCCCACCGCATAGAAGGCGACCGTTCCATCACCATCGAGCGGCGTGTTGCCTCGGTAGAGACCAAAGAGTGGTGCCGAATGGCTTAGGCCCCCGAGGGTTGCATCGATTGTCGCGTGCGCGAGTACGAGGGTGAGGGTCGCGTGAAAGATCGCGTAACTGGCGCCCGACATGGCCGTAGAGCCGCCCGACGCGAAGCCGACCGCTGTGTTGAGCGTCGAGCCATTGGCCGTCGAATCGATCTGGACGAATGCGCCGGGGATGCCGGGGATCGTGTTCGTACTGCTAATCGTGAGCTTATGAGTCACAACATCTACCGACGCAAACAGCGCCAGGCTAGCTCCGCTGAACGCCGTATTCAGATCGCTCGCGATCGTGGTTTTGGCGGTGGAAGTGCTGCTCGTGACCGTGATGACCGTATAGGCGAGCGAATCATCGGCGCGAATTCGGAGCGTCTTGTTGCTAGACGTGTTCACGTTCGCGTTGGTGTCGGTACCGGTGATCAGCGAATCGCTCGTATCGTTGAATCCGAGCCATACATCTTTGGTCGTTGGGTTCACCCAGAGCGCGACGGGTGTCGAATTGGAGCCCACGGCGAAGCCAGTCGAATGCGCGGAAGACCCCGATCCGGTGAAGCTCGCGACGGCGACGGAGTTTGCAGACGGCATTAGCGCGATATAGAAAAGGCCCGCCGAGGCCGGCGCGTCCGCGGCCGCATCCCAGAATGAATCCGCGCTCACGAGCGAAACGAGGAACCCAAGCTCGGTATAGATGATGCCCGGGCTACCCATGGCCGGCACATAGGTGTTGGCCGACACTTCAGCAACGCCGCCGAACGTGGCCTGCCAGAGCAGCACGAACTTCGACCCGAGCGCTACCAGCCGCACGCGCTTGACGGCAGTCGTCTTGCTCCATTGCACCATCTGCCGCACGCCATCAGGCGAGTCGATGTAGGCGATGACGTTGCCGCCCGTCGTGTCGTTGGTGTCGATCGCGACCGTCATCACATAGCCGTCCTGATTGACGGCCGTTTGTGGCGGGAAGAGCGTGCCATCCTGTACATTCTCGGCGAGCAGATTCGGAGCGATGAACGTATGCTTTTGGATCGGCAGGCACGTCGAGAAGCGGCCGCAAAAGTTCCAGAGCGAGCCCTCGAAGCAAAATGCTTCCCCGGCCGTCGTGCCGAGCATCGGCGAATCGGCGATCCGTGTAATGAAGCTCGGCCGGTACACGTACTGATTCGTACCGTCACCCGCGATGTAATGCGCGCTCTCGCCGAGACAGGTGGACGGCAGCTGCGAGAGGCCAGGACGCGACTCGAGCAAGCCGCCTGGTCCGCGCTTGCGGCAGTTGGTGACGCGATAGAGCGTGCCTGCAGGCGCCACCTCGGGAGCAGTTGACTGATCCATGCCGCGGTTTAGCGGGATGTGGATCAGTTTGTTTTCGACGGACCTAGCCACGATTGCCTTCGCTGAGCATCACGGCACCGGCGGCGCCACCTTGTTCTCGAGGGCATGATTTCGAAGTTCGCCGCGTCTGCTTTTCGATTCGGCGCTCACGGCGCTCGGTTTCCTTGGCGCGCCGTAGGTGCTCGAGTCGCTTGCGCTCGAAGACAGTCATTCGTCGACCTCCTCTGCGAGTCGGCGTGCAATCTCGGCCGCAAGCACCTTGCGATCTTTCGAGACCATCGGGGACTTGCCGTTCGATCGCGAGCCGTTCGATCGCGAGCCGTTCGCCTTGCCGCCGTTGCTCGCGGCTGGTGCTTGCTCTCCACTGCCGAGCGCCTTCGAAAGCTTTTGGGCGAGTCGGCGCAATTCACCGATCACCGGGCGGCCTCCACCGACGCTCATCATCAACGCCTGCTCCGGGGTGACGGTTCGCTGCCCATCCCAGTTTTCACGCTGAATTTCCATGATCGTCGCCACGAATTGCGGGTCGCTGCTCATGGCGCGCACGATCTTGTTGGTCGAATTGCTGCAACGAGCCTGGAGCTCTGATTGATAGCGCCGCTGCGCTTGCGCGCGCTCCGTCTGCTGCGCGTCCTGTCGAGCTCGAGCTGCGCGCGCAGACTCATCGCGCTGCTTTTGCGTAAGCTGCTGCTCGAGCGCGCGGACCCGGTGATGATTGGGATCGGATTTAGCTCTGTGAGCAGTCGTCAGGAACTCCTCCCATCCGCCGAACCCCAACGCCTTTGCGAAGTCGTCGGGACCACCCTGATCCATCGCGTGCCGGATCGCCGCAACGCCCTTCACGATCGGGCCGTGCTTCGCGATCTGCTCTCGGAGCGCGCGCTGCGAGGTCGCCATGTGGCTATCAAGCGCCACGCGCTTGTCGCGACGCTCTTGGCGCGCTGCGGCGCGCTCGCGTGTGAGCACAGGTCGATCTTCAACATCGACGCCGAGCTTTTGGGCGAGCTCGCGCAGCCGGCTCGAGGCGTCAGGCGCGGCGTTTCTGACCGGTTTTGCAACCGATTTTGAACCTTTGGCGGGCTTTGGGGTGGGCTTGGCGGCGGGCGCGGACGTTGGGGCAGACGCGGCTGGCTCGGCGTCGTAGCCGCCCAGGCGCGTCATCGCATCGTGGACCGCCTCGGGCTTCGAAGATGTCGTGGGCACTGCGGTTTGTTGCTCGCCCATCACTCGCTCCTACGGTCTTCGGCGATTGCCTCGCGCAATCTGGTGGACGCGTATTTATAGAAATCCGGCTTGCTCATCTTGCCCGGCTTCGATGGTGTCGGCGTTGCATGCGGTGGGACAACTGCAGATCGTGGGCGCGGCTTGACGCCGGGCTTGTTGGTCGCGGCGCGAGCGGCAGGCGCGTCATCCGCGAACGCTTCGCTCAACATTTTTGCGAGGCCAGTCAATTGCGCACGTGCCTTCGTCGCCGCCTGTGCGAAGCTGATCGTGCGCGATCCGTCCCACGCCCGTTGTTGCTCGCGACGAACGGCAGTCAGAAACAACGGCTCGTCGGCGAGCGCCTGAATCAACGGATCGGCTGATTTTTGCGCCTGATCTGTCAAGGTCGCCATGTATTGGCGTTGCGCTTCGACGCGGCGATTGTTCTCGGACTGTGCGGCTAGGTGACTCCGGTGTCGCTCCTCGGCTTCGTCGCGCTCGCGAAGTTTTCGTTCGAGCTCTTGGGTTCGGGCGAAGCCTGGATCCGAAACTTTGTTGATCCAATATTCCTGGAGACCGTCGAGATCTTTGTGGCCGAGCGCGGCGGCGAGCGCATCGGCATCGCCAGACTCGATTGCACTCACGACAGAGGACGCATCGTTGAGGTCGTGCTCGAAGCGCTGCCGAATTTGACCGAAGCGGTCATTGAATGCACGCGCGTCAGCATCGAGCTTCGCTTGCTCGGCCTGACGGCGGGCGCGAAATTCTGCGCGCTCGCGGCTGACCAGAGCGCCGCCATCGAGTTTGAGACCCAGTCCGCTGGCAAGCGTCTCGAGCGTGCGCAGGTCGCCGTCGGTTGCAGTTGTGGGCGCGGGCTCGTCGGGTTTGACAGCTGGCGCGGGCTTTTCGGGCTTTTCGGGCTGTGCGGGTGGCTTCGCCGCCTCGGCCTTTTGGGCCTTCGTTTTGGCCTTGGGGTCGAGCTTCGCCGGTTTGGCGGCAGGGTCGGGAGCATCACCCTCGTGGGTTGTATCGCCCGTGGCCGGCGGATCGTAGCCTCCGAGCCGATCCATCGCGGAATCGAATGACTCGCTCGAGGTAGTCGTGCCGGCGAGCTCGGGCGTGACCGCCAGCGCGGCTGCTGGTGCAGGTGATGCGGGCGCTGGAGCCGCTGCGACTGTCGCGTCTGCCATCAGACGACCACCTCGCCATCAATCAACTCAGCCGTGAGCACAGCGGTCGGCGAAATGTCGAAGTAGTCGTGACCGCCTGGGCGCTCGACAACACAACGAAACATCGCGACGCCCGGCGCGACAGCAACGAGGCAGATGGCGACAACCACGCCCTTGCCATATGAATTACCCAAGAACAGCGACGCGGAACCGGTCGCCGGCATCAAACTGTGATTGGGGAATCGTAGGCCCGCATAACGCGCGATCGTGCCTTTCGGGATCACCGCGTCAGCGATCTTTTGCTCGACGACGCTTAGCGGCCGGGCGGGTTTCTGTGGCTCTCGTTGCGTTTCTGGCACATGTGGGTGCTTTCTGATGGGGCGCAGACGGCGCTAGTTTGCGTGGCGAAAGGGATCTGGTCCGCCGCGGAGTTCGGCAAGCGATCGCCGAAACTCCCGCGTCGCCGCGTGTGCGTCGGGACCGCCCGCATCCATGCGATCTTGCGCGGCGAGCATGCGGTCAGCGAGACGCAAGATCTCGCGGTCTGCGAGTTCGGCTACCGAAAGCGGCTCGGGGTCGAGACCCAGCGCGGTCTCAGTCGAAATGCAGAACTCACGATACGCAAGCCGTGCGCGTTTTTCGTCGATCGTGCCTGAGGCCGCGTGTCTGATAGCCGCCTGCAGCCGCAGCATTTCGGTCACGAGCGGCGAGGCCAAGTCCAGATTGGTTTCGTCGGTCATTTGCTCACCCTGATCAGCCTCAAACCATGCGCTCCGAGCAAACGGCGCAACGACGGCGCGGCGAGCGCGGACTTCGCGTGATGTGGAGACATGACCCTGAGCTGCGCAGCGAGCGTCCGCAACACCGAATTGGTAAGCGCCCGCTCGAGCGCTGCGAGCTCCGCCGGCTTCGATTTGCGGCGCGCGGCCGACTTGGCCGACTTCATGACGCCACCTTCGGCAAGAGCTTAGCGATGCTGTCGATCAATCGCTCGTACGCTTTGCGGGCTGCTGCTCGTGCTGCAGTCGCTTCGGCGCGCTTCGGACCGGGCAGCACGCGGACGCCAGCGCGCGCGCGAAGCTCTCGAAATCTGCGTTCGAGCTGGCGCGTGAGCGCGAGTTCTCGATCGGCAAGGGTATTGAGCTTCGTGCTCACGCTACCACTCTCTGTGGAGGAGTCGGCTCGAGCGCAGATGCGACGAGCTTGGCAACGCCGTCGAGCAACCCAGCGTGGACGGCGTCTGCTGCCGCGCGTTCGGGGCTGTTCTCGGCGGTGACGGCAGCACGTTCGCGGAGGGCGCTCAGCGTGCGGTTGAGCTGACCGGTGACTGCGATTTCTTGGTCGATGGTTTGCATTGTGTGTCCTGTCAGTGGTGGGCGTGCGAGCGGGCGTATTCGCGCGCCGCTCGGAGCGGGTCGTTTTTCAGGCGGGCGAGCGCGGTTTTGATGACGGCCGAGCGCATCGTTTGCTGCTCGTCGTTTTGGGTTTTTGGCTGTGGAGGCGCTGCTGGCGTGCGACCGAGCGCGATCGAGCCAGCCAACACAAGCGCGCTCGTCCTGTCACCGTGCCCCGCAGCATTGCGAGGCGTTTCGATTCGCTCGTGGCCGGCCGCGTTGATGATTGATCGAACGGTGCGCATCTCAGCAACAAGCTCCACGTCGCCGCGGCGGATGCGAAACGCGCCCTCATACATGGCGGCACGCACTTGTCGATACCGCGCGTTTTTGCTGGTCTCGGAAGTCCCACCGGTCCACGGAATCACGATCAAGTTGATGCCGGCGCCGCGGGCGAGTTCACGCAGCGAGTGGCCTTCGTACTGGTCGGAATAGGCGGTGATGTGCCCCACATCCGTGACGTATCGGCCCGCAATCTCGTTGCGGAAACGCGCCAGTAGTTCGGACGGCTTTGCACCGTTTGCACGCCACGCGCCGGTCTCGTGCACGTACGTGATGCGTCTCGGCTTGGTGTTCGGCGCCGGGTTGGGGTCCGGCTGCGTGGAGATCACAGCAAACCCGAACCGGTCGTGCGCGAAAGCTGGATCGAGGGCAAATGTCGGCCTGATTGCGAGCGGTGGGTCGTCACTCAGCGCGGCGGGGATCCCTTCGCCAAAAAAGTCGTCCTGCACGTAGTCGCGCGGGATAGCGCCGAACTCCATGCCATGCGTCTTGGCATCTTTTTCGATCTCGTGCGTGCGCGCTTCGCTGATCTCTGGGTTCCACTCCCACGTCGGGCCCTCGACGGCGAGCACATCAGGATCGGCGCCGCCCAAGTTTGCATCGATGGTCTCGTAGTGCATTCCCTCGCGACCGAGCGGCGAACTGATAGCTAGCAGCTTGGCGTCTGGGAACTGAGCCATCGCTGGCTTGATCGCGCCGAGAACGGACTCGTCGGAGTTCATGTATTCGGCGCTATCCGTTGCCCAATGCGCGATCTCGTCCGCGATGATTACCGGAACCGCGAAGCCGCGCGGTGCTCTCGCATTGCATGGGAAGCAGGCAATTCCGAACGCGAAGCCCTCGAGCTCGAGCACGCGCACACTGCCGATGCTCGACCAGTGGCAGGCAACGCCGAGCGCCTCCGCGTGCAGCTCAGCGAAGCGTGCAACCAAGGTCGAACCGGCGGTATCCTTTGAGATCACGGCCACCAGGCCGCGCTCGCCACGGACCAAGTAGCGCTCGTGCCCGCCGAACATGGCCTCGTAGACCGCAAGCATCGCCATAGTGAAGCTCTTGCGCCCGCGGCGGCCGACCCGAGCCCAAAGCTCACGGCGGGGCCCGCGTGACATCGCTCGAATGGCGGCCTTGGTGCGGCGCGTGCCGGCGGCGAGGTTGTCGACGTCCTGCTCGCGCAGCTCCAGCCCGTAAAAAGCGCGGCATGTGGCCTCCCACCGCGGAGTCAGCGGCTCCTGCCCGGTCGCCTCGCGGATGGCTCGGGCGACGTCGAGGATGGTCGGGGAGATCACGACTTCGCTGCCTTGGGCGTGATACGGGCGGCGACACGATCGGCCGCAGACTGCTGAGATCGCCGATCCACTGCCTCGCGTGCGGCGAGCTCGTGCGCCGTGAGCAACGAGGTGCGCGACTGGTCTGCCAAGCGAGCGGCTTGGCCAAGCAGTAGTGGGTCTCCCGCAAGCGCGCCGCGGTCGTACAAGAATCTAGAGGCCGCAAGGGCGAGCGAGGCGGACGCCAGGATGCTTGATACGCCGGCCGATATACGGCCGCCCCCGACATGCGCCGCCAGATCTGCGCCGTGATCCTCGCGGTGCTCGCGCGCCAGGCGCATGTACGGCGCATATGGGTGCGACTCGTCGAAGTCGACGAGCCCCAACAATCGGGCAAACTTGCGCGTCTCTGCGGCGGCTAGGCCACCTAGACGGGCCACCGCGCTCGTGCCCGCCCCTGGAGCGAACTCGCCGCGTCCCTGGCGCTCAGCCTCAGGACGGGCAGGCCCGGCTATGCCCGCGGGTAGCTCGTCCGGCGGGCATGTCTCAATCACCGCAAGCGTCCCGAGCTTGGCGGCGCGACCGTGGGCGGTGCGCATCGCCATCAGTTGGCCCAACCCACTGGCCCACGATCAGCCAAAACCTGTGCGATCTCGGCTAATTTCAGCGAAATCAGCGGATCAAAAGTCCGCTTGCCGATCACGGTGCCCCCGCGAATCGGAGCTCGCCAGCCGTGCGAGCAGCCGCGTTCTTGATCAGGAACGCCTGCAGTCGTCGCTGCGCGCCCTTGGTCTTCGGCGGTTGGCGCGTGAGCCGCATCTCGCGAGCCGTCCGGTAAGCGACGCCTGCAAGCGTACCGAGCTCAAGATCGCTCAGGCCACATCGCTCACGAATCTCCAGAACGCCCTCGACCACACGAAAGGCTTCAGGGTCAGCCGCTCGTGCGGCGGTGGAGTTGGTCTCGTTTGTTGCGCTAGCGGTCGTTGACTCGAGCTTGTCTCACGAAGGGGCGATCACTTTGTGCCACGAGCGCGTTGCACTGCGCAATCAGTTTCGAACTGTTGCCCCCGTCGCAGATGTCGATTTTCCCCTGCATTTTGAGTCGTTCTGAAGCACCGCGATTCACTGTGAATCACTCCGCGTTGACGACCGGTTGACGAGCGTTGCTGATACTGGTCCGCTGACGCCATGCCGCTCACCGACGAGCAACGAGCCCTGGGCAGGCGCCGGCTGAAGCGCTTTCTGATCGCGCTTGTCTGCCAGCTTGCGACCGCCCGTCTCGCTCGCGTACTCGGTGTGCCAAGCCTGCTCGCGACCGGCATTGGCATCGCCGTAGCCATCGTGATCGTTGCGCCGGTGCTCGGGCAGCCGAAGGCCAGCAAGCGCCCGTGAAGGCGCTCGGACGTCGGCAGCGCTGATCGAAAAGCGCTTCACGTAAGTACGCGAAATCACTTGCGCGCGCGAGCCATGCCGAAACTCGCATGCTTAAACCGCCCCCGTCGACAACTGAAAGCAGCTGAAATACAGGCATTCGTAACCGGTAGCGACGCGCTCACCAAGCGCGCTTTCGCGCGCACCGCTTTCGCGGCTGGGGTCGGCGCTACCTCGCCTCGGTTGACGGCGGCCTTCAGTTCTTCGGGGACGCCTGGCGTCGTGAACACGGTCTCGAGGTCCCGCGCTTCATGCGTGGACACGCCCAGCATCGCGGCGGCATCGTCTCGAGACTGACCGGAAAAGTCAGGCGCTTGCGCCTTACTTTCCTTGCTCGGTCGCCCCATTTTCTTCTTAGCCCCGCCTGCCGCTTTGGGCAGCTCGCGCAGGCGCTTGAACGCGAGCGCAATCTCGCCCTTGGTCCAAAAGAATCGGGTAGGGGACCCGACGCCATGAACAGCCAAACCAGCTTAAAATAAGCCATCAGCGGGTCGCGTGTAAGCGACTGATCGAAACCTCGCAAGGGAAGGGCGGCAGCCGAACGCGTGATTTCGAGCACTTAGCCATTCGACGCCTAAATGCATCATTGGCCGGCTCTCATCAGCTCATCGAGTTCTCGATCGGTGTCGGCGTCCCACGCGTCGAGGTCGCTGGCTGGCATTGCTGGCCGGCGAAGGGTCGGCCGATACGGGCGTGAGGCAAGCCACCGGCGCAGCTCCGACTCCACGATCAAAAGCTTGCCGCGCGCGCCGCGCTGCACTGCGAGTTCGCCGCGCTCGGCGGCAGCACGGATCGCCTCATGGCCGAGGCCATATTTCTCGAGCGTCTCCCGCGTGCCAAGAAGGGGATCGCTACCTGGCGCGCTGTCCAAGCCCGCGAGCTCGATCTCTATCAATTGGACCGTCGTTCGCGCTGCCGACAGCGCGGCTTCCAGTTGCGCTCTGCGAGGGCTAACAGGTTGGCTTGCTGTTCCGGGCGATCCTGAGCGCGGATGAGCGGCCCTGTCCATGTCGGGCAGTTCAGCGCGACGCGTGGCTCCAAACGTGGAGCACCGAACCTCACGCCCTCTCCTAGAGGGAGAGAGGCGTTCGGTGCTCGGGGCGTTCGGTGCGAGTTCGATGGTTTTCTGCGTCATTCGGTGACGTCCTGTGCTCGTTCGGTGCTCGGTTCCGTGCAACCCGAGTTCGGTGCTCGGTTCGGTGCTCCCGGACGCAGCTTGAACACCTTCCACGCTCGCCCACCCTTGGTGACCTCGTCCGTGGTGATCGCGCGTGCGGAGAATAGGTTGTTGATCGCCGCCTCAAGGTCCTTGGGGTTCCGCCCGAGCGCTCCCTTGAGCTCATTCTTCGTCTTCGGCCCTTTCTCGAGCAGCTCCGAGATCCGCACCTCGAGCGGGCGGTCATCGGTCTTGCCGTCGGCGCCGCCGTCCTCAAGCTCGAGGCCGCTCTCCGTGATGCTGAACGTCACGGGCAATGGATAGTCGTCCGGATCCTCCCGGAGCTTGGGGAATTTGACTGTGGTGCTGACGGTTCGACCGTCGACCTTTTCGCCCTTGATCATCAACACCGAGTCGGCCTGTCCGGTGCGCTGAGCGCTGCCGCTCACGTCCGACAGGTCGCCGTCGCCGCCGTTCTTCCTAGTGTGCGCCACGGCCCAAACGAGCGGTTTTGGTGCCCCGTCGGGGGCGGCCTCGATTGCGCGCGCTACCTCGTCAAACACTGCAACTTGCTCGCGTTCGTCGTTGGCGTCAGCGGGCGCCACGCGGGCGACGGTATCGATCGCAATGTCGCTCACGAGTCCCGCCGAAGCCAGAGTCACGATGTCCAGCCACTCTGGCGAGCCGAGTCGTACGGCTTTACGCGCAACGATGATCACACGGTCGAGCGCCGCGTGATCGAGCCCGAGCAGCTTGAGACTCTTCACGAGCTTGCGTGACGTGCTCGCCTCGCTATGCTCGCCCTCGATGATTACGACCCACTTGCCCGGCGGGGCGGGCTTGATTTCGCGACCGAGCAGCGAGACAACTTCGCCGGTGTCTTCGCCGGGATTTGCGCGTGCGGCGAGCGCCAAGAACAGCAGGGTGGTTTTGCCCTCCGCGGGCGGACCGGCAATCAGAACGATGGTGCCGGCGACCGCGATATCCCGCCATACGTAGTCGATCGGAGTGGCGGCCAGCTCCTCGATGCGAGCGCGCCCGAGCAGCGCGACGGCTCCAAGGTGTTGCAGACCACGGAGCGGCTCTTCTGCAGATGGGCGCTCGGCAGGTTCGCTCTCGCCGAACACCTCGAAGCCGCGCTTTGCCGCTACGCTCAGCGGCGCATCCGGCGAGTCAGCGTCCGTCGGCGTGTACTCGTCCGCATACACCCCTTTTCTGTTCGCGTTGCTGAGTTCAGGCACGCTGCGCGGCTGCTGCCTGCCCTTGGCAAAACCGCTCGCGATCGTCAAACCAATCTCGGATTCACCGAGCCCGACGGCGCGCGCCGTCTCGGTCAATGCCGCGTGGACTTCGCTCTCGACAAGACCGCCACCGGCCACGAGTTCGATTAGCGCAGCCGACGACTTGAACAACTGATTGTTGCGGTCGCCCTCGGTCGCGCCGCGAAGCTTTTCGATCTCACCATCGAATGCGCGCGCAAGGTAGTTTTCCTCGCGGCTGCCGTTGGTCGACTTGCGGGGCGCTGCCTTCGCGACCGGCTCGCTCTTGGGCGCTGGCGCCGTCGCGGATTTCCAACCGGCGCTCACAGGTCTAGCTCCGCCGGTTCGATGCAGTTCACCCACTGATATTCGCGGCCGCTGTAGTGCGTGCTTGGCGCGATCACGACCTGACCCCCGGTGCTCCGGATGTCGATCTCTTTGATGCCGCAGAGCTTCGTGTTTTTCGGGACGGTTGACGTCTCCGCGAGTCGGAAAAACAGGTGCAGCCCTTTCCCGCTGGAAGCGGTCAGCGTCTCGGGCAGCTTCCCGAATTTTGCTTCGAGCGGGTCGAGCAGAGAGCGGGGACCGTCCACGTCGAAACAAATAATCGTGTCGCCACTCGGCTGCTGCCCCATGCGCCACCCAAGGTTTAGCCGCGGCTCGCGAATCAAAGCGCGCTCGACGCGCTCCATGTCGAATGGAAGCGTCTGCCACCTGTTCGGGATCGGGTGCTTGCCGTTCGAGTTCTTCTTGTCCGAGCCGCAGGTGCAAACGCCGAACGGGTGCGCCGCGCTTGCGGGTTCGACAATGCCAGCCAGTTCGTGCACGTGCAGGCCGAGCCCAGAGCACACGCGGAGCATGTCCAGCTTGGTGCGCGCCGTGCCGAGGTCGCGCCAGCACGCCGCTGGCTTGTAGTCACGTGCGTGCTGTTCGAGCATTCGCAGTTCGGCGGGCGTCGCGCAGCCGCTTTCGGCCCGAATTGCCGCACGCTCGAGCAAGTCAATGACTGGAGCGATGTGCTCGTTAGGTTTGCGGTTCGCGACAGTCAAAACAGCTTCCCATCTTCGCTACTGTCGTATCCAGAGTCCGACGCCGGCTGCTCGTTTCTTGAGCCGGCAGGCAGCGACCGTTGCGCACCACTCGTTCGGGTGACACGAGCCTGCGGAGCAGCGCCCCCTTCGATCCTCTTTGCAATTTTCGCCAGCGCATCGAGAACGGAGTGCAGCTCGCTGTCGCGGATGCTCGTCCCTTTTTTGGTCGGGTACCATCCGCCGTCCGTGCCTCGGAAGTGCACGCGCAAATCGGTGAATGGCCGCCCTTCATAGATTTTGCGCGTGAGTCGCAACACCTCCGTCTCGCCACGGGGTAGCTCAAGAAGCACGTGCGCCTGTTCGTCCGTGCTCATCGCGCCCCTTTTCGGTGCGTGAGCTCGGGACCTGGATCCATGCCGCGAACCAGATCGCCGCGGCCAATCCGTTCGAGCGCTTGCTCGATGCGAGCAGTCACTGTCGAGTGGGTTTCGTCGTCGAAATACTTGCGCACGGTGCGCGGATCGCAACATGCGAGGACGGCGATTTGTCGAGTCTGATGAGCTGTTAGATCGGCTACGCGATTCATGGCCCCAGGATGGGACCGCCAAAACACACCAGATCAGGTGTGTTCGATGACTCGCATGTCCGCTACTAGATCAGAGCAGTTTTTCCAGGCTTTTCGATATGCTTTGGCAGCACGATCGATCGCGCGTTTTTCTGTCTCGCCCTTCTGCCTACCATCACCGAGGACACGCGCCGCTACCGACAGGATCGCGGCTGCATTCGCCGCGTCTTTGTGGGTGCCGGTTCGCCGGGTTGTGGTGGTCGCCGCCTTTTCGATCACTGCGTCGGACAGCTCGCGAAACCCCGGATCGATTTGCGCGAGCGCCTCGCGCGCCACCGACGTGCGCTCGCGTATCGCGGCGGCTCCAAGTCTCGCTGCGCCATGAATGCACGCCATCACCCTAAGCCGCTTCGCCTCTTTCGGATGGTCGTCGATCTCGGGTCTCACGATGCGCGCCAGCCAAGCTGTGCGCTCTTCTGTTGGAGCGACCACCGCCGCCGCAAACTGCTCGAACGCCTCGAAGACGACGACGTTCGCAGCGGCTCTCGGGTCGAGCCCGGTCAACTCGCGAAACGTTTCATCGATCCGGATGAGCGCCACCGAATCACCGGCAATGCTCGCGCGGATCTTACCTGCGACGCGCAGCCCTACGATCGCGTCGCGACTGGTATCCGCTGTCGCAACCTTCGTTTTCGGCTTCGCCGCAGCTTTCATCCATCTCCCATCCTACGGATTTCGGGGTCGCGCGCAATGTTCGCGTGTGCCACCCATGGTCGCTTGTGATTTGCGCGCGCGGGTGCTCCCCTTGTTGCCATGGGCTACATCGCGGGCTGCCTGCTCGGGCTGTGGATTTGGAGCAGCATCTTCCATTGGCTGCTCTTCAGGAAGGAAAACAGGACGCGTGGAACAACCGCGCTGGCGGTGTCCGCCGCGATTGCCCTCACCACCGTCGGGCTATCGCTCACACAAGGGGACCCGGTGAGTCCATTGATCGCCGGGGCACTCTATTTGCCGCTTGCTGTGCTCTTTACCAAGGGGAAGGGAAAGAGTTCCGACTCCGAGACGGACTCGAAGCAGTCGACAGCCGTTGCGTGCCCACATTGCAAGCGCGACTGCAGTGCAGCAGCAAAGTACTGCCGTCATTGCGCTGGACGACTACGCCGCTGGCGGTGTCAGAGTTGCAAAACGCGAAACCAGCCCGACTCCAAGTTCTGCGAGAAGTGCGCTGCGCCCGCTCCCGTCGCGGCGCAAACGGAGCCTGCGCTTTGATGACGCTAGCGCAGGCCCGTGTTGGACGCTCCGCGCCGAACCTTTAGCGCAGCTGGCGTGGCTCGCGAACGTGAGACGGCGGGGCGGGGCGGCTCACGCCCGAGGGCGCCAGAGCGCTCTATGACGTGCCGGCGCGGCTCGTCGGGGCGGAGCGGGTCGCGGGCGCAAAAGCGCTAAAGTTCTGACTTTTCCCGCGGGCAGAACACGTGCGGGTATGTTCAGTGAAAGCGGAAGATGGCCTGAGCGAGCGCTTTGTGCTGCACTCCGCCAGGATCTCGCTGTGGGACTCGTTTCGAGCGGCGGCCTGCGTGATGTCATGAAACTGTACAAGAGTATTTTCCGAGTCGATTTCCCGCTGTGCTTTGGGATCATTGACCGGCTCGGCAAGTACTCCGATTTTCTGCATAAAACGACGCAGCGGCTGCCCTTCGTTGACGCCAAGAGTGAGGTCAATCTGGTGAACAATACGTTGGCCAACTCAGGGCGGGTGGACAATGACCACTACCGTTTTGGCCTTACGATAACGTCGCTCGACGCCGTTACCGAACACACGGACGGCGTTGAAGTTGGCGAACTGGCGAAGCATCCGGTCTTCGAGGTTGGTGACGCTATGAGGGACGAGCTCAAGGGCGACATCGGAACCGTCTATGAGCGCGTCGGATTGCGCGTCTGGATCCTCGTGGAGGAGCCGTCGTTCTCCTTTGAGGGCATTCGAGATGCATTGCGCGCAAATCTGCCGCAGCTAGACGGCCCAGTCTCCAAGGCGTTTCCGAAACCGAAGGATCTCGCGATCGTGTTCGAGGCCACGAATGAGCACGACGTCGACGCGCGAGTTGCCTGCGGGCCCTATCGTTCGAGCGAATACGAGAAGTACTTCAAAAAAGAGCCCGCGCTCAGAGAAGGACTTGTCTTGGACATCGATTTTTCTGAGCGGAAGGTTGATATCCCGGGCTTTCGCTTTTCGCGATTCGCGGCGCGCTCAGAAGCCCAAATGTTAAGCGTTGTTGGGGGTATCACGACTAGCCTAAGAGCGAGGGACTCATGACTCAAACTGTATCGATCTTCGATGAAAATCTTGCGCGGCCTACAACTCCATCACCCTCGGTAGCACCAAAGGCACTCCCGCGATCGTCCAAGCTCACTGAAGCAACAGGGCCCGAGGACGTTGAGGTTGCCGTAGCGCCGCCGCAAGTTGGGGCCTCCGCTGACCTACTTGCCGAGGTCTCGGGCGTCGTTATGAGTGCCAACCAGACGCACGTTCGCGTAAAGCTTGGCAAGGAGCTGGCTGTGGAGTTCCCGCGAGAGCTCCTCGACGATGCCGGGCTCGTTCAGATCGGCATGCCCGTCAAGTATCAGATAAAGAAGAGGGTGAACGGCACGCGCTTTCAGCAATTCCTGATGGGCACCCCGACGGGCACCAAGGAGGGCATTGCAGAGCTTGAAGCGCTGTTGACCGACGTGGAGCGACTAACTTAGTGCTGCGAGTGACATTTCTGGAGGTGGGGCACGGGGACTCCATCGTAGTCGAGGTCAACGATGAGGAGCGCCGCGTTATCGTCGTCGACTGCAACGTAGTTCGCTACGGGGGAGTCAAACGAAATCGCACCGTCGAGCTACTCGAGCAATTGAAGATCAAGACCATCGACCTGGCGGTCGTGACGCACTTCCACCGAGACCACTGTTCGGGATTCAACGACATCTTTAAGAACTTCGATGTGCGCCGCTTAATGGTTCCACCATTTCTCAGTGAGAACCAAAAGCTGTTCAAGGCTCTGAGACGGCAGGTTGCGGATCGATTGAGGCGCAGTGTCGCACTGACCGACGATGGTGATATCAACGATGCCGCGCTCGGGCTTGCCTCCGTGCTAAAATTCATCGCCACGCAACAGAGTCGAGTCGAGGAGGGCAGCGGAAAAAACGGAGTCATCGGGGTTCAGGGGGCCGGCCAGCTCGAAATCCGTACGCACCTGCCGCTCAAAGCAATGAAGGCGATCCTTCAGGGACTCATGCGCGGCGATAGCGATCTCGATACGCTCGCGGACGTCAACGACAGCTCAGTCGTCCTCAGCCTCGAGTATCGGGGTCACACCGTTGTCCTCGGCGCCGACTCGACACTAGGCCAATGGACGGAGCATCGGCGCCAGATGGAGCGTGACGGCGTGCTGTCGCTCAACGCGGACGCGCTCAAAGTTCCTCACCACGCGTCCAAGCACAACAGCAACGAGAGTATTTACAAGTATCTGCTCGGCGACGACACCGCGGGCAAGTTCGTTTTCGTTTCAGCGAATGGAAAGTCGCATCCCCACGACGAATTCTTTGACCTCGTCGTCCGCCTCGGATTGCAGCCGCGGTGCACCAACTTGGCTAGCCAATGTTTCGGAGCGAACGTGGTCCGTTGGGTGCCCATGAAGGATATCCCGCCCGAAGCGGCCGCTTTCATTACACACTACCCAATCGAGTCTGCGCCGATCCAGTGCCAGGGCGACATTGTCCTCGAGATCGACGACAATGGGCGCACGCAAGTGTCGAACAGCACCGGGCGAGGCTGCGTGTACGACACACAGTTGATGCAACTCGGCGCGGGAGCGTAGCGCCTCCGGATAATAAAGCTGCGAGACTAGCGCGCAGCTCGCGGCATCCCGGCGCTTCAATTCCGCCTAGCCCGATGCAGTCGCCGCGCCTCTCGGTCCGCGGCCGTGAGCGCATCCGCTGGTGGCTTGCCACCTTCGGTGACGCGTTCGCCCGCCTTGAGCGCGACCGGGCGCAGCGGCATCGCGTCGGCGATCAGCAGGCTCAGGCGCTGCACGGCCTCTTCAGCCTTTCGCCACCCCGAGCGGTGTCCGAGGCAGTCCGCGGGCAGCGTGCGCGCATCGGCGTACGCGCCGGCTAGCAGCTTTCCGATCTCGACAAGCTCTTGCAGCCGCACCGGGTGTCCATCGCCAGCTACTTCGGTCGCATACATGACGCGTACGATGCCGAGCAGATCTCGGATCGCGGCGACCGGCATCTGCTCGGAGTAGCGGACGGGCATTCGGATCGGCTACCCGCGGCGCGGCTGGACGGCAAGCCTCGCCGACCGTCGTCGGTTCGTCAAACTCATCCTCGGGCACGGCAGCCGCGGCTTGGTAGTGAGAGCTCTGGGTCTTGGTGATGCCGTGGTCCTTGAGCGTGGACACGGGCGCTACGAAATCGGTGGCAACGTGCGACCGATTGTTCGGAGGTCTACCCGCAGGCGCCTTCGGCATCTCCGCCAGCAGCGTGCCAATGCGACGCTCCGCCGCTCTCGCGATGTTCGCCGCGTGGGCGGCGCTATCGTCAGCGGCTCGGCATGTCGCCCGACATGGTGCTCAGGATGGCGCTGCAGGCGCTCACGGTTGAGCTCGACAAGCCCAAGCGGCGGGCAAAGCCGGCGCGGTTGGTCGGGGTGGAGCGGGCTGAGGCGTTGGCGGAGATGGGACCGGAGACGTGACCCCAGCAAATTCAGCCCTTTATGCGGCCACGGAGCCGGGGTCTTTGCCCGGG
>DASXKQ010000050.1:0-3510 GCA_036496745.1 Polyangiaceae bacterium
GCGCGAGCCCCTGCACGGCTACGGCCTGTCGCAGCGATTGACCGCGCTCAGTCACGACCATTTCCGGGTCAATCCCGGCTCGCTGTTCCCGTCGCTCTACCGCCTCGAACAGGACGGCAAGCTGAAAGCTGAGTGGCGGCCTAGCGAGAACAATCGGAACGCTAAGTACTACGCGCTGACGACATCCGGCCGCAGACAGCTCGAGCAGCACAAACGCCGCTGGGAGCGCGTCTCGTTCGCTATTAGCAGTGTGCTGGAGGGGGCATGACCGTCCTTCGGCGCTTGGCGTCGATCGCATCTTGGATCCTCCGCCGGGATCGCATCGAGCAGCAACTTGACGACGACATTCGATCGTTCGTCGAGATGTCCACCGCCGACAGGATCCGGGAGGGTATTCCTCCCACCGAGGCTCGCCGCCTCGCGCTCGCCGAGATCGGCGGCGTCGAGAGCATGAAAGAGATTGTTCGTGCGGGCCGTCACGGCGCACTCCTCGATGACCTTGGCCGCGACGTTCGCTACGCCTTTCGGCTCTTAGCCAGGCAGCGCACGTTCGCCGCTGTGATCGTCGGCACGCTCGCGCTAGGCATCGGCGCCAATGTCGCGCTCTTCAGCGTTGTCAACTCGGTGCTCCTGCGGCCGCTGCCCTATCACGAGCCCGATCGATTGCTAAGGCTCGCGTCTACCGACCAAGCCAACAATCTCACCCGCGTCGGGTTCTCGTATTCGCGATTCCTCGAAGTGCAGCAGCGGCAGCAGGTGTTCAGCGATCTCGCGTTGTCCGCACGTAACGCTTTCACGCTGACCGGGCGCGGCGATCCCGAACAGGTGATTGGCCTGCAGGCCTCGGCCACCCTGTTGCCGACGCTCGGACTGCAGCCGATCATCGGCCGTAACTTTTCACCGGATGAAGATCGCCGCGGCGGTCCGCGCGTGGTGCTGATCAGCCGGCAGATGTGGCGGCAGCGCCTCAACGGGGATGTGTCGGTGCTCGGCCAGGCGCTCACGCTCGACGGCGCGCCCTACACGATAACCGGCGTGCTGCCCGACGCGGCAACGGCGTTTCCGCTCAATCATCAGCAGATCTGGGTTCCGCGGCCCAGCGAGCTGCCCTATCTCGCGCCGTCGCAGCTGCAGGGCGGCAGCTACTTTTTCCGGCCGATTGCGCGGCTCAAGCCGGGCGTCTCGCTCGAGCAGGCGCGCGAGGCGATGAACGTGATCGCGGCGGGCTACCGGGCGGCGAACCCGCAAAACGTCGACGCGCTGTCGGCGATCGAGCTCGTACCACTCCTGGACGATGCCGTCGGCGCGCAGCGAGAGAGTTATCTGCTGCTTTTGGGCGCCGTCGCGTGCGTGCTGCTGATCGCCTGCGCGAACATCGCCAACCTGCTGCTCGCGCGTTTTGCGGGAAGACAACGAGAGATCGCGACGCGGTTGGCGCTCGGCGCGCGCCGCGGGGCGCTGGTGCGTCAGCTCGTCTTGGAAAGCATGCTGCTCGCGGTGCTTGGGGGCGGCGTCGGACTCCTGCTCGCCGAGTGGACGCTGCGCGCGCTCGTTGCCTTCGGCACGGACGTGATTCCGCGCCTCGCTGAAATCAGGATCGATTCCCTTGCACTCGGCTTCGCGGTGGTCGCGACGCTGGTGACCGGTCTGTCGATTGGACTGCTACCGGCGATGCAGGCGTCTGGCGTCAATGTCCCCAACGCGCTCAAAGCAGGGGGCCCAGGCTCCGTCGGATCGGGTCGTTATCTTCGTAGCGGCCTGGTGGTCGTTGAAGTCTCCCTGTCGCTCGTGTTGCTGATCACCACCGGCTTGCTGCTCACCAGCTTTGAGCGGCTGCAGCACGTCGACCCCGGCTTCGAGGCGCAGGGCGTGTTCACGGCCCAGATCGCCTTGCCGCCGCGCTACTCGCGCGCCAAGCTCATCGAGTTCTACGAGCAGTTCTACCAACGTCTCGCTACGTTGCCGGGCGCGTCGTCTGCCGCGCTCAGCGACCGAGTGCCGATGACCGGCAATCAGGGGCCGACGGTGGTGGCGGTTGCCGGCCGACCGATTCCGCCGCTCAGCGAACGTCCCTACGCGAACCGGCATCTCGTCTCGCCACATTACTTCAGCACGCTTCGGATTCCGCTGCGTGCGGGCCGTGACTTCGATGCGCGCGACAACACGCGCGTACCGCAGGTCGTCATCATCAACGAAACGTTCGCGCGGCGGCTGTTTCCCGGCGAGGACCCGGTCGGACACACGCTGGTCACCGGGATGGCGCAGCAGCAGGCGCAGGTGGTTGGCGTGGTCGCTGATATCCGCAGCGAGAGCCTGAACACGCCACCCGAACCAGGATATTTCCTGCCGGCTCTCCAGCGGCCAGAGGCGCTCACCAACGTGCTGGTGCGCAGCAATCTGACGCCCGCCGCCGTAGCGCCCCTTGTGCGCGAGGCGCTACGCACGATTGATCCTGATCTGCCGCTGCTGCAGCCGGAAGCGTTGACGGCGCGGATCGGGCAGACGGTGGCGAACCGCAAGTTGGGGCTCGTGCTGCTGGGCGGCTTTGCGGTGCTTGCGCTCGTCCTCGCGAGTCTCGGTGTCTACAGCGTGATGGCTCACGTGGTGGCGTGCCGCACCAGCGAGATCGGCCTGCGGATGGCACTGGGTGCACCCCCGGGAGCGATGATGCGGATGGTGCTGGGCCACGGCCGTCGTCTCACACTCGTAGGGATCGCGTTCGGTATCGTCGGCGCGCTGGCTGTGTCGCGGCTGATGCAACAGGCGCTGTTTGAAGTGAGTTCCGCGGAGCCATTGGTCTACATCGCGTTGTCAATGACGCTGCTGCTGGTCGCGGAGGCTGCGTCGTTCCTTCCGGCGCGAAGAGCGACCAGGATTGATCCCGTGATCGCGCTTCGTACCGACTGAAATCGGCCCACGCCCGACCGGCCGGAGCTGACGAGCCTCGACGGGCAGATCCCGTCGCTCGCGGATTCCATACCAAGCCATCGGATGGCTGAGAGCTCGTGCTTAACCCGCATGCTGTTCACCAAGAGCCGCCGGAGCCCTGGCAGCTGGCGCGATCGCGCCGTGCCCTTTCCGCCGCAACACCCATGCGGACTACTTGAGGGAACGAAGTACGTTTGCGCTTGCTAGATCGCCAGCATCCACGACCCGCATCGTCACGTTCCCGAGTTTAGCCACGGATGCGAGCTCGGCGACGTCGCGGGCGAGTTCCCCACCTGGATCCGCCACCGCCGCTTCGAGCGCCGTGGCTGCTGTTTCGGCCGAGCTCACGAACACGAAGAGCTTGGACCCTCTGTCTAATTTTGCCAGGCTCCGGACGACGTCCGTCGCTGTCAAGAATGTGATGTGAGCGTAGTAGCGGGAATCGGCGCTGTGAGCCGTGCTGCCGGGGGCTGGTTCGGCCGCCGGCCGTGGGCGACCGTTCGCAATTTTTCGAATCGAGTCGTTGAGCCGCTGGGGATCGGCGGGAGAGTATAGGTCGACCGCGACACCAGAGGGCCCTGT
>DASXKQ010000051.1:0-22051 GCA_036496745.1 Polyangiaceae bacterium
CCGTCACGGTGTTCATGTATGGCGAGCTCGAAGACGACGGCTCGCTCTATATCGTCATGGAGATGCTCGAGGGTAAGAACTTGAATCAGACCGTGCGCAAGGGCGGCCCCATCCCGCAGGACGGCGCGATCGCCATTCTGATTCAGGTCTGCGGCGCTTTGCAGGAAGCGCACGATCTTGGCATCGTGCATCGCGATCTAAAGCCTGAGAATATTTTCCTATCGCGTCAGGGCGGCATCGCTGATTTTCCGAAAGTTCTGGATTTCGGACTGGCGAAGGTGACCGATCAGCAGATGCAACCGGGCTCCGTCATTCTCACGCAAGAGGGAATGGTCTTCGGGACTCCGGAGTTCATGTCTCCGGAGCAAGCGCAAGGGCGCACGCTGGACGCGCGCAGCGACATCTATTCGCTGGCGGTGATCTTGTACGAAGTACTCACAGGCAAGCTGCCGTTCACGGCCAAGACGCCGATGGAGTACATCCAAAAGCACGTGACCGAGCCGATCATCCCGCTCAGCGAACGCGTGCCCGACAAGACGTTCCCGAAAGAGCTCGACGCCGTGATGGCCCACGCGCTCGCCAAGAAGCCCGAAGGGCGCTTTCAAACGGCTGCGGAGTTCGCGGAGGCGTTGCGGCCGTTCGGCGGCAGCGCCGTTGCCATGCTGCCCGTGCTCGGTCCGACCCCGAACGCACCGCGCGTGGGAACCCACGCGCCGAAGGCGGACGCGGCAGCGGGTTCCGGCCTGCTCGTGGGCGTCGCCCTCGCTTGCCTGATCGCCGGCGTGCTCTTGGCAGTGGTGGTCATGCGCGTCCTGGGGCACTGATGCGTGCCACGCGCACCGAAACACTGATTCGAGTCGCGAAGGTCGTCGGTTGGGTGCTGCTCGGGCTCGCGCTCACCGGTGCGCTCACCGCATTTTTGGTGATCCACCACTACGAAGCGGATCTGCCAGACGTGCATGATCTGCGCACGCGCTATCAGCCGGCTCAAGTCACGCGCATCCTGGCGCGCGATGGCACGGTGCTGGCAAATCTGTTCGTCGAGCGCCGCACCGTCATTGCGTTTTCGGAGGTGCCGAGTCACACTAAGCTCGCCTTTTTGGCCGCAGAAGACGCAAGCTTCTACGAGCACCAGGGTCTCGACTATTGGGGCATGCTGCGCGCGCTCTCGGCCAACTTGCGTGCCGGGCGCTCGCGCCAGGGCGCAAGTACGATCACGCAACAAGTGGTGAAGAACGTACTGCTCGACCCGGAGCGCACGTACTCGCGCAAAATCAAAGAGACGATTTTGGCGCGGCGGCTCGAACACGAACTGAGCAAGGACGAGATCTTCGCGCTCTATCTGAATCGCATCTATCTGGGACATGGGCGCTTCGGGATCGAGGAAGCGGCGCGTTACTACTTTGGAAAGAAGGCGAAGGAGCTGGACGTCCCGGAGTCGGCGTTGCTCGCTGGCTTGGTCGCGTCGCCCGAGCGCTACTCACCCCGGCGCGATGAGACGAAGGCCCTCGCTCGCCGTCACTACGTGCTCGGGCAAATGTTGGAAAAGCAATTCATTACGGCCGATTTGCACGACTCCGCCGAAAGCGCGCCGCTCAGGCTGGCGCCCGCGAGCGACGGCGAATCCGAGCTCTGTCCGGAGGTCGTGACATACGCCAAAAAGCTGCTCGAGGACGTCGCCGGTGAGGCCGCGGCGCGCGGCGGCTTTACGGTGGAGACGACGATCGATCCTGCTCTGCAGGCGGCGGCGCGCAAAGCCGTGCGCGACAACCTCGACGCGTACGCCGTGCGGCAAAAGCTCGAGCCGCCCTACATTCAAGCGACGCGGCGCTTGTGGGGGCCGCCCGCGACGGGCACGCCCAAACAGAACAAGATTTATGTCGGCCACGTCGTCGCGCTGAACGACCAACAGGGCAGTATCGACGTGCAGGTGGGGGATGCGCTCGGACGCATCAACCTCGCTGCCGAGGGTCGCTACAACCCGAAGCATCTGGCGGCGAGCGAGTTCACCAAAGTGGGAGCGCTGCTGCGTGTCGGTGTGGAGAGCGCGCCGGAAGCAGGGACGCCGATCGCGCTGCGCCTCGAGCTCGGTCCCGAATCGGCGCTCGTCTCGATCGACGTGCGCTCGCGCGAGATTCGCGCGTTGGTCGGCAGCTACGAAGCCGTGAGCTCCGGTCTCGACCGCTCGACCCAGTCGCGGCGTCAGCCGGGTTCGTCATTCAAGCCCGTGCTGTACAGTTACGCGCTCCATTCCCGGCGCGTGACGCCGGCGACCGTGCTCGATTTGACCAAGAAAGAAGGTAAAAAGAGCACGGACTACAAGATCAGCGTGCGCGAGGCGATCGCTCAAAGCGACAATCAGGCGGCCGCACGGCTGCTCGATGACGTAGGCGCGGCGAACGTCGTCGAGTGGGGGCGCGCGCTCGGGATCACCAGCGATTTGCAAGCCACGCCGTCGCTCGCCCTCGGCGCCTATGAAGTGAGCCCCCTCGAGCTCACGAACGTGTTCGTCACCTTTGCTAGCGGAGGAGAGTTCTCGTTGCCGAAACTCGTGACACGCATCGTGGCGCCCGGCGGCAAAGAGCTCGCCTTGCCGCCCACGCCGGCCGCGCGTCGGGTGATGACGCCGGAGGAGGCGTACCTCATCACGAGCCTCCTTCGAGGTGTGATCGATCACGGCACCGGCAAGCGCGCCAAGGCACTCGGTCGGCCGCTGGCCGGCAAGACTGGCACGACCAACCTGTCGAAGGACACCTGGTTCGCCGGCTATTCGACCGATCTCACGACGGTCGTTTGGGTCGGTTATGACGATGCGTTGCCGCTCGGTTGGGGAGAAGCCGGCGCGGTGACGGCGTTGCCCGCCTGGATGCAGCTCATGAAAATCGCCCACGAAAAGCGGCCTCCGACGGAGTTTCCGCGCCCGGCCGGGATCGTCGTCGTGAACGTCGATCCCACCACGGGACTCTTGCCGTATCCGACCGAAGACAGCACGCTGGAGGAAGAGTTTCTCGACGGCACGGCACCGACGGAGGTTGCCAAACCTCAAGCCAGCGCCGATGCGGGCGCTCCGGATGGCGGGCTCGACGACGAGTCTCAAACCGCCAAGACCCCGCCGGATGCAGGTCGGAGCAGCGTGGAGTCGCCGGCCCCCAATGCGGCTCCGCGAACGGCGCCTTCTTCTCTGCCAGCGACGGGGAAGCAACCGGGCGAGTTACCGGTTGAGCCTCCGCCATTTTAGGGTAAAGAGGCTCGACATGAGGTGTAGTTACGCGGGTTTGACACTCGGTTTCTTGCTGACGGCGTTTGCGGCCTGCCAAAAAGAGGAAGCGCCGCCGAAAGAAAAGCCAGTCGACGCGGGTGTGAACCAGGGCCCGGCCGTGGATCCCGATCTGGCCCAGGCCGTGAAATCGGCGGGCAATGCGGCCGCGAGTCACGGCGCGGACAATGGCCCGCCGCAAAACGGCATTTTTGCGGCCGGCGTGGCGGACAAAGAGCTGACCAAGGGCAGCCCGCCCAAAATCACGCTCGGCAGTGACGGCGCCGAGCCGCGAGTGAAGCTCGCGCCGGCGCCAAAGCCCGGCAGCAAGCGCAGCGGGACGATCGAGATCGCGACGCAGCTCGATCCGCGTCAGGGCGCGCTGCCGATCCTGCTCTCGGTCACGATCGAGGCATTGAAGGTCAAGGCCGATGCCGACGCCGGCGTCTCGCCGATCTCGATGGTCGCCAAAGTGACCGGGGCCACCATCAACGTGCCCGGTGTTCCAGCGGAGGCGCTGGCCGCTCTGGGCAAGCTCAAGGGTGCGCGCGTCGACTATCAGGTGCTGCCCAATGGGGGCGCGGTCGGCTTCAAGCTCGACGCGGCGAAGAACCTGGAGCCCGAGTTTCGTGACGCGGTGCGCTCGCTGAGCGAAACGCTGGCGCTTATCACGCTACCGTACCCGGACAAGCCGCTCGGTGCAGGAGCCTACTGGATGGCCACGACGCGCGACGGGATTTTAGGGCTCGATCTCGTCACTTACCGCATGGTCAAGGTGGACAAGATCGTGGGCGATGAAGTGACGTTGACGGTAAACGCCAAGCGTTACTCGGCGAGCCCGACGCTCGACATCGACGGGCTGCCGCCGGACGCGCCGCGCGACATGCTCGAATTTCAGTCGCCGTCAGACGGCTCGCTCACGCTCTCGGTGGGCGATGCCATTCCGAGGAGCGGCCTCCTCAACACGGGCCTGATAGCCCTGCTCGGTCCCGCGGATGCCAAACAACACCGGGCGCTCGAGATCCACACGCGCGCCACCATCGCGCTCGGTGGTTCTTAGAAGCCGAGCTTTTCTTTGCGCTCTTCGGCGCCGGGCAGTGGGTCGCCCTGCTCGTTGATGACCGGCAAGCTCGCGGCGCGTTCGGCGTTGAGCTTGATCCAGTCTTTCTTGTCGTCGGGGAGCTGCGTCTCGTCGTAGATCGCCTCGACCGGGCACTCGGGCACGCACGCGCCGCAATCGATGCACTCGTTCGGGTCGATATAGAGCATCTCGGCATCCGCGTGAAAGCAGTCGACCGGGCAGACCGCGACGCAATCGGTGAAGCGGCAGCCCTTGCAGTTGTCCGTGACGACGAAGGTCATGGTCCTCGTTGATAGTAGGCCGCCACCGCTAGATCAAGCCGTGCGGCGACCAAAAAGCGACGACCTACTCGAACGGTGTCGTGTCGCCCGCGCCGGCGCGAACGACTTTGGGCGCGCTGCCCGACAAATCCACGACCGTGGTCGGGACGGTGCCACCCGGACCCGCGTCGAGCACCAGCGCGAGCCCTGGGAAGGCAAGGTCGACTTCACGTGGGTCCGGGTTCGGCTCTGCACCGCGGCGCGCGGCCGTGCTCGAGATAATCGGTCTGCCGAGCTCGGCGCACAGGGCGAGGGCCACAGCGTGTTTGGGCATGCGAATGCCCACGGTCTTGCGCGGAGTCTGTACGATGCGAGGCACCTCCCGGGTCGCCTCGAGGATGAAGCAGTAGGGGCCCGGCAAAAACGATTTGAGCACGCGATAGACGTGGTCGTGCATCACCGCGTAGCGCGAAACGTCCGTCAGATCCTGACACACGAAGGCGAGCATCTGCGAGCGATCCATGCCCTTGATCTGATACAGCCGGTCGACCGCCTTCTTGTTGAACAGATCGCAGCCGAGGCCGTACACGGTGTCCGTTGGGTACGCGATCACGTCGCCGGCCTCCAAGGCGTCGACGGCGCGGCGAATTTTGCGGGGTTCCGGGTGCTCCGGGTTGATCTCGAGCAGCATGAGCGGTCAGGAAAAAAGCTCGAACATGCGCACCGTGTGGGGCGGAAGAGCGAACTCGATGGCGCGGAACCTAGCATGGAACTCAGCGCCGTCGAGCGCGTCGACCAGCCGCGCGACTCCGGGAAGCTCGAGAGTCGCGCTGCGTGCTTCTACATTCGGATTGATCAGAAACGCCACGCGCGGCTGACCGCGTGCGTCGCGATGGACCGTGGCAAATACGTCACGCGGCCTGCACGCGAGTGAGTCGAGCGATAGCTTTGCTTTCGCGTCGCGCACGGCTTCGGCAATGCGCGCCTCGTCGAGCGGCAATTGACCGACGACGCCGGCGCGATTCGAGTGCGGGAAAGGCGTGGCCAGCGGCCGAAATATGGCGTCTCGCTCGACCGGGTGCGGCCCGAGCGTCACGGGCGCGCCGCTGAATTCCGCCTTGCACAAGGAATCGCGAATTTCGGTCTCCAGGCCGCCCGCGCAAGCGAGCAGAGTCCACTTTCCTAGCTTGAGCGCGCGCTCGATCAGATCTCCGGCGACTACGGCGTATGGGATGCATTCGCTGTCGAGTGCGCGCTCCAGCATGTGTAAAAACCGATCGGCGTCGATCACGATCGGGCTGCCCGCTCCGAATTCGTCCTCGAAGCACGCTTGCTCGGCGCTGCCGCCCGAGACGTGAAAGGCCGACAGGCTCACCGGACCGAACGCGTGCATCACGCGCGACAAGCGACGCAGATTGCGCGGCACCACCACGTGCACGTCGACGTGGCGCGTGAGCGAAGCGAAGTCCAAGCGTTGCAACGCACTGATCAACTTTTCCCAGAATTCCGCGAAAGGCCGGCGCCAGCCGTGGCGATCAATCGGCGCACCGATCCAACGGTCGCGTTCGACGGCCATGTACAGGTTGAAGCCACGCAAGCCGTAAGCGAGTGCGCACAGCGCCGCGAACGCGCTGTCGCCCTCGGTGATCGGTGGGAAAAACGGCGGAAATCCGGCGCCGAGCTCGCAGGCGAACGGCGCGTAGCCGCGTTCTGCGGCGCGCGCCGAAAGGTCACTCGTGCGGCGCGCGATTTCGGCGCGCGTCGTCTCGGAGGCCACGTGGTAGTAGTCGAGTCCGACTAGGTCGACGACCGAGTTCACACGCACCGGATCGAGCGGGGTGGAACCCTCGCCGAACGGGAGGTTGTGCGTCGTCGGCACGCCGCACAACCCGGCTCCCTCGAGCGCCGCGCGCATGTGAGAGAGGGCGCGCGCGATGCATTCTTCCTGGGCCTCGGCGGCGTCCAAGTGACGGGCGAGGTCGAGTAGCGTAGAGCCGCTCAGCTGCGCGGGTGGTTGCAGGGTTTCGAGCGAGAGCGCCGGGTCGCCGAGCACCTCGCGCACGGTCTCGAGCCTGCCGTACTTGGCCAGCAAAAATGCGCGGTACTGAGCGACGGCGTCCGGATGATGATCCTGGTCGTATACGCCGTCGCGAAAATACATCGCGCCTTCGTTGTCGATCTGCGTCATCACGATCGGTCCGCGCGGCCAGACCCACTTGGCCAGTCGCTTGCCGACGATTTCGAGCCAGCGCGCGGCCTCGTCCAAGAATGCGCGGCTGGCGTAGCTCGGCACGGGAAACGCGAGCGGCGGCACGGGCAGCACGACCGGCGTGTTGCGCGGTGAGCGCGCTTGGCAAGCCGGATCCCAGATCACGCGCTCGGGGATGCCAAAAAACGTGAGCTCGGCGTTGATGTGTGGACCGGGTCGGACGATCGCGTACAGGCCGAGCTGTTGGGTCAGCTCGAGGAAACGCTCCACGTCGAGGCGTGGGTTTCGCTCCCCGAAATCGCAGACGCCGCTGGCGTCTTCGTGCACACCCCAGGGTACGTAGATATCGATGATCTCGATGCCGAGGCCCTGCACGGCGCTCAGCGTCGCGAGCCACTCTTTGGGCTCGAGCCGAAAATAATGGATGCTGCCCGAGATCAGAGGAATATCCCGCTCGCCCAAGCGTAGGCCGCGTGGCGAGAGCTGGGCCTGATTGGGCGACGGATCCGAGGCCGACATTTTCGGCGCGCACGCTAGCTCATTTTACGCTGCTGCTGCGTAAGACGAGGGGCTCTCCCACGTTCTGGAGGGGAGCTGCCCAATTTCTTCCTGCGGCTCTGGTTCCAACCCTTCCAGGAGCGACAATGTCTTTGAAGCGTCACATATCCTGTCTTTCGCTGATCGCGTGCGCAGCGCTCTCCGGCTGTGCCGCGCAAATGCCGCGCCCGATTCAAACGGACGCCGCGCTGGGCCGCGTGGTCGTCTACCGCAACGGGGTCGCTTACTTCGAGCGACGCGCGCTGATCGATGGGGATCATTTCACGCTCGAGGTTCCCGCCGAGCGGCTCGACGATTTCTTGAAATCGCTCAGCGTGGTGGATGCGCGTTCGGGCAAGGCCGTCCCGATTTCGTTTCCGACCATGGATCATGCGTCGGGTACGACCACGGTGGTGATCGAGCTGCCGCGCAAAGATCGCTACGACCTGCGGATCTCGTACGTGACTGAGAGCCCTGCCTGGAAGCCGACCTATCGACTCAAGCTCGACGACAAGGGCCACGCCGCGCTCGAGAGTTGGGCGGTTGTAGACAACGTATCGGGCGAGGATTGGAAGCGCGTGGCGGTGGGTGTCGGCTCGACTTCCGCGCTGTCGTTCAAATACGATTTGCAGAGCGTGCGCTACGTGGAGCGCGAAACGCTGAGCGACGAGACCGAGCTCGGTCTCGCGCCGCCTAGCGGCGGGTCGCCCTACGCCGTGGCGAGCAAAGAAGTGAAAGTGCTCGGAAATTTCGGGGCGGCGGCGATCGACGCGCTCAAGGACGATGAACGCCGCGCACAGCCCGTCGCGGGGATGGAAATGGACGAGGCTGCGCCCGCGGCGGCGCCCAGCGCGGGCGGCGGGCTATCTGCGCTCTCCTCGAAGTCGGCGCCGAAGCGCGCTCCATCCATGAAAATGCCGGCTCCCACCGCCGCCCTGAGCTCGGGCCTCGTCGAGCTGGCGAATCGGCTGCGCTCGAACAAGGAGCACGTTCGGATCCTCGGTTATGCGCAGGCGGCGGACAAGGACAGTAAGGGTGGTTCTTTGGCGCGGGCCAATGCGATTCGAGACGAGCTCCTGAAAAATGGCGTGGACGCGGCGCAAGTCGAAGCGATAGGTACCGGTCGAGTGTCGAATGACGGCGTACGCGTGGTCGCGGCCGAGCAAGCCAGCACCGACAAACCCGCGCAGGCCGCGACACCCCGCGAGTCGTCGAGTGACGCGCCGCTCGGCAGCGCATACTTCTTGGCGCCGTCGCCGCTCACGATCGAAAAGGGCCATTCGGCGATGGTCAGCATGCTCAGTGCCGACGCGCCGGCGCAGCAGGTCTACTTCTATGACCCGATCTCGAACCGCGGCTCCAAGCGCTTCGCGTTCCGTGCGGTCCTACTCACGAACCCGACTCAGCACACCCTCGACGCAGGTCCGGTTACGGTTTACGAGGGCGGCCAATTCCTGGGCGAGGGTTTGTCCGAGCCGATCCCGGGGAACAGCCGCGCTTTCGTGCCGTTTGCGCTGGATCGCAAGCTGCTCGTCGACTCCGATCTCGGCACGCGCGAGCAAGTGGATCGCCTGCTCACAATCGAGCGCGGTGTCGTGCAAAGCGAAGCACGGAGCATTCGCACCACCAAGCTCTCGTTCACGAACCGCGACAGCAAAGTTGCCACGGTGTACGTGCGTCACCCGATCAGCGAGGGCTTCAAGTTGGAGGCGCCCAAGACCAAGGTGGAGAAGCTCGGCGGAGCGTATCTGTTTGCCGTGGAGGTGCCTGCCGGCGAGAGCGCGCAGCTGTCGATCGAGGAATCGACGCCAATCCAAAAATCGATCGACATCCGGACGGACGCGGGCGTGGCAGAAATTGCCCTCTATTTGCGCGCGGCCTCGGGAGTCGATCCGGAGCTCTCGCAGAAGCTCGACAAGATCGTGCAGACGCACCGCGAAATGGCGGAGCTCGGCGAGCGAATCGAGACGATTCAGGCACAGTCTGCCGTTTATCGCGAGCGCATCGACGAGATCAACGTGCAGCTCGTGTCGCTGCGCAAGGTCGTGCAGGCGAGCGAGCTCAGCCGGCACCTCGCTCAAAAGATGCAAGAGATCAGCAACAAACTGCAACACGCCACGATCGACCTGACCGACTTGCAGGGCCAGCTCTTGACCGAACGCGTGGCTCTAGAAGACCAATTGTCGGATCTGAGTCTCGACAAGCGCAAGGTTGCACTTGCCGATCACGCCGCGCGTTGACGCGCGCGACTCGAATTGAGTGTCGACGCATGTTAGGCTCTGCCGGTCGTGAAATTCGGCCGGCAGAGTCCATTTTGTGTCGTGCTCTTGCTGAGCGCGTGTTCCGCGGCGCAAGACTCGCGGGTGAGCGCTCCACAAGCGAACGCACCCCGAACCTTTCGCGGCGACGGTGCGGGCTCAACGCAAGCTGCGCCCGCGCCTTTCGACACGGATAGCGACGGCCAGGCTCTCTCGCAAGAGTTCTCGTCGGCGAGGGCGCTGAAGACGCTGAGCGGGGACGCCAGCTACTACAGTGATCGTTTGGCCGGTCACGCCACGGCGAGCGGCGCGCCGTATCGACCGGAAGCGTATACAGCCGCGCATCGCAAGCTGCCGATTGGCACCGTGCTACGTGTCACGCGGCAAGACGACGGTCGCGTCGTCTACGTGCGGGTCAATGATCGCGGCCCGTTTACGAAACATCGCATTCTCGATCTCTCTCGCGCCGCCGCGGAGAGGCTGGGCATGCTGCAGACCGGCGTGGTGGCCGTGCGCGCGGAAGTCGTGGCCTACGGACCCACGCGCAAGCGCTGAGCGAGCATGGCATGAGCCGGGTTCAGCAGTGGTTGAAGGAGTACGCAGAGCCGCCCGGAAAGAGCGGCGCGCCGCTCTCGCGTTCACTCACGCGCGTGCACGACGAAACGGGCATCGATTTCACACGCGCCCGCGCGCGCGCCGGCTTTGCGCGCGGGCACTTGCTCGAGATCTCCTTGCAGCTGCCGGGTGGCGTCGGCTCGGATCGTGAACAGGACGCGGCGGAGAGCTTGCTCCGGCTGCTGCTCGGTGATCTGGCGTTCGAACGTTGGGTCGGCTCGCTCGCGGTGGTCCCAGCGCCGCGTGGCGGTTCGCTCGTGGTGGTTTCCGACGCAAGCGCACAGCCGGAATCGATTGGCCTGAACGAGCTCGTGCTCGCGATAGAAGCGGCTCAGCGCGGACTCTACGAGGGACTGCCCGGCGTCCCGCACGCGCGCGCGCGGGAGGCGGCAGATTGGCTCATGTTCGAGCTCGAGCCGGAGCCCGCGCGCGACTACGCCGCGCAGGACGATCTGGCGATTGCCACGACCACGGTGCCCGAGCTCAAGAAATGCTTTCTGCGAGCGCAGCCTTTTTTTTCGGGTCGCTTTTCCAAGCATCGCGAGGTCTTCGGCTACCTGAAGTACGAGGGTGAGGAGCAGGACGCCGAGGCGCGCCTCAGCGAACGCTCTCGGCTCGAGGCGGCGCTCGAAACCGCCCTGCGCCCGACGCTGGGGGCTTTGGTCGGAGCAGGCTTCGGCTTGCGCTACGGTTATTTGGACTTGGCCTTGTGCGATGCACGGCGCGCGCTCGACGTGTTACCGGGCGTTCTACGAACTGCGGGCGTTGCCAAGCGCAGCTGGCTGCTCTTCTGTGACAGTGAGCTCGCGCGCGAGTACGTGCCGATCTGGCCGAAGGTGGAACCGCCGTTTTTCGGCTGAGCGCCGTTCAGCCGCCTGCGACGATGCGCGGCGTCCAGCGCTCCACTCGTTCGCGCAGGGGGCGCAATGCGACGTCATCCGTCAACGACTGCAGCGAACGGCGTACGAGCTCGAGCGTCGGAGCGATGTACTTGAGAAAGCTCGCATCACGTTTGTTCTTTTCGATGAATACGAAGCGACCCGCGTCCTTCAATTTGCGCTGCACCATCACCAGCTGAAATTCGCGCTGGAGCGCCGCAACGTCACTCGAAAGCCCGCGCTGCTGCGCATAATCCAACAAGCGTTGCTCGATGAAGCTCGGCGTGAAGCTCTGGTAGCTGTCTCCGAGCAGCGCGACGAGGTCGTAGACGCGCGGCCCGAGCAGCGCGTCTTGAAAATCGATCCAGCCCAGGCGTGTCGGGTGCGGCTCAGCAGGCACCATCAGGTTGCGGCTCTGATAGTCACGGTGCACGAAACCGCGTGAAAAGTCGGCGATCGTTTGGGCCAGGTAGTCCGCCGCGCGTGTGAAAATGTCGTGATCTTCGGCCGTCAACGCGACTCCGCGTGCGAGCAAGCCCCACTCGCGAAAGTGCTCGAGCTCCCAACGCAAAAGTTTGTAGTCGAACGCGCGCGTGCGAATCACGGAGTCTAGCGGCAAGTCCGCGAGTGCGCGCTGAGCGTTTGCCAGGTCGCTCACGGCGACACCATACAGTTCGAGCTGGTCGCCTGGAGCGCGTGTTAGATGCTGCGCGAGCGTCTCGCCCAGGTCCTCGACCAGCAACCAGCCACTGTCGCAGTCCTCGGCGAGCAGCCCGGGCACGCGCACGCCGCGGGCAGCCAATAGCTCGCGGATCTCGAGGAACGCCCAGCGCCGACCGAGCTCACGCGCCTTGACGACCTCCGGCGTGGCCGCCGGTACGTACATCGCGATCACGCTGGCGGCCGCCGGTCGCGTGACGCGAAAGAAGCGACGCAAGGAGGCTCCCCCAGCGATCTCGCTGAGCACGAGTGGCGCGCTCGTCGCGGCGCGCCCCGCCAAAAGACGCTCGAGCGGCTCGAGCGGAGGATCCGCGACCATTCGTATGCTAAAGGACACTAGCTCGATTTGGTCGCCCTGGCGCCGGCCAGCACGATATCGACGACTTTGGCGATGAAGGTGTCGTCGACGGATTCGCTGAAGGTCAACAAGCGGGACAGTACGGGGGCGCTTGCTAAGTCGGCGATCAGCATCGGGTCGGTGCCGGATGGGAGCTCACCGCGGCTCATCGCGCGCGCGACGAGGGCGGCGCGCCCCGTCCGCATCTCGTTGCGCAGGGCCGTTGCGATTCGCTCGACCTCCGGGTGCGAGCGCTCCGCTTGCATCATTTGCCAAAGACCGCGCGCGATCGGCGAAGTCGCGGTGCGCACGGACGCAGCAATGGCTTCCAGCAGATCACCGCGCAGGGAGCCTGTGTCGGGGGCCTCAGGGCGCCGCACCGCGAAGCGCAGCGCGGCTGCGACGAGCTCCGGTTTGGTCGGCCAGCGGCGGTAGATGGTGGTCTTGTTGACGCTGGAGCGCAGCGCGACGTCTTCGACGCGCAACGCGACGTAGCCGACGCGCGTTAGTTCCTCGGCCGTGGTCCGCAGCACCTCGTTGACGATGCGCGCGGCGCGTCCCTGCACGCGCACATCGCCGGTGCGCCTGGTGTTGGGGCTGGCCGCGCGCGTCATGCTCGATCCCTAGCGTGATCCGCGCAGACGCCGTCGCGCGCGCGCCCCCACCCAGAGTAGTGTGATGCCGAGGACGGCCGCACCCGTGTGGCCTGCGGGCGGCTCGGGAGCGATGCGCGCGCCGCAGCCGTACCTCACCGCGGAGCAAGCCAGCCCTTGGCCCGCCGGCCCTGGTGTGGCGGGCAAATCTCCGTTGCGAAGCTCGGTAATGTCGTCCACGCCGTCATGGTCGGTGTCGAGCGAGCCAGGCGTCGTCATAGCCGTACCGCCATGGCCGCAGGCGGCTGGCACCGGCATCGCGCCGCAATCGGCGCCTTGTTCGATGATTCTGAGCGCGTTGCGCACGGTGTCTTCGTCGTAGGGGATCGCACCGTTGCGCAGCATGAGATCGCCGAAATCGTTGATGTCGATGCCGCCCTCGTTCGTGTGGTGGCAAATGATGCACTGGGGTGTGCAGCCCAGGTTCAGGTAGTCGCGAACGACTCCCGGAAAAGTCGGCGTGGCAAGGGCGCTCTGCGAGACCGTGCTCGCGGCCAGCACGAGAACGCCAAACAAGAACCGACTAACTAGTGAAGGACGGTGCATGGACTCTGACCTCACAAGAAAGCGTGAAGCTGACCGAGCAGCGTGAAGTGACTTTGCTGTTGAGCGACCGCGTCGAAGCGAAATTCGAGATGCGGCAGGAAAAACCAGTCGATCGTGCCCCAGCCACCGAGCATGGGTTGGCCGTTGCCAGGGGCATGCAAAATGTTTTGGTTCGCGTCGTAGCCGTTGTCGAGTCCCTCACCGGTGATCATGAAGTGCAGGCCCTGAACGGCCTCCCAGTCCAGCTGTGCGAAACCGACGTAGCCGGGCGCGGCGAACGAGCGATTGAGAAAGTCGGCTTCCGCGAGCAGCACGGTTTTGTCCGAAAGCGCGGTGCGCGCGAAAAGGCCATGCGCCTGACGCAGCATCGAACCTTGCTCGACGATGATGCGATCGCGTTTGGCATACGTTATTTCCGAACTGACACCGATCGCACTGCGTGAAGCGACCAGGTACTCGACGTACAGGCTATAGCCGCGCTCGCGAAACTTATCTGGATTGATCTGGTAGTTGCCCGCGATGGCCATCACCTCGCCACGCACGACGGAGCCATTGAACGCCAGCGCGAGGCCGTCCTCTTGGCTCGACTCGCGGTCCGTCCGTGTCGCGCTGCGCACCCACATCGTATGCTCGGGGATGCGGACGCCGAACGGTAGATTCAAGCGTCCGGCGCGCAAGAAATACTCGCCGTCCTCGAACTCGTAACCGACATAGTGGGTGCGCGAGAGCAAGTTCCACTGGTCGCCTTGGTTTCGCGTGACCTGTGCAGCGCGTGCGTACGGCGAACCTTCGGGTACGCGAATGGCTCCGATGGTGCCGCCGGCCCTGAAGCCACCCAGCACCAATTGGCCGTACAAGTCCGCCTGCATGGGGAACGTGGCGAAGCGCTTGGAGCCGAACTCGTAAAGTGTGAGATGCCGGTAACTGCCTCCGAGCAGCAGCCAATTTGGCGGCGTAATCAGACCCCAGAGGAAGCCGGATGAACTGTCGAGTTCGGCTGCTTTGCCGCCCGCATCGGGCGCGGCCTTGGCCGACTTCGGCGCGGCGCTCGCGTCAGTGGCGGGCGCGTCGTCGTCATCGTCGGCCGAGTCTTTTTTGGCCTTGTCGCTGCTCGGCTTGGCGTCACCGTCGTCATCATCGTCCGAGTCTTTTTGGGTCTTGTCGGCGCTGCTCGGCTTGGCGTCACCGTCGTCATCGTCGTCCGAGTCCTTTTTCGCTTTGGCCTTGGCCTTGTCGGCGCGGCCTGGCTTGGCGTCACTGTTCTTTGCCGCGCCCGTGGTCTTGTTCGCGGCGCCTTCGCCATCGGCCGTTTTGTCCTCGTCGTTGTCGAAGGAATCGAAGGAGTCGAACGAACCTGCATGACCGCCGCCCTTCTGGCTGCCTTCGGCCGATGCGTTGTCTTTGCCGTAGTGCATGCGCAGAAGCAAATCGCTTTGCGCTCGGCCGTACGGTGTCAAAAGTTCACCACCGGACGGATCGGCGTGACACGTGGTGCAGCCGCCGTAACCGTGTTTGATCATCCAAGTGAAGGCGTGCGCATCGCGCGGGATGAGCGAGACCGTTAGCAGGGTGCCGAACAGTAGGAGCAGGCGAGGCCACGCTCGAACTCGAATGCGATCGCCAGTCGAGCGATCGCTGCGAACGACAAGCATGGCGCTCACAATGCCCGCCGTGGCGCGGGTGCGTCAACTAAGAGTTTGCGAAAACGTCACGCGGCAAAATGCCGCGGTCCTCGCTTGCGCGTGCCGGATACATCTACTCGTGAAACTCGTCGCGTGCTCGAGCGTAGCACGCGAACTCGCTACACCGTGCGCGTGAAAAATTCAGGAGTGAGTCGCGCGCCGCTCAGCCGTCGCGCAGCTTGAATGCCGCCTTGATCTTCACATCGGTGTCGGTGCACACGCGGAGGTAGCAAGGCTTCTCGACGCCGAACTGGGTGATGTCGATCAGCATGTGGGCTTGCACGTGATAGTCGGAGCCGGTGCGCTTGGCGCGATACTTGAAGTGCACCGGCTTCGTTACGCCGTGCAGAGTGAAGTTGCCTTGGGCCTCACCGTCCAGCTCTTGATTATCTTCAGGTAGCTTGAGCCCCGCGCGATCGACCACCAGCGTCGCGCGCGGAAATTGCTCGGCGCCGATATACTTCTTCAGGTGCTCGTCGCGCAGACCAATGCCCGTCTTGAGGTTGTCGACCCCAGCGCTGAGCGTCAGCTTGCCGCCCGCTTCACTCGCCTTGAGATCGCTCGACGTGCCCTCGATGTTCATGCCAGCGGGCCCGTTCACGTGAAAGCCGACCTCCGGCTTGTCGATCAGTTTGAAATCCGCCGACGCCACCGCCGAGAGGGAAAGAGCGAGTAGTGCCAAACGAAAAGGAGCGAAGGGATGACGCATGGGTTTTCCTTGCTGGAGCTGCCTAGGCTCCTACCGGATCCTACAGGTGAAGTACCGCGATTCTTCCTCCGTCAGGCTCGTTTGCTGTGCAACCATTCGATTACGAATACGGTACGAAACGGGATTCGGTTGCTCCCGGGCGAGCTCGTCGGAAAGTCCCTGTCATTTTACGCAACGGTCGCACCATCGTTGCCAACGCACACCGCGCGGCGCGCTACGCCGGTGAGGGGCCATTGGTAGCGAAGATCCGCGATGATTTGGCGGTCATTTCCCGGCGGGAGCTCGGCTTTGGCCAACAGAACCCAGACCCCTCGCCGCGCCAGGCGACCGCCCTCGCGAAGCCATTCTGCCGGCGGCAACGTCGCGCGAGACATTGCAAAATCGGTCGACTTTGAGGCGAGACTTTGCGAGCGGCAACGTTCGATCCGAATGTCCGAACGGTCGAGCGTGCCGACCGCCGTGCGCAAGAATGCCACACGCTTTTCGCGTGGCTCGACCAGACACATGCGCGTGGGTGCGACGAGAGCAAGCGGGATCCCGGGCGCTCCGACGCCGCTACCGACGTCGCACCACGCTTGCTCGGCATCGATCGGCAGCGCCGTGCTGATCGCGAGCGCGTCAGCGAATAGCAGATCGACGAGCTCGTCGGCGCTGCGTGCAGCCGTCAGATCGACGCGTTCGTTCCAGGTTGCCACGAGCGTTGCGTAGCGCTCCAGTAGCGCAAACGTCGCGCGCCGTCGCTCTTCCGACCAGGCGAGTTTGAACGGCGCGCACTCCCGCTCCAAGCGTGACGCGAAGCCTTCGGGCGGTATCAGGCGCGCCGACAACGCAGGCGGCTATGTCCCACCGGCACCAGCGCTGGAGTCGCCCGCAGTGCCCGCTGAGCCGGAGTCGCCCGCGCTGCCCGCGGTGCCGCTTGCGCCGGCACTGCTGTCGCCTGCGCTGCCCGCCGCGCCGCTGTCGCCTGAGCTGCCGCTAGAGCCTGCCGTGCCGCTGGTTCCCGCTGAGCCGGAGGCTCCCGCTGAGCCAGACGTTCCGGCCGCGCCGCTGGTTCCCGCTGAGCCGGAGGTTCCCGCTGCGCCAGACGTTCCCGCTGCGCCACTGGCCCCAGCCGAACCGGAGGTTCCTGCTGAGCCGGAGGTTCCTGCGCCGCCCGAGGTTCCTGCGCCGCCCGAGGTTCCCGCCGTGCCGCCTTTTCCTGCGGCGCCGGCGCCTCCGCCAGCGCCTGCCGTGCCGCCGCTTCCGGCTGCGCCCGAGTCGCCACCGCTGCCTGCGTTGCCGCTCGCGCCCGAGTCACCCGCCGCGCCGCCGCTGCCGGCCGTGCCGCCGTTGCTCGAGCCCGCGCTACCGCTGCTGCCCGCGGAGCCGCCTGCGCCGGAGCTCGAGCCCGCGGAGCCGGCGTTCCCGCTGCTGCCGCCACTGCCGCCACTGGCCGATGCGTCTTCCCCCGGGATCTTGTTACGATCGGGGTCAGTGATCAGGGTGCAGCTCGCTGCTGCAATCAGCCCAGTCACGGAAGCAAGCGCCAGCATATATCTCAGGGACCGCATGAAGTACCACCTTACCGTGCCGCACGAAGGCGAGCTCCGTCATATTTCGCCCGATTGCGCGACGAACGCAAGCGCGCTCTCCCAAGCGGGCCTTTTTAGCGGCGAGTCGGCCGGGCGCGCGGGACCCATACGTCAATGAACGTCCACCTGATCGACGGCACTTACGAGCTTTTCCGGGCATTCTACGCCGTGCCGTCGGCAATGACCGCGGGCGGCGTGGAGGTCGCCGGCAGTCGCGCGTTCGCGCGAAGCCTGCTTTCGCTCTTGCGCGAGCCAGGCGTTACGCACGTGGCGGTCGCGTTCGACCACGTGATCGAGTCGTTCCGAAACAGGCTCTTCGCGGGCTACAAAACCGGGGACGGGATCGACCCCGCGCTGTTTTCTCAGTTCGAGCTGGTCGAGGAAGTGTGCGCGGCGCTGGGCGTCGTGGTTTGGCCGATGATCGAATTCGAGGCTGACGACGCGCTCGCTAGCGCTGCAGCGCGCTGCGCCGCCAATCCCGCGGTCGAGCGGATTTTTTTATGTTCGCCCGACAAGGATCTGGCGCAATGCGTGGAAGGCACGCGAGTCGTATGTCTCGATCGCATGCGCAAGCGCGTGCTCGACGAGGCGGGCGTAGTCGAGAAGTTCGGCGTGCCTCCGCGCGCCATCATGGATTACCTCGCGCTCGTGGGCGACAGTGCAGACGGCATTCCCGGCGTCCCGCGCTGGGGCGCTAAATCGGCGGCAAAATTGCTCGTGCGTTACGGCACGCTCGAGCAGATCCCGGATGACTTCCGGAACTGGGACGTTACCGTGCGCGGCGCGCAGGCGCTCGCGGCGAGCCTCGTCGAGCGACGCTCTGACGCGCTCCTCTACAAACAGCTCGCCACGCTGCGCCGCGACGTGCCGCTTGCCGAAAGCCTCGCGGAGCTCGCCTGGCGCGGAGCGCCACGCGCCCGGCTAGAGGCCTTGTGCGCGCGTCTCGAGGATCCTCGCTTGCTCGAGCGCGTGCATTGGATCCAAGACGGTACGACGATCGAGCGCGCGCAAAAGTGATGCTAGGCTCGGACGCCATGTGCTCGAGAGTGTTTCCGTTCGCCGCGCTCTGCGCTTTCGGCGCGCTCTCGTTCACTTCGAAAGCGCGCGCCGCCGATTCGGCTCCGGCTCCGGCGTCTAGCAGCACGCTCGAGTCAGGCGGCCTGAAACCGCCGTCGGCCATCCCGAGCGACACGAGCGCGCCGCCCTCGCCAGTCGAGCAGAAGCTCGACCAGGCAGACAAGGATGACAGCGGGCGGGGCCTCGAGTTCGTTTGGCTCAACGTCGAAGCGGGTGCGGAGACGCTCGGGCTAGAGACCTTCAAGGCGAATCACTTGGTCGATTCCTCCTTCGTGCACTCCAAGCAAACCGGCTTCGTGTACGGCGGGGGCCTCGGTGTTCGCTTATTGGTATTCACGCTCGGTGCTCGCGTTCGCGTCGGCAACTTTTCGGACTACCGGCTGTGGACGCTGGACCTCGAGGGCGGCATGCACGTCCCGCTCGGACGCATCGAGCCGTACTTCACGTTCGGTGGCGGCTATGCCTCGCTCGGCTCGTTCGACACGACCGCGCTCGGCGCGAGCCTGAAGTCCGCGGACTTGGCGGCCAAGGGCCTGAATTTGCGGGGTAGCTTCGGGCTCGACGTGTATCTGACCGATACCTTCAGTGTCGGCGCCAATCTTGCCGGGGACGTGCTGTTTCTCTCCCGCTCGGGCGCGGGCGCCGCGGCGATTCCGCAGACTTCCTCAGCTGCGGTCTACGCCAAGGACGGCTCCGGCATCGGCATGGGTGGGACCTTGACGGCCGTGCTCGGGCTCCACTTCTGAGCTGCTACACTCCGCTCGTTGCTGGCCGTCCTCGTCTCCGTTCCAATCGTGGCGTTCCCGCTCGCGCTCGCCTACCTGGTTTGGCGTCGCGTCAGTGTGCTCGGCCGCGTTTCGCGACGCTTGACGCTATTGATGGTCGTGCTCAGCGCGCTGGCATGCGCCGCTGCCGCGTACGTCGAGCGCGTGGTGCTGGCTTGGACGGGTTTATCGATCGAAGTGTCGAAGACCGGCGCCGGCGGAGCGCTACTGGCGATGTTCGGGCTCGTGGCACCGCTCGAAGAGGCGCTCAAGGTGCTCGTCGTGTGGCCGCTCTACCGCTCGCGGCGCATCGATGGCGTGCGACTCGGCCTCTGCTACGCGGCGGCAGCGGGCGGAGGTTTCGCAGCGACGCGCACCGCGCTCGCGCTGTTCGCTGCCCACGGCGCTTGGGCTGTCGTCGGGCGCTGCTTGCTGGCAGCTCCAGCGCAGCTCTTTTTTGCGGGCGTTTGGGGTTACGCGCTCGGCAGTCGCCAGCACCGTGCGCGCTGGTTTTCGCTGGCGTGGTTCGGCTCGACCCTGGCGCACGGCCTGTATCAGCACATCGTCTGGGGTCGGGGCGCAGGCTTGCTGCTCATGCTGCTGCCACTGTGCGCGTTCATGGCATTCGGCGCTTGGGTGGCGCTGCGCGATGTGGCGCCAGAGCCCGACCGTTTCTCATTGTTACCGGAGCCGCCGTCACTTCAGAAAATGCGAGAAGCGTTGCGCCCCGCCGATCAGCGCTTGATGGTGCGCTGGATCGCGATCGGCGCGTTCGTTACCCTAGGTCTGATTCTGCTGCTCGTGTCGCTGACAGTCGTGCTCGGCAATCGCGTCGGGATCGATTTCTCGTTGGCCGATGAATCCGATATGCGCGCGTCGGCGCCGCTGATCCTGCTCGGCATGGCCGTGCTACTGGCATTTCCGTTGGCAGGTTATCTGATCGCGCGTGCCAGTTCCGCGCACAGCGTGCTGGAACCAGCGCTGTCATCGGGTCTCGCTCTCTCGGCGTTGATCGCGATCTTGTTGACAACCGCACCGATCGGCGTGCTGTTCGCGCTGGCCATTGCGCCGCTGGCGTTCGGTCTCGCCTGCGGTGGAGCGTGGATCGGCATCGAGCGTTAGCGCGCTTCGACAGCTCGGCAAAAGGCCGAGAATCGCCTTGTGTCGAGCGCGAGTGGCTTGCCGTGGAAACGGCAGAGGTGTAGTCGTGGTGAGCCTAGGCTTACGAGGTCCGGAGGAGCGCATGAACAATCGGGTCGTCACGCTAGCTGTCTGCGTATTGGGGTTTTCGCTGCTCGGACATTTCGCGTGCACGGCGGAGAGTCGCGACTACGACGCGCTCGACGGTTCGGCAAACGGAGGCAACGCGGGGACCGGCGGCAGCGGCGCGGGCACGGCCGGCAAGGGTGGAACGGCCGGTAGTAGCGCCGGAACCAGCGCGGGCGGTACGAGTGCCGGCGGCTCTTCCGCAAGCGGCGCCGGTGGCGAGAGCGGCGCAACAGGTGGAGAAGCGGGCAGTGGTCCGGTCGTGTGCGCGAACGACAACGATCCGTGCGACGCCGACGGGCTGAGCGGACTCTGCTTCAACGGGACCTGCAGCACCTGCATCGACGTGACCGACGACGCGAACTGCAAGAGCGCGTACGGTGTCGGGCATCTTTGCTTGCAAGGTAACTGCACGGCGGGCAATTGCCGGGTGAACACGGACTGTACTCAGCAGCAACCGTGCCTCAACAACACGTGCAGCAAGTGCAAAGCCGACCCCGATTGCGGCGACGCAACGAAGGTCTGCAATACCGGCACGGGCGCTTGCGTGGCCAAGACGCAATGCGGCGGCGTTGCGAGCTTCGGCGTGTGCCCCGTGAATCCAGCCGATCACTGCTGTCCGGGCGGTTGCGCGGACGTGCAATGCTGCGTGGACGCAGACTGCATGGACACGACCAAGGCGTGCAACAACGGGCAATGCCAGCTCAAAATCTGCGGCGCGCCGACCAACGGCGACCTTTACGTGAGCCCGACCGCGGCCGAGTCGGGCACCGGCAGCTCGACCTGCCCGCTCAAGACTCTGATTGCCGCGTTCAACTACGTGAAGGCCACTCCGGGCACGTACAAGATTCATATCTCCGGCGCGATCACCGGCACCACCGAGGCGGCCATGGGCGGCGCGTTCCCGTACATGTTGCCTGCGGGTGTTTCGCTTGTCGGCAGCGGCGTTGCCACGGCGAGTATCACCACTCCAGTTGGTCTGGGCGGGTTTTTGATCGGCGACGGCGGGACGCACAGCATCTCCAGCCTGACGCTGCAGCAGCAAGGCTTCGTCGCGACGCCGCCTGCCGTTCAGCCGAGTGGCAATGCTCTACACCCGACCAACGGCAGCAAACTCTCCATCGACACGGTGTTGATTCAGGGCTTCAACTCCGGCATCGACGTCGATACCGGGACGTTCGTGACAGTCGGTAGCGGAACCGTTTCCCAATACAATTGGTATGGCGCCTACATCAACGACGGCGATCTCAAGATCCAAGTGGCGACAGCGCCGGCCACACACCTCGACAATAACACCTACGGTATCTTCGCCGGCGGGGCCGCGTTGCTGGCAATCGCAGGCGCAGACGACGGCGCGGGAGGCAAGCTCGTTACGGCGGACTACAACGCTCGCACGGGCATTCGCTTCGCCTCCACGCTCGCGGGTGACACACAAATACCGATCAACTCGATCGACAATGCGCAGATGAACAACAACCTCGGTGCCATCGGTACTTACGCGGGTCTGTACCTTTACGCGGGCGCGAGCATGGTCGTGACCAACTGCAATGTCTTGAACAACATTGGTGCCGGCATTCGCGTACAACAAAACGGTACGGGCACCATGGCCAACATCAATCTGGGCGACGGTCC
>DASXKQ010000052.1:0-6378 GCA_036496745.1 Polyangiaceae bacterium
GCTTGTTGCTTGGCCATGCGGTTGATGTCTTCGGCGCCTTGCTCGAGATCTTGCGCGCTCTGGCCACTCTCTTTCATCAGATCGCGTGCGGCGTCCGCCAACTGCTTGTCGAGCTCGGAAAGCTGTTGTGCGGCTCGCTCTGCTTGGCGTTTTTCTCGATCCAGATGCTCCAACCGACGCTCGTGGTTCTGCGCGCTCGGATCCAGCGCCGCGCCGCCGTCCGGACTATCGCTCTTTTTCTTGAGCAAGCTCTTCTTCTCGTCTTCCAGCTCGCGGCGGCGAGCCTCGATGTTCGCGAGCCGCTCACTGCTTTCATGGCTGGCTTTCTCCAAGGCCTTGCGCAGCTTTTCGAGCTCCGTGGGCGCGAGCTTGCCCGTACCGCGGCGGAGCTTGTCGGCCAGCTCGCGCATGGCCTTTTCGGCGTCAGCGAGCTTCTTCTGTTCGAGTGCGCTAGCGGCGGGTTTCGACAGACCGCTCTTCTCGAGCTCGCGCGCAAGCCCGCCCAGGCCTTGATCGAGCGCGTCCTGATCGAGCTCCGCCCCCTCCTTCAAGTCGCGTTCGAGATCCCCCAAGCGCCGAAACACCTCCTGCCTATCGAGCCGATGCGCGGCGATGTCTTCGACCAGCTGGTTGAAGCGACGGGCCGCGGCCAGCGTTGCCGGGTCGTCGCTCTTCGTTTGAAATTCTTTGCCCACCTCGCGAAATAGCTCGATGTCATCCGAGGACATCTGCATCGCCTCGAACGCAGGCGGCGGCGGCAGCTCGCGTCGAAGATCCACTTCGAAGCGAGAAACGAGCACGAGCGCCACGCACAACGCCGCCAGCAACCACGCCTCATGCGGAAGCGCAAAGGGCACGGCGCGACGCGCGCTGAGCTCGCCCGCGAGACGCACGCCGTCTTCGATCGCGGCTTGCATCAATGGAGTGCGCTCCGCCTCCGGGAGCTCGCTGAACGCCAAGGCCGTCGTCACGCGGTCGTCGAGGCGATGAAACTCGTCCAAGGCCAACGAACCGCGCCACGGCGACTGCCGCCGTCGAACTAGATCAGCCGCATACGCGAGCAGCAGTACGCAGAAGCCGTACGCGAGCCAGAGCAGCGGGCGCTGACGCGCGGCGTCCAGCCGCCAGATCTTGACGGCTCCCAGCGCGAGCACGGCGTACAGCACGAGCAGCGGCAATAGGCCGAAGACACGCGCCAGCAGGGCGCGGCCAAGGAGCCTCCGCGCTGCTCGTCGAGCCTCGCGCCGAAGGAGGTCGATGCCGCTCTTGGTGGCCATCAGCCCAAGTTAAGCACCGGCGGAGCAGCGAGCACAGACGTCATGGTCTGCACTATGGACGACGCGATCGCGTTCCTCCTTGGCCAAGGAACGCGGCCCAGCTGCGGCGCCGAATGCGACGGGGCTTGACCGCGACGCTTTTGCCGGTCTCGAATACCGCCAAACCATGGGAGCCTCTCCACCAATGCCCAACGATTCCAAGCCTGTAGTGCTGATCGCCGACGACGAACCGAGCACGGTCGCCATGCTTTCGAGCCACTTGCGCTCGAAGGGGTACGCCGTCCTGGAAGCATCGGATGGTGACCAAGCCTGGGAGCTCGCACACGAACACCTACCGCATCTGGTGTTGCTCGATGTGATGATGCCAGGCATGAGCGGCTGGGAGGTGTGCCGCAAGATCCGCGAGGCCGTGTCGCTGGCGCACACGGGCGTGATCATGCTCACGGGCATCGGCGAGAACTTGAACGAGATGACGTCTCCGCTGTACGGCGCGGACGCGCATCTTGACAAGCCGTTCGACTTTTCAGACCTAGATCGCGAGATCGAGGGCACGCTCTCGCGTCGACGTGCGGGCATGCTCGGCCGGGCGGACGCAGAGGAAGATCCGGCAGGGCTCGTGCGCAAGACGTTGCGCGCCGTAACGAGCGTCACGCCCAAAGCCAAGGCAAAACCGGCCCCGGTCCTCAAATTACGGGACAGCGACGTGGCCAAACCATCGCTGGCCAAGACGGTAGTCAGGCCCGCCAAGGCCGAGCCGACCAAGACCAAACCGCGCGCTACGGGACCGGCGAAGTCCGCTGCCAAGAAGAAGACCAAACCGGTCGCGAGCTCAGGAAAGAAGAAGCGCCCAGCGTCGAAGCCGTCGGGGAGCGCCAAGTCGACGAAGAAGGCTGCAAAGAAATCGGTCGCCAAGAAGACCACGGCAAAGAAGGGCGCTCCGACCAAGGGCCCCGCAAAGAAGCGCGCTCCCAAACGATCCGCAAAGAAATCCAAGCCCGCAAAGAAGCCCGCCCCCAAACGACTCGCGAAGAAATCCAAGCCCGCAAAGAAATCGAAGCGCTAGTCCACGAGCGTTGGCGCGCTCTTGTCGATATTGGCTTGCGGCGCCTCATGCAACGCTGCCCAGAAGCTTCGCACTCGCTCGAGTTCGCTCGTGCGCTCCGCGGGTGGGAGCGCAGCTAAGACGCGCTTTCCGTAGGATTTCTGATAGATCCGCGGATCGAGCAGCGCCACGATGCCGCAATCTTCGTGGCTGCGAATCAGGCGACCGAAGCCTTGCTTCAGCGTGATGGCCGCGGCCGGCACGTGCAGCTCCATGAACGGATTCAGACCGGCACGCTCGAGCTCTCGCCCACGTGCTTGCACGATCGGATCGCTCGGCACAAGAAATGGGATCTTCTCCAAGACCACGAGGCGCAGCGCGCGTCCGGGAATATCGACGCCTTCCCAAAAGCTCATCGTCGCGACGAGCACCGCGTCGCCGCTCGCGCGAAAAGCGCCCAGCAATGCCGCCTTTGGCGCCGAGCCTTGCACGAGCACGCGGTGCCCTGGCAGACGCTGCACGAGCAATTTGTAGAAAGCCTGCATAGAGCGGAGCGAGGTCGTGAGGACGAAGCAGCCACCGCCCGTGATTCCAATCAGCTCTAGGATGCGCTGGGTCGCACCCGAAACGAACGCGGGCTCGTTCGGCGCGGGCAGATCCCTGGGCGTGTAAAGTAGCGCTCTGCGCTCGAAGTCGAACGGAGACTCCAGCAGGAGCTCGGTTACTTCGATCTCGTCGCCGGCCAGTCCCACGCGTGCGCGCAAATACGAAAACGGGCTCTTTTCCTGCGCCTTCGGCGCGCTCGAGAGCGTCGCGCTCGTAAGCACTACCGCCGGAACGGACTCGAAAATACGCGCCCGCAACACGTGCGAGAGATCGATCGGCGTCGAGCTGAGGGCGGCTGTACGCGCGCCGAATTCGAGCCACGAAATCCTACCCGGCCCACCCGCGACGATCGCTGCCAGCTCGTTGCGCACGAGCTCGGCGCGCTCCGCCACCACGGACAAAGCATCCGTCAGCGCGCCCGCATTCACCGGCCGACTCACGCCCGGCTGCAGCAAGCGACTCGCAGCGACTTTGGCGGCAGCGGCGACGCCCTCGAGCGCTCCATCGAGCTCGTGGTAGCGAGCCTCCAAGGCACCAGTCCACGCGTCACGTTCCAGAGTAACCCGAGACTCGCCCGCGCCATGCGACGAGCCGAGCGTGGCCCAGAACCCCGCGGCAGCGCTACCGGCCAAGCCTACGCTGGGCGACGCGCCCTGAAGCAGCGCGTCGCCCGCGCCTGCGAGCAGCAAGGTTCGCTCGGCATCGCGTAGCATCCGTTCGATCCGGGAGCGTGACACGCGAATCCCGAAAAAATCGGTGGCAATGTCCTCGAGCTGATGCGCTTCGTCGAAAATCACCGCATCGTAGTCGGGCAGCACGCGCCCGGGGTGCGGTCCACGCAGCGCCAGATCCGCGAAAAATAGGTGATGATTGACGATGACAATCTCGGCCCGCTCGGCCTGCTCGCGCATGCCCGTCACGAAACACTCGGAATAATACTGGCAACCCTGCCCGACGCGAGTCTCGCTCGATGAGCTCACGTGAGCGCGCAGCGGCGAGTCTTCCGGGAGCCCCGCGAGTTCGCCGAGGTCACCGGACTCCGTCTCGCCCAGCCAATCGTCCAGCATCTTCAGCGAACGCGCGTGCATCGGACGCAAGCTCTCGGGGCTGGCCCTGAATTCAGACAAGCGACGACGGCACACGTAGTTCGAGATGCCCTTCATCAGCGCGACCCGACTGCGCAGTCCAAGTGCCTTCTCGATCAGCGGCAGATCCTTCCAAAATATCTGCTCCTGGAGCGCGCGCGTCGCGGTCGAGATCACCACCTTTTTGCCGCTGAGCATGGCCGGCACCAAGTAGGCGAGCGTCTTGCCGGTGCCGGTGCCCGCTTCGCACAGCAGGACGCGATCGGTCGTGAGCGTGCGCTCGACCGCGCTCGCCATCGCTAGTTGTGCCTCGCGCGCCTCGTATCCCGAAAGCGCGCTCGCGAGAGGACCGTGGGGGCCGAGCAGCTCCGCTGCGGTTGCCATACGGCCGCGGCTACGGATCCTTGGGTGGCACGGAGCCCTCACTGTCGAGGTACTTGAGCCCAACGATCTGCCCGTCTGATTCGTCACGAATCCAGACCACGCTCGCTCGACGCGGCTGCTCGGTTTCTTCGTCTCCCACCACAAGCGCGTACTCGATGCCGGGTTCGAGAGCTTCCTCCACCACGGCTCGCACACCACCGCGGCTCACGTTGAGTGTCCAACCGTGCGTTTCGAAGCCCTCGCTGCGCAAGGTGACGCGCTCCGACGCTTCGCGGCGCGCACCGCCGGTATGCCGACGCTGTCCTCGCGTCTCCGGGTCTTGACTGGAAGGAGCTTTGTCGCGTGTCACAATCAGCGTCAGCGAGACTAGCACGAAGTGCCCAGAGCCCACCGAGCGTGCAAACTTCAGCGCGGCCGAGTGAACTGTCCGGCGCGCGCGCCGTGCGGAAACCTTGACGCTTGCCCCGAGATCCGCTTACCGTCCGGATGCTTTTGCTCGCCGAGAGGGGCTCGTCGACCTCCCAAATGAACGTCAGCCGCTGACCCCTACCGACCTGAGCCGCACGAGGCACGGGCCCTCTACCGAGGACATGCCGCCATCCACTCCGACTGAGCTCAAGAAGTTCCTGCTCGCCGAAGGCTTCGAGGTCTATCGCATGCTTGGCGACCAGGTGGTGCTCGCCGATCGCGTTCGCGACAACTTGATCATGGATAGCTGGGTCACAGCGCGTCCAGGTCCCGCCTGCGACGTTCGTTTCGTGATTCGTGCGCAAGCGCGAGACTTCCCGGGTGAAACGGAGCAGCAGCTATTTGCGCGCGCCCGCTCGCTCGCCGAGGCCGCGCGCGAGCGAGGCTACGCGGAGGTTGCCGCCAAGCGGGTCGAAGTACCGGATCCCGGCGGCGGCTCGCAAACGTTGGACGTCTGGTACCAAGTGACTTTCGAGAAGAGCGTGGGCGCGGAGCCAGAGCTGGCCAGCGAGTTGCGTTACGCGTTGAGCTTGGAAAAGACCGTCCCGGTCGACTCCCAGCGCTAGCCCGCGCAGCCGTTGGCTGGAGAAGACTTGGGCAGCGGATAGACCCGCTTGTGGGGGCGTGGTATTGGCGCCGCCCCTGCTCGTATGCGGGCCAGAGACCTAGCAAATGCTGAGTTTATTCCGTGGCGGTGGACTCTCTCAAGCGATCGTAGGCGGCATCGCGTTCTCCGTGATTATCGTCTTCGCGCTCGAGTTTCGGGCTGGTCGCAGCGGGCCGGCCGCCAAGATCAAAAAAGAGTGCGCCGTCGAGCTCGGCAGCGAGTGCGTGGACGGCAAGGACTATTTCGCCGAGTACTACTTACTCACGCGCGGCCTCGAGCCGCGGGCGGCACGCGCTCTCGGGCTGCGCAAGAAGGCGCTCGACGGCATAGCCGAGCGAGAGCTCTTGGTGGCCGACGCCGCGCGCCTTGGCATCAGCATCAGTGAAGCAAAGATCGACGACGAGCTCGCGTCAGGACGCGCGCACCTGTCGATCCCGGTCGAGGGCTCGGCGCAGCTGAGTTATCAACTCGGTCTGTGTCGTCGCGAAGGCAGGGGCTGCGAGCCGGGCGCCGAGACCATGGTGCGCCAGCTGCGCGTGCGGCGCACACCGAGCGATCCGTTCGACTACAAGCTCTATGAGCGAGAGGTGGTCGTGCTCACCAATCGCGGCCCGAAGGAATTCAAGAAGATGCAGCAGCGCGAACTGACTGCTGCCCGCATGCGAGCACTCGTGCGCGAGCGAGTGCGCGTGCCCGACGCTGAAGCATTTTTGTTGTATCAGCGCGATCGGTCGAAGGTGGTCACTCGCAGCGTCGTGCTGCACCGGGACTGGTTTGCCAAGTACGCCGTGGATTTGAGCACGGCCGCCGTCAACAAATGGGCGACCGACAACAAAGCCCAAGTCGATTCTGCCTGGGAATCGGAGAAGGCGAATTTCCCGGCGGGCTGTCCGTTCGTGCGCGAGATTT
>DASXKQ010000053.1:0-20520 GCA_036496745.1 Polyangiaceae bacterium
CTTATGGTGCAGAGATTGAAGAGCCGGTTCCAGCCACCGGTCCAACTGGCGCTCCCAGCTCGTGCGTGTCGTTTCCACGCCCGCTTACAAAACTCATTTCGCGGCGGATGGAAAGAAAAAAATGTGGCGGAGTAGTGCTAGGGCATTCCGGTGAAGGTCGTCACGCTCTGCGCGCTGAGCATGACCGTCACCCGTGACTGCGAGACGGTCAGCGCGGAGCCCTGGCCCAGGCTCTTGCTCGCCGAAGTCTCGTAGGGGGTGAGCGAGCACGGCGCACTGTTGGAGATGTAAAACGACACGCTCTGCGACGACATATTGCTGTTGATCGCCACGACCGAGAGCGCGTTGTTCGCCGGATTGATATACGCGCTCACGAGCACGCCGGAAGGCGCCGCACCCGACGTGGCTACGCGCTGCCATCCGGGCCGCACGAAGCGCGAATAATTGCCCATGATCCACAACCGTTTGGTCCACACCTTCGTGCCGGTGTCGTAGAGACAGCCACTGCTGTTGCTGCAGTACATCCACCAATAGTGCCAAGCGTTCAGGTTGGCCTTCGTGAGGTCGTTGTGCATCGTTGTCGCCGTCAGCAGAGCGCTTGCAATGCCGTCACCAGGCGAGTCGCCGTTCGCCGCGCCCGTGTCGACCTCCGTCTCCCAGTATTCCTTGTTTGCGGAGGTGATGGCTGATTCGGCAGGCAGCGTGCCGCACCCGTATTCGTGGCTGGCGAGGATGTCCACGGCGCCCCAGGCGGCGGCGTCGCTTTGAAGCGCCGAAAAGTAGCTCTTGAAGCCGCAGGCATTCTGCGTTTCGGGGCCCATGACTTTCACGCCCAAGGGGGCCATGGCGGGGCCGAGGTAAGTGCCGATCCATGTGGCCAGTTGCGTGGCCGAGTATGAAGTCGTTTGGTTGATGCCGCAGCTGTCCGGCTCGTTCTCGCCGGAAACGGCATAAAGCGGTACGCCTTGTGACTTTGCGTTCTGCACATAAGTGGCAAGCTTGCTCGCCCAGTCTTGAGGGTTCGTGAGCACAGGAACCGCACTGTTGCAGCCGTTGGCGGTTTGGGACGTGGTGTCGCTGCCGCCCGGAGCTCCGTTGGTACCCATCCCCCATGGGGTCAGCCAAACCGTCACGCCGGCCTTGGCGGCCGCTTGGGCTATTGCAAGCCCGTCGCCGTACCGGATGCGGAGCAAACTCAAGCCGGCTCCGCTCGTGGTGGACCAGAGATAGTCAGGGTCGGAAGCGTTCGCGTAGCTGCCGGCCCACGCAGAGGACACGCCGAAACCGGTGATCTTCTGCTGCAGCTTCGATTCGTCGATCGTGATGTCGGACGACTGGGCTGTTCCGCCGCCGCACGTTCCGCTGCCGCCCGCACCGGCCGTTGCTCCCGCGCCAGCCGTTCCGGCACTGCTTCCCCCAGCACCGCCGGTACCTGCCAGGCCACCGACGGCTGCTGTGCCTCCCGAGCCGGACGCGCCTCCGCTGGTAACACCGGCCGAGCCCGCCGCGCCTCCGGTTCCCGCCTTCCCGCCAGAGCCGCCCGCATCCCCGCCGGAGCCCGCTCCTGGCGCGCCGCTGTTGCCACCCGTGCCTGCCGTGTAGCCCGCATCGCCACCGGTCACTGATACGCCGCCTGCCTGTCCCGCGCCGGCGCTCCCGGCGCTCGACGTGCCGCCGTTGCTCTCGGTTCCGTTCTCGGCAGCACCGCCGCTAGCGCAAGCCGCGAACAACAACGGCGTCAAAGCGAGATGGGCGATGGATTTCAAGGGGCCGAGCGAGCGCATGCGTCTCATTGTGGGGACCTTTCGGAAGAGCTGAAGCTGTGAGCTAGAGGATCGGTCGTTGCTCTCGTCTTTCTGCGACGGACCCGACGAACGCGCGCCGCGAAGACCAGGCCGAGCGCAACGAAAATCTGCGAGTGATGATCGGAGGTCGTTCCACCGATGATTGAGCAAGCACATCCCTTGGGACTGTCGGTGTTGGCGGTGCGCGTTGGATCGGTGCCACTCGCGCCAGAGCCGCCAGCACCCGCCGTAGGACCTCCCGCCGCGCTCGTGCCTCCGTTCACCACGCCGCCGGCGTTCGCGCCAGCGACCGACGTGACTCCGCTCGAGCCGCTGCTTGCGGCGCTGCCGCCAGCTCCGCTCGCGGCGCTGCCCGAGTTGCCCGCGGTTCCCGCACCACCAACATCTGCACCACTCGCACCTGCATCGGTGCCGCCCGCACCCGCACCCGTACCGCCTGCACCTGCGCCGCTCGCACCTGCACCGCCCGCGCCTGCCTCTGCGCCACCAGCGCCTGAGCCTGCACCGGCCGCGCCCGCGCCGCCTCCGCCGCCCGTTCCCGAGGCACCCGCGGCGCCACCGTTGTCACCGTCGAATGCGGCCCCGTCGAAGGGCACGACGATGATCTTGCTGCCGTGGTTGGAGCCGGCCGGGATCTGATTGTCCTTGTCGACGTCGGCGACGGCCCAGGTCACGTGCGTGACGTGGCCGTTCTCGAGGACAACGCCGGGACGCTCCATCTTGTACCATTGTGTGTAGGTCGAGCTGCCCTCGTAGCCGAAGATCTTGGTGTACATCCTCGGGTCGTACGCGAGCCCGCCATCGGTCCACTCGTGGATGCCGTCGGGCGACGACAGCTCGTAACCAATGCGATCGGTCGAGGATTGATAGAGGACGTGGTAACGCCCGCCGCTATACCAAATGGTCGGGTCTTCCTCCCAGGCATAGGTCGGATTCGTAATCGCTGGATCGGGCTGCGAGGTGCGATGCGGATAGATGCTGTCGATGCTCGGACGATTGGCGGACGGATACGTCCAGGTGGGCTTCTGCATCAGGTACGGACCGCACAGCGTGTCCGCGATCGCGATCAGCCCATGTCGTTGCACGATCTCGAATTTTCCGTCGGGGCGCGCAACCAGGCTCACGTTCGAGTCCCAGTGCGTATCGCTTCCGGCGTTCACGCCGTTCGTCTTGATCAGCTCTCCCGTGGGATTCGGACACGCGGTCCACGGGCCGTCGAGCGAGCTCGACTGATAGATCGTGAACGGCACGACCTCGCTCACGACCAGAGCGTACGTCCCGTCGAGCAACTCGGCGGCGGAGGTATTATGCCCATGGTGTGAGCCGTTGTTGCTGAACACGTAGCCTTGCCGCAGGTACGGGCCGAGCACACCCTGGCTGCTCACGGCGTGATAGCTCTCCGACCCCGTCCAACCGGGATTGAAGCCCGCCGAGCCCGGCCAAGTGCTCATGAACAAGTGATACTTGCCGTCCTGAGCACGAATGATCTTGCCGTCCCAGTAGTAGTAGTCCGGCGGAACTCCCGCGCCCTTGGCGCTCTCGATGCCGTTGCAAGTGTCACGCGGCAGCACTCCCGCGACTCCCCAGGTTGCGGAACTGAGCGGCGAGCACGTGATCGGCGTCGGCTTGAGAAAGTCGATGAACGTCTTGGTTTGCGCGCCCGCGACCCCGCTCGAGCCGAGGCTCGCGAGCAGCGCCACCAGGCCGAGCGCGCGCGCCGTGCGACCGCCCTGATACTGATTCAAAGCCACGTTCATGCTCGTCCTTCCTCGTGAAGACGCTCGCTCGCGGACGCCTGCTGCTGCGGCGTCAGGCGGAGCATGACGACACTCTTGCTCGGCACTGTAATTCCCTCGAGTGCGCAATCCGATCACCGGTTTTGCGACCGAGCCCACAACGCGACGCACGCCGCTCGCTAAGTGCGCAATAAGCGAACTACCGAGATCGTGAATTGACTTTCGGCGTGCGGCGAGCCGACGCCTCGACGATGATATCCCTTCGGGTATATCGAACCTTGTCTTCTCCAATATCGTTTTGTGTCACGCGCGAGAGCGTGTCAGCGGTGCTCGATACTTGTGTGATCTCCAACAGGGCTAGCGGGAATACGCAACCACCGGCTCGTTGCGCCTTGTTGGGCGTCCACCGGAAACTGATTCGTGAGGTAAACCTGATGCAACGATCATATGCTTGCGCTCTGTTTTGTGTGCTCGCGTCCGCTGGCTGCGCGGCGTCCGGGGCGAGCTCCGGAGAAAGCGAGGGAGGTTCGAGCGGCGCCGCTGGCACGTTCGCAGGTTCCGCTGGATCGACCGCAGGCAGCGGTGGGAGCGCGGCCGGCGGGGCCGGAGGCTCGGCAACGAGTGGCTCGGCGGGCATGAGCGGCGGCGGCGCGGGCACGGCTGGAAGCGCCGGCGCGAGTGGTTCTGCCGGCGCGAGTGGCGGCGCGGCCGGCAGCGCTGCGTCGTCAGGTTCGGGGGGAAGCGCAGCGGGAAGCGCGGGCACGAGCGGGAGCGGAGGTGCGACGGGCGGCAACGCAGGCGCAGGCGCAGCTGGTAGCGCAGGCGCAGCTGGTAGCGCGGGCGCAGCTGGTAGCGCGGGCGCAGGTGGCAGCGGTGGAGGAAAGCCGCCGGGGACGGCGCAAGCTGGAGATGTCACGGTTGATCCGGGAAAAACTCACCAGGTCGTGGACGGCTTCGGGGAAGCAGACGTGTGGCAAGGCTCATCCTCGACAGCCATGCAAACGCTCCTTTGGGATCCGGTCAACGGGATCGGGCTCACCCTGCTCCGCGTCGGCATCGACGGCACGAGCGGCCAACCCAACATCATGGGCGCTGCGGGCTATGCCGATGGTCAAGCCTGCGTCAAGTTCAACGGGAGTGCGTGCAAGGTGTGGGCGGCGCCCTGGTCACCGCCTGCCAACATGAAAGACAACAACAACGTCAACAACGGTGGTCACCTGAACACCCAAAGCTACGCCGCGTGGGCCAAAGTGCTCGCGGCGTTTCCCGCCTTCTACAAGAGCCACGGAGGCGTGGACCTCTACGCCCTCTCGGCGCAGAACGAGCCTGATTTCACGGCGAGCTATCAGTCGTGCCTCTTCAACGCGTCGCAGATGGTCGCCTGGATCAACGTGCTGGGGCCGGCGCTCGCCGCGCTCAACCCGCCCGTGAAGGTGCTCGCGGCCGAGCCCGACAACTGGGGAAACCTCTGGGGCGGGGATGGCTACGGCCCCGCCATCGTGGCTGATTCATCGGCCAGCTCCTACGTCGGTCCGATCGCCACGCACGACTATGGCGGCACCAGCGCGGGCACGTACGGACGTCCGACGCCGCCCACGAACAACACTCATCATGTCTGGGAGACAGAGTGTACGCCCGGTGACACAGGTCCGATCACCACCGCGACCATGATCTATGCAGCGTTCGCCACTGGTGGAGCGAACGCATGGCACTATTGGTGGACGCAGCAATTCGTGCCGAACGTGAACAGTCCGCCCCCGCAGGTTTATGCGGTCGGTAACTTCAGCAAGTTTGTCCGCCCGGGTTACTACCGCGTCGACGTCAGCGGCGCCCCCACGCCGTCCGGTTCCAACCCGCTGGTCGTGGCGTTCGCGAATCCGCCGGACGGGACTGTGGCCATCGTCGTGGTGAACGGTGGCGGCGCGCGGAACGTTTCCTTCTTCGTGGGGGGCACGGCTTGGCCGGCGTCCGTCACACCCTATGTAACGACTACGAGCTCCAAGCTCGCAGCTGGAACGCCCATCACCGTGAACGGGGCGCGCTTCTCGGCGTCGCTCCAAGCACAGTCGGTGACCACCTTCGTCGGCAAACCGTGAGCTGAGTCGACGCCGAGGCACAGAACTGCAGCGCCCGGAAGGAAGCACAGAATGCAGCGACTGCACATGGCCATCATCGCAGCACTGGGTGGCTGCGCCACTGTGCTCTCGCCAGCACGGGCCTTCGCCGACAACCCAATCATACAGACCAGCTACACCGCGGACCCCGCGCCGGTGATCTATGACGGCACGCTGTATCTCTACACGTCGCACGACGAGGACGTCACGGTGAACAACTTTTTCACCATGAACGACTGGAGAGTGTACTCCACCGTGGACATGGTGAACTGGACGGACCTTGGCTCGCCGGCGGGCTACAAGAACTACAGCTGGGGAACAGGCGACGCCTGGGCCGTCCAGGGCATCTCGCGAAACGGCAAATACTATCTGTACACGCCGATCAACAACTCGACCGGCTCGAAAATCGGTGTGCTCGTGTCGAACAGTCCCATCGGCCCTTTCACGGACCCCCTGGGGAAGGCGCTGATCTCGACCGGAAGCGGCAACATCGACCCGACGGTGTTCATCGACAGCGACGGACAAGCTTATTTGTACTGGGGGAATCCCGCCCTCAAGTACGTCCTCTTGAACTCGGACATGATTTCCTTTCCGGGAAGTCCGACCACGGTGAACCTGACCACCGCAGGCTTTGGCGTGCGCTCAAATACGGATCGCGCAACGGCGTACGAAGAAGGCCCGTGGTTCTACAAACGCAACTCGCTCTATTACATCGTGTATCCAGCTGACGGTACGCCCGAGAAGATCAGCTACACGACCAGCTCAGGTGCGGTCGGTCCCTGGCAATACCGCGGGGACATCATGGCGAAAGAGAGCGGCGCCGGGTCGAGCTTCACCAATCACCCCGGCGTCATTGACTACAAGGGGCACTCGTATTTCTTCTATCACAATGCCGCGTTGCCGGGTGGTGGCGGCTACAAGCGCTCGGTCTGCGTCGAGGAGTTCACCTACGGCACGAATGGCACGATTCCCACCATCCAGATGTCGACGAGTGGTGCCGCCCCGGTCGCCAACTTGGATCCGTTCGTGCAGACTGAGGCCGAAACGATTGCCTTCTCTGCCGGGCTGAAAACGGAAGCGTGCAGCGAAGGTGGGATGGACGTGACGTCCATCAACAGCGGCGACTATATCAAGGTGCGGAGCGTGGATTTCGGCAGCGGGATCACGTCGTTCGACGCGCGCGTGGCATCGAGCACGAGTGGCGGCAACATCGAGCTCCGCCTCGATAGTCAGACGGGGACATTGCTCGGGACTTGCGCGATCGCAGGCACGGGTGGCGCGCAAACCTGGACGACCAAGACTTGCACCGTAAGTGGCGCGACCGGCATCCACGATCTGTTCCTCAAGTTCACTGGCGGGAGCGGCAATCTCTTCAACTTCAACTGGTGGAAGTTCAGCGGTCCCGGCAGTAACGACATCGACGGTGGCGTGAGCTCTGGCGGAGCCGCGGGTGCCAGCGGAGCCGCAGGAGCCTCGGGTTCGAGCGGAGCTTCTGGGTCGAGCGGAGCCTCGGGCACTGCCGGGTCGAGCGGTGGCACCACCGGAGGTACGAGTGGCGCCGGCTCGGGAGCGGCTGGAAGCTCGAGCGGCTCCGCTGGCATCAGCGGAGCTAGTGGCACGAGCGGAGCTGTGGGCCTCGGCGGCGCGAGTGGTACGTTCGGCTCGAGCGGATCGGCCGGCACTGGCGTTGCGGGCACGGCCGGTGGTGCCGGAGCGGGAGCAGCCGCCGGCTCAGCTGGAGTCATCAGCGCGGGCGGGAGCATCGCGAGTGGTGGCTCGCAGCCAGGTGGCACGAGCTCAGGGAAGAACGCTGCTGGCTGCGCTTGTCGGAGTGGCGGCGGACACAGTAGCCCGGGCGTGTTGCTGCTGTCGTTCATCGCAGCCCTTGCGCTGCGCCGGCGCGAGCGTTCGGCAAGGAAAGCTCAGTAACGAACATGGCCGTCCGCGAGCGCAGCGCGTCAATGCGGCGTCGAGTTGAGTGGTGCATCCCGGCACTGCTCGGCCTGCTGATTGCGTGCAGCTCTGGGCAGGGCAAGGGCGCGGCGATTGGAGACGATACGGGCGGGACGTCGAGCGGCGGCGCCGCGGGTCAAGCGGTCGCGGGCACAGCAGGGCGGCCGGGCGGTGCTGGCGGCGTGAGTGGTAGCGGCGGTGCCGGGACGAGTGGATCATCGGGCACCGGCGGCGCGAGCGGTAGCGGAGGCTCTTTCGCGGGCAGCGGCGCAGCAGGCACGGGCGGAGCGGCTGGCACTTCAGGCGCGGCTGGCACTTCAGGCGCGGCTGGATCGAGTGGCGGAACCCCGACCGGCACCCTGTTCGTTGCGCCGAACGGCGACGATACGAACGCCGGAACCCTCGAGCAACCGCTGAAGACCGTGGCGCGGGCGCGCGATCTGGTACGCGGTATGAACAGCAGCATGACCGCCGACATCACGGTCTATCTGCGCGGCGGCACCTACCCGCAGACCAGCACGCTCGCGTTTTCGAACGCCGATTCGGGGAGCAACGGCTTTTACGTCAAGTACAGCTCGTATCAAGCCGAGCAGCCGATCGTCACCGGCGGAAAAGCGATCACCGGCTGGACGCTCTCGGACGCGACCAACAACATCTACGCGGCGAGCGGCGTCAGCGCGCGTTTCCGCCAGCTCTACGTGAACGGCGTGAAGGCCATCCGCGCCCGGAGTCCGAATCTGGGAACTAATGGCGCGCTGAGCTTCAATCGGCTTACCGGAGCCGACAACACTGCGCAGAACATTCAGGTCGCCGCGTCCGAAGTTGGGAACTGGCAGAACCTCTCCAAAGTGGAAATGCACGTGATGATCGGCTGGGGCGACACTACCCTGCGCATCGCGTCGATCAGCACGTCCAGTGGGACGGCCTACATCAAGGTGCAGAGCCCCGAAAGCACGATCGTGTTCGTCCGGCCGTACCCGCACCTCGGCGGGCAGTTCGGCGGGTTCACGAAGCACGTGTACTACTTCGAGAACGCGCGCGAGTTCTTGGACCAAGCGGGCGAGTGGTACCTCGACGAGAGCGCGAACGTGCTCTACTACAAGCCGCGTTCGGGCGAGGACATGAGCCAGGCGACCGTGGTCGCTCCGATGGTCGAGACGGTGATGAGCGTCACGGGAGCCAGCACCGCGAGCCAGGCAAGCTACGTCTGGTTTCAGGGTATCACTTTCGCGCATTCGACCTACCTGCGACCGAGCCAGTTCGGCTTTTGTGAGGCACAGGCGGGCCAATACAACCTGACCGCCACCAGCGACAACAAGCAGACGATCGGTCGCATGTCGGGCGGCGTCAGCGTGACGAACGCCAACCACATTCATTTCGAGCGCAATACCTTCACGCAGATGGGCGCTACGGGGCTCGATTTCGTGTCCGGGACGCACGACGATATGATCATCGGCAACGTGGTCGCGGAGATCGCCGGCAACGGCATCTCGATTGGGAAGTTTGTGCAGGACGAAAACACCGAGTACCACACGCCCTACAACCCCAGCGACAAGGACGAGATCTGCACGAACGACACGATCAAGGACAACTACGTCCACAACGTCACCACGGAGTTTCAGGGCGGCTGCGGCATCGCCGCCGGTTATCCGAAGCAGCTCGATCTCGAGCACAACGAGGTGGGCTACACGAACTACACGGCCATCTCGGTCGGCTACGGCTGGACCAGCAGCGTCAACGCCATGGCGAGCAACAAGATCAACTACAACAACGTGCATCACGCGGTGCAGATCTTGGCGGATGGCGCCGGCATTTATACGCTCTCCAATCAGCAACCGAATTCGGAGATGCAGTACAACTATCTACACGACTACCAGACCAGTCAGTGGGCTGACTACGGAAGCCAGGGCATCTACCTGGACGAACAGACGTCCGGATACACCATTTCGCACAACGCGATGGTCAATGCGCCGAACAACGTCGCGCAAAATAAGACGGGAACGAACACGATCACGGACACCCCCGCCGCCAATCCCCAATCAGTCAATGCAATGGCCGGAATCGAGCCGGCGTACGCGGACATCAAGACGATAGCCGTCCCCACTCCTTCCTTCTAGGTTTGGAAAGCTGCCTGCTCATTGACGGCCGAGTCGTCACGATCGGCAGAAAGACAAAAAGCGAGAAGATCGCAGCGCCTGCTCGCGCATACGTTCGAGCACATGGCGATTGAATCATTGCGCGAGGAGCGAGCGTGAAGCAGCTCGGCCTGGCGGCGCGGATCGTGCCGGCGCTCTTGACCCTGGCCCTCCCGGCGCGCGCGGTCTCGAGCGCCGAGCTCTATCAGAACTCCGCTGAGTACTATGGCCGTTTCGAGGCGCGGATTCGCTTCGCACCGGGCGACGGAGTGGTCAGCTCGTTCTTCCTGTGGAAGTCGGGCTCTGAAGCGAGCGGCGCCTACTGGAACGAGCTCGACTTCGAGAAGCTCGGCGCGGATTGTCACATGCAGACGAACGCAATTTTCGGCGCGCCCAACGTCGGACATCCGCAAGTGAACACGGTCGCGGGTGACTTGTGCGGCGCGTACCACACGTACGGCTTCGAGTGGGCACCCACGTATATCTCTTGGCAAATCGACGGCAGCGAAGTGCGGCGCGACACGGGCGCGACTGCGACGGCGTTCGCGCAAAATGCCAGCGCTGGCATGCAGATCCACTTCAACGTGTGGCCCGGCGATGCAACCTTCGGCGGCAACTTCAGCCCGGCGATCCTGCCCGTCTATCAGTACGTCAGCTGGGTGCAGTATTCCACTTACACGAACGGTAGTTTCTCGGTTGCGTGGCGAGAAGAGTTTGACGGCGGGGGACTACCGAGCGGCTGGGCGACGGGAAATTGGGCGTCGCCCAAGAACAATTCGACTCACTCTCCGGCGAACGTGAATTTCGTGAACGGCATCTCGATCCTCTCACTGACGAGCGACACTGCGACGGGCTTCACGGGCGTTCCGCCCGCAGACGGTAGCGGCGGTAGCTCGGGCGCGGCTGGTACGGGCGGCATGCCCACGGCAGGAACGGCGGGCGCCGGCACGAGCGGCTCCGGAGGATCGAGCAGCGGCTCCGGAGGATCGAGCAGCGGCTCCAGCGGTGCGGCCGCAGGTGGGGAAAGCGCCGGCACGGGCGCCGGAGGCACGAGCGGCACAAACGACGGTGGAGTGGGCGGAGCGAGCGGCACGAACGGCGGAGTAGGCGGCACGGGCGCCGGAGGCACGAGCGGAGCGAGTGGCACGAACGCGGCCGGTAGCCCGGTAAGTGGCGGATCTGGCGGGAGCCAAGCGCCCAGCGACGAAACAGCGCCTGCAAAAAGCACGGGCAGTTGCGCCTGTCGCCTGCCGTCCACGCCACAATCGTCGGTCGCTCCAGCGCTACTCTCACTCCTCGCGCTGGCTGCTCTCGGACGGCGACGCCGCTCGGCCAAGCTCACGCATTAGCTCAGGGACTGTGTGGCCAGCGCCGAGCATCCAGTGCTTGCTGCGAGGGGAACACGATCCCGGCGCGAACACGCCGCAGGTGTTCGGATGGCGCATAGCCAGCGACTTGATGAAATGCTCGGTGGAACTGGGGGTAGCTGCCAAAGCCCGCGTCGAGCGCCACCTCGAGCATGTTGCGGCCACCACCGCGACCAAAGCGAGCAATGAATTCTTGCACGCGAAAGTGGTTGCGAAATTGCACGATCGACAGCCCCATCTGCTGCTTGAACACGCGCGAGAGCCGAAAACTGTCCAGCCCGCAGCGGCGAGCCAGATATTCGAGCGATAAGTCGGCGTGAGGGGTGCTCAAGAGCTCGCGAGCGCGCGCGACCGCCGAGTGCAACGCCGCATCTCGACCGCGATCTGTGGTAGCCGGCACTGCTCGCGGGCCATACTCGACAGAGCTCGTGATGGTGCGCGTGAGCAGCCGCTCAGCGAGAGCATTGGCCAAAGGTGGATCGTTACAGGGTGCGAGCTCTGCGTGCAATGTCGACAGCTCTGCAACGCGCGCGAGCGGAAGACTACAAATACCCCAGCCTCGCCGATCATCCAGGAGCCGCGTGCCGCACGCTTTTTCCGCGGCGCGAGCAGTCCGAGCTCGAAACGAAGTCACCCACATCGCGAGATCCCCAGACACCGTGAGCAGCGCGTGCTCTCGCCCTGGAGCAAACCAGAGCAAGGACCCCGCTTTCAGTGCGATGGTTTCTGCACCAATACGGTAGACCGTGCTGCCCCAGAGCACGAGCTTCACTTCGAGCTCGTCGTGATAGTGAGTCGGGTACCAGGTGGATGCGCGGGTCGAGTACCAGACGCCGGCGTCGAACTCGCGCTCCCGAGGCAGATCGAGTTTCACGCAGCAAAGCGTAGCAGTCGCGTGCGTCAACGAGGTCACGCGCTTGCGACGGGCCATCGGATCTCCTTGCGGCTCACGCGAAGGGAGTCACGCAAGCAAGCGAAGAAGGGTGTTCCGACTATCAATCCTGACTCGCTCAGATATCTTTTTGAATCACTTTCCGCGCCGTCGGCGCCCGAGGCGTGGATCGGGTCAAAAATGTGATCGCGAGGATAGGCGTCCGGGAATGATAGGTCGATGCCCTTTTTGAGAAGCGGAGCTCCCGGCTGGCAACGGCCAAGACCAGACCTGGGAGAATGTCCGTGAGCGAGGGTTCGTTCCCCGTGAACGGGACCTCCGTCTTGGACGAGCCGGGGGAGCACGCTCCGCTGGTGAGCGATGGTGACCACGGGCGGTTACCGCTCGGCTCTGCCAGCTCGCCGCGCGTGCTGGTTCTGCTCAATACCAACGCGGCCTGGTCCCGCGGCATTGTGCGCGGTCTGATCACGGCGGCTCGCGAGCTCGGTTGGACGCTCTTGCAACATCATCCGAGCGACGACGTCAGTTGGTTGATTCAGGCCTGGACCCCGGCGGCGATCGTGATCGGGCCGGGTCAAGATCTCCGTGCTCTGGGCGATCGTTCGATGGTCGTCTCTGCGGCGGCCGATCGAACCGCTGACGGAATCGCGTCGGTGTGCGTCGACGAACAAGCGATCGCACGCCTTGCGGCCGACCACTTGCTAGCGACCGGTCTGCGCAACATGGCCGTATTTCGCCGGTGGGAGTACGACTTCGCCCTCGAGCGGGAAGCGGCGTTCTTGGCGCGAGTGAGCAGCGCGGGAGTGCGGGTCGCTCCGGGCTGTAGGTTCGAGGGGCCCAGGGCCAATCGAGAAGATGACTACGCCCCCGTTCTCGCGTGGCTACGCGGGTTGCCCAAGCCGTGCGGCGTTTTTGCGTGCACGGATTTTTGGGGCAAGGGCGTCGCGCTATGCGCAAGGGCCGCGGGTATTCGCATCCCCGAAGACGTTGCCATCGTCGGCGTCGACAACGACACGCTGCAGTGCGAGCTGGTAGTTCCGCCGCTCTCGAGCGTGCTCGTGCCGTGGCGAGAGCTTGGCGAAACCACTGCGAAAGTGGTTCATGGCATGATTGAACGGAGGCCGCAGAAAAGCAGCAGGGGCGTTGTCTCGCCGCTCGCGGTGTTGCGGCGCCGTTCTTCCGATGTACTCGCGATCCAGGACGAGCTGGTTGCGAACGCTGTACGTTTCATCCGTGAGCACGTCACGCAGCGCGTGAACTTGGACATGATCGCGAACGCCGTGGGTAGCGGACGGCAGCGGCTCGAGCGGCGTTTCCGTCGGAGCCTCGATCGCACGATTCAAGACGAGGTCCGCCGCTCACGGGTGGACGTGGCTCGCCGCTTTCTGGAAACCACGGACGGCGATCTGCGGGAGGTCGCGCGGCACAGCGGTTTCACGAATGCGACCCTCCTGAATCTGGCGTTCCAACGCGAGCTCGGTATGGCTCCAGGCGCATACCGACGACGCGTGCGCCAAGAGGTGCTGGAGCTCGACGTCGAGTGACCCCATCCTCAATTCTCGATATTGGCGATAGAGTCGACCCAACTACCGCAAACGGCAGGAGCAAATGGTGAAGCGGTTCAGCTATACAAGTTTGCACGAAGCGAGCCTCGTGCTCGTCGTTCTGTCGTCAGCATGCGCGCCAAACGGCAGTAGCGCTTCAGCGTCGAGTGTCGGCGACGCGGCGGCCGCCGGCAGCGCGGGCAATGTTGGCACTGCGGGTTCGGGTGGCAGCGCGGGGAACAGCGGCGCGAACGGTGGTAGCGCCAATGGCGGTGCGTCCGGTTCGAGCGGCGGCGCAACTGGCGGCGCTGGCGGCGACAGCGGCACCGCGAATACGGCGGGAAGCTCGGGGACGGCAGGAATGGGCGCCAGCAGCGGCAGCGCGGGAGACGCAGGAGCAAGTGGCACGAGCGGTTCGGGCGGAGCAGCTGGCTTGGCTGGTTCGGCCGGAGTAGCTGGCTCGGCGGGTGCGGGCGGAGCAGCAGGCGCCTCGGGCGTGGGAGGCATGGGCACGAGCGGCAGCGCGGGCTCGAGCGGCACCGCGGGTGGCGGTGGAATGAGCGGCATGCTCGCCGCCACTCCACCCATGGGCTGGAACTCCTGGAACACCTTCCAATGCAACATGGACGAGTCACTGATCAAGGGGATCGCCGATATCTTCGTGTCGAGCGGCATGCAGGCGGTCGGCTACCAGTACGTGAACCTCGATGATTGCTGGATGGACGGGCGCGACGCGAGCGGCAAGCTGCGCTGGAACGCGACCAAGTTTCCGTCGGGCATCCCCGCGCTCGCCGACTACGTGCACGGTAAGGGGCTGAAGCTCGGCATCTACGAGACGCCGAATAACAACACCTGCGTCGGGATCTACGGTGGAATCAGCAAGACGGTCGCGGTCGGCAGCCTGGGCCACGAGACGACCGACGCGCAGACCTTTGCGTCCTGGGGTATCGATTACCTCAAGTACGACAAATGCCAGGGGCCACTCAGCGGCTTTGCCACGATGCGCGACGCGCTGAAGACCGCCGGACGTCCGATCTTTTACAGCATCAACCCGGGCGACGGAACCGGTTGTCCTCCGAACTCCTGCTCGATCAATCTGCCGATGACCGCCAACATGTGGCGCATCGGCTTTGACATCAACGGCAGCTGGGGCTCGGTGACTGGCTTGATCGATCAGGACGCGAATCTCTATTCATACGCCGCGCCCGGTCACTGGAACGATCCGGACATGATGGAAGTCGGCAACGGCCTGAACGACACCGAAGGGCGCGCGCACTTCAGCATGTGGGCCATGCTGGCCGCGCCGCTGATCGCGGGCAACGATCTGCGCAGCATGAGCGCCGCGACCAAGGCTACGCTCACCAACGGTGACGTGGTCGCGGTCGATCAGGATCCGCTCGGGAAGCAAGGGCAGCTCGTGGCCTCGCCGGGTACCAACCTGCAGGTGTGGTCGAAGACGCTCTCGGGCACGAACACGCGCGCGGTGGTGCTGCTCAATCGCAACGACTCCGGTACGGCGTCGATCACCGTGCAATGGAGCGCGCTCGCCATCCCGACCGGCGCCGCGCAGGTGCGCGATCTCTGGAGCCACACCGACCTCGGAAGCTTCAGCGGCTCGTACACCGCCTCATCCGTTCCGAGTCACGGCGTCGTGATGCTCAAGGTGACGAGCAACTGAGCTCAGAACTGGTTGAGGAAGTTCCAGGCGTTCTGGTATTCCCAGCTCGTCGGCGTACCAGGATCGGTGGGATCTGGAGTGTGCGGGCCGTTGAACGAGCAGAACTCGGCCGGGTAGCCAGTCATGCAGCCCATCATGCTCGTGCAGACATGACTGCCGCTCGTGACCTTCGTGGGCGTCATCCAGCTGCAGCCGTTCACCGTCGCGAAGTTCTGAAATACCGTAACGCCGTCACCCACCTGGCAGCCAGCGCCTTTCGTGCTGTCGTAGCAGAGCACGGAATCCTGCGTGCCGTGTGAAGCGTAGTAGGCCACCGGCTTCGAGGGTGTGCAGGTCCCGCTCAGCTGAGCGGCCGAATAGACGGCGACGGCGCGCACGAAGCCGTTCGCCGCGCCGAGCGGCCGTTCGCAAGCGGTCTTGTACGACATGCTGGCTCCGTAGCTCCAGCCCGTGGCGAAAATGCGATTTGTATCGACACAGAAGCTCTGTTCGATTTGCGCAACGAGCGCGTCCGCGAACGCGAGATCCGAGTTGTTCGGATTGGGCCAGCCGCAGCCGCTCGCTTGCATGCAGTTCGCGCCGTTCTGCTGTCCGTTCGGAGCGACGAAGATCGCGCTGTTGTCGGAGAGCGGGAGCAGGTGATAGTACTTGTTCCTATACATCTCGTCGTCGTTACCGTTGAGCTCGTGGTAGGCGACAATGAGCTTGTACGGGTGGGTGCTATCGTAGTTGGTCGGTACGTTGAGGATGTACTCACGCTGCATGTTCGCGGCGGTGATCGCGATGTGCGTGCCGTTGTTGTACTGATTGCTCGCGATCGCGGGCTGCTTTCCGCAGCCGGAGGACATCCCGGAAGAGCCGCCACCCGCGCCCGCCGCCCCGCTCGCTCCCAGCCCGCCAGAGCCAGCCGTGCCGCCTCCCGCGCCGCTCATGCCTGCGCCGCTCGAGCCGCTCATGCCTGCGCCACTCGAGCCGCTCATACCCGCGCTGCCTGCACCAGCTTGACCCGCTCCACCCATCGCATTGCCCGCGGCGCCTGCCGATCCGCCGCTGCCCGCCGCACCGGACGAGCCGCCTCCGGCACCCGTGCTCCCTGCTTGGCCTGCAGTGCCCGTCGTCCCTGCCTGGCCGGCCGCGCCGGTCGCACCCGCGGACCCGGCGCCGCCAGACTGGCCATCACTCGATGCGCCTCCGGATCCGTTGCCCGCTGACGCGCACGCAGCGAGCATCGCCAGCGCACTCGCGGACGCAAGGACGAAGCTGCTGTTCGAACGAACATACGACACGCGACACCTCCGGCTCGTCGCGGCTCTGACGCGAGCCTGCTAACCTTCCCAATTCCCGCCAAGAGATCAATTGATCACGGTCCGATTTGTCGATTGTTCGAGTCCACAAAAAGGAATTTGGACGGAACACATTTGCAAGTTCGCCGGGAGTCCCGGAGAAATTTTTGCGTCACCGATCGACTGCTCGCGCACTGATTCGCCCCCTGCGTCGGCCGAGCGACACGCCGAGTAAGAGCACGCCGGCCACGGCGCTCGCGTCCGAAGCCGGTGTGTTACCAGGCATCGAACACGAGCATGAGGCATTGTTCTGGGCGCTCGCGACGGGCGAATCATCACCCGTCATGGCGGGCCCGCCTCCGTTCGCGCTCCCAGCGACACCGTTGCCAGCGGCGCCATTGCCTGCACCTCCACTGGCTACCGTGCCGGAGCTTCCGCCAGCAGCGACGCTTCCCCCCGTGCCTGCGACGAGACTGCCGGCCGCCCCTGCCGCGCCACTCGTGCCGGCGCTGCCCGCCATGCCGCCGCCCGCCGCGCCGGCACCACCGCTGGTGCCCCCACTGCCCGCGCCGCTCGCGCCAACGCTGCCAGCAACTCCGCTGCTACCGCTCGCGCCCGCGTTACCTGCGCCGGCACCAGCACCACCCCCGGTGCCGCCCGCGCCACCCGCTCCCGCGCTGCCGCCGACGAGCGTCAGACTCAGGTGATAGCCGTCATTGGCGTTCGTATTGCTAATCAGCACGCTAATCTGATCATTCGTGATCGTGAGGTCCTGAGTCGAGCGCGTATCGGTCGCGCTGACGATGGTGGAGCGATCGGTGAACGGGCTGTGCTCGACGACCGCGTGCACCTTCGAACCGAACGTGGGCGCTGCATGAAAGCCCTTCACGACGAGCTGGACGGTTCCGTCGTTGATGCCGCCCAAGATCACGGATGCGCTGCCCGCCGTCTGGTCGAGGCTAGCGACGCCGTCCAAGTTCGTGCCGTTCACGGACAGCGATGACGTGGTCGAAACCATGTTGCCCGTCATCTCGCCGTACCATTTGTAAAAGAACCAACCGCCGTTGCGATCCGTATTGGTGGCCAAGAGGCTGCCGAGGCGCCCGGGGTGTGGCACGTCCCAGTAAGTGATGCACGCCGTTTCGACACCGGAGCGTTCGAGCTGAGCGATGAGCGGCGCGGAAGCGCCCGGACGCCCTTCGTCGTTGATCTGCCCGTAGCCACTGTACTCGTTCATCGTGATCGGCAATGGACCGATGCCGAGCTGTTTCTCGATGTTGCGATAGTTCTGCACGTCGTTCGAGATGCCCGTGCCTTCGTGCCAACCAGCGATATCGGGCAGACAATTGTTGGTCTTGCAGAACGAGAGAAAGCTCTGCATGAAGGATGAGTTGTAGCCCGCCAGGGAAGGACCAGTGATCTTGACGCCCGGATCGACTTGGCGAAGATGCTGATACGTCTGCAGCCACATTTGATTGAACGAAAGCGGCTTCGAGCCGACCGCGTTGGGGTCGCTGCCCGCCCAGGTGCCATTGGGCTCGTTCCAGATCTCGTAGGCGTACACATTGCTGAGCCCGGCCGCCTTCTTGCGCGCGACCGTCTGATCGACCTTGCTCAGCCAGTCGGTCATGTTCGTGAACGAGTACCAACCGGGAAACCAATCCGCCAAACGGATGGTCACTTTGGCGCCGATCGCCTCCACGCGGCCCGCGACGACGATCGCGTCGCCCCAGGGTTGCTGGTGGCCGGACACCGCAGGGTTCGTGAACATATTCGGATGCAGCGGCGCGATCAGCCCGTTCACGTCTGCCGGCAGGGTCTCCGTCACGCCATACAAAGATCCGTTGCCGACGTGGGTAACCGGCCGAATCGTAGTGGACAAGTCCACCGTCAAGGTGGTCGTAGCGATCGCGGGAGTCGTCAGTAAGACGCCGCCAGCCGCCGACAACCAAACCCAGGGCGAGCGGCCTGGCAGGGTACTGAAAAATCGCAGGAGAGCTAGTGGTTTGCGCAACATGGTCCTCGCGGTCGTGCCGGACTCGATCGGGGTGGATCGAACGCCCTTTGTCTCAGCGGCTCGCTGCGCACTCTGACGAACGTGGTCGTGTTCGCCAAGGCAACGAGTCTGAACATGAGCGATCGGTTTCCGATCGGCGAGCAAACTCCCGTTCTCGCGCGCGCAATGCAGCTGCAGCAATCCGTCTTCGTCGAAGAGCTTCGACGCTCTCCACGCGGCGCTCACATGGAGCCTACATGGCGTTCACGTACGCGCGCGCCATGAGCTGACGATACGCGGCCGGGCTTATGCCGCGAAAACGCAGGAACAGGCGTCGGAAATGGCCGACGGACGGGCAACCGCACGCGCCGGCGATCTCGGCGATAGACAGCGTTGTTTCGCGCAGCATAGTCGCCGCATCGCCCAGCCGCCGACGATGTAGATACTCGGTCATCGTCATTCGGTGCACTTGGCGAAATGCGCGGTTCAGGTAGTCTGGATTGACATGTAGCGCGCGGGCGATGCGCGTCGTCGAGAGCTTCTCCGTCAGGTGGCCCGTGACGTACGCCTCGGCGCGACCCACCAATGCGGCGCTGCGCGGGTTGCCGGCATGCGCTTGCTCGCGACCGAGTTCGCACACGACCTGCGTCAGCAAGAGTGCGGAATACAGGGGATCGAGCCGGCGCGCCTCTTGATCGTCCAAGTAGCGATGAAATAGCTCCGCGACGCACTCGGGACGTCGTACTCGCGTGAATTTCGGAATGCCGAGTAGGCCGCCTTGCACGACGTGCGGCTTTATCACGAAGTGAATCCAATAGAAGCGCAGGTCGCTCGGGAACGGTACAGCGCCACGATGCCTGCGGCCCGCGTGCAGCAGCAGAGCGTGCCCGGCGGGCACGTCGAAGCGCGTCTCCTCTTCGAAGATCGACAGAGTCCCCTTGCGAACCACGATCAGCTCGTAGTTGTCGAGAACGCGATCCGGATGCATGCCGCGACCGCTGCTGATGAAAAGACCGCACGACACGACCTCGAGACCGAGGCTTGGAGCCAAGCTGAGCCCGCTTGGCGAGGTCATGTCATCCAGCGATGCCGCGCGATCGCAAAGCGATAGCCCATGAAGGATGTCTTAAAAAAACCACGCGCGACACGCGCGTTTATGCGTACACATTCCCAACATTCGCAGAACTGATCAGACTGCGCTCTCAATGACGCCAGCCGAACGCGATCAGCACTGCGAGCCCGTGAAAGTCTGCGCAGCCCGACCCTGACGCAATTTGACATTTGGAGGCGCCTACTTCTGAAGCATTACGGCCTGCGCGAGCAACCGTGATCAACCCCGCGCGCACTGGGAATTGTCATGCTCCCGCTCACCGAACGAGCACGTAGCGACGCGACCGAGTATTTCGACATGCGAGTGCAGGCACTTTCGTTGGTAGCTATTGTGGCCCTGAGCGTCAGTGCTTGCGGAAACGCGAGCTCATCACCCGACAACGAGTCGGGTTCAGGCGGAGTCGCCAATAGCGCGGCCGGAGTGACCGGCGCTTCCGGCTCGAGCGCTGGGGTCGGAGTCGCCGGAACGGCAGGCTCTGGCTCAAGCACGGCCGGAGCGGCAGGCGTGGGCGGAAGCGGTGCGACTGGCGGAAGCGGAGTGAGTGGCACAAGCGGCGCTGCTGGAAGCCCCGTAACCAGCGGTGCGGGTGGCACCAGTGGCAGCCCGGGAATGGGCGGAACGAGCGGCGGCGCTGGAAGCTCAGGAACCGGCGCCGCGAGCGGCGCCTCAGGTAGTGGCAGCGCCGGTGCGAGCGGCGCTAGCGGTACCGGCGCTACCGCTGGCAACGGCGGCGGTAGCGGCGCTGGCGTCAGCGGCACGAGCGGCACGAGCGGCACGAGCGGCACGGGCCACCAGGGCTCGGGTTCCGGCGGTTCGACCCCGGCCCCGACCGGCTCCCACCCGGCACCGTCCCCGAGCCCGGGTCACGGGTCGTCCAGCTCCTCGCACGCACCGAGCCTGCCGAGC
>DASXKQ010000054.1:0-12826 GCA_036496745.1 Polyangiaceae bacterium
CCCGATCGGTCAAGCCGGCACGATCGGCGCGTCGCCGAACGACATGCTGAATCTGCAGCCGGTGAATCTCGGCACCGGCCGCACCGCCAAGTTCATCGCCGCCGGCAGCGACAAAACCTGCGCCATCCTCGACACCAACCAACTGAAATGCTGGGGCAGCAATCAGTACGGCGCGCTCGGTCTAGCCGTGGGAAACAACCCGGCGAACGGCGGCGTGACCAGCGTCGGCACGACGCCGGGCGACATAGCCGCCCTCACTCCGATCAATCTAGGGACCGGACGGACGGCGAAGGCGGTGACCATCGGCTCCTGGCACGTCTGCGCGCTGCTCGACAACAACGCGGTCAAATGTTGGGGCGACAACGAAGACGGCAGCCTGGGGCTCGGCATCAACGGTGGCGGCAACATCCATGGCACCGACGTGGGCGACGGCCAGAATGAGCTCGGCGACGCCCTGCTCGCGGTCAATCTCGGCACGGGTCGGACCGCCAAGGCCATTGACGCCGGCGTCAGCCACACCTGCGCGTTGCTCGACAACAACCAGATCAAATGTTGGGGCTCGAACTCCGAGGGAGCGCTCGGCGCCAACCTCACTTCGGGGCTCAACGTCGGCAGGCTCTCCACGGACATGGGGGACAATCTTCGGCAAGTCGTGTTGCCCTCGGGCCGCTCGGCTCAGGCGATCACCGCCGGCGGCTTCAGCGCATGCGCGCTACTCGACAACGAGCAGATCGAGTGCTGGGGCGCCAATAACTTCGGAGAGCTCGGCGTCGGCGACACGGCCACCCGCGGCAGCAGCGACAACCCGATGACCGGGGCGCTCGTCGGGATCGGCACGAACCTGAGTGCTTTTTCGATATCGATGGGCAGTAACCACAGCGCGTGCGCGTCGGTCGGAGTCGGCTGGGTGAAGTGTTGGGGCAACAATGGGTCTGGGCAGCTCGGAGACGGCGACACGACGAACCGCGGTGCGGCTCCGACCGACCTCGGTGATCAGCTTCCCGCCGTCAACCTCGGCAGCCGCGCGGCGTTGCAGGTCGCGGTGGGCTTCAACGGCGCCTGCGTTGCGCTGTTCGACAACTCGTCGGCTTCGTCATTGCCGCAGAGCAACCTCAAGTGTTGGGGCGACAACACACTCGGCAACCTCGGTCAGGGCGACACGCTGCCGCGCGGCAAGGCAGGCGGGCAGATGGGTCCCGCGCTTGCGCAGGTCGATCTCGGAAGCGATCAGAATGATCTGCCGTACGCGCTCAACGCGGTGTACAGCGGCGGCTTTCACAGCTGCGCTGTGGTCTCGAGCTTCCCGTTCGTTCTCGCGCAGGCCAAGTGCTGGGGCTACAACGTATTCGGGCAGCTCGGGCTCGGCGACACCAACGCTCGCGGCGACTCCCCCGGGGAAATGGGCGACAACCTGCCCTTCGTCAACGTCGGCACGAACCGCACCGTCGGCACCATCGTCGAGGGTCTGTACTCGACCTGCGCCCTCCTCGACACCAATCAGGTGAAGTGTTGGGGATTCAACAATTCCGGTCAGCTCGGGCTCGGCGACACCAATAGCCGCGGCGACAACCCGAATGAAATGGGCGACTCCTTACCGACGGTCTCCCTCGGTACAGGCCGCTCGGTGAAGGTGAGCACCGGCCCTCGCACGATCGCCTCGGGCTGGAGCCACGTTTGCGTGATTCTCGACAACAACACGGTCAAGTGTTGGGGCGCCAACGGCTCCGGCCAGCTCGGGCTCGGCAACACCAGCGCGCGCGGCGACAACGCCAACGAGATGGGCAACAGTCTGCCCACGGTCAATCTGGGTACCGGTCGCACCGCGAAGGCGATCACGACGGGCGCGTTGCACTCCTGCGCCATCCTGGACACGAACCAGGTCAAGTGCTGGGGCCAGAACAACTCCGGCCAACTCGGCCTCGGCGACATCAACAACCGCGGCGACAACGCCAATGAAATGGGCGACAGCCTGCCCGTGGTCAATCTCGGCACCGGGCGCACCGCCAAGTCGATCGCGGCCGCCGGCAACCATACCTGCGCGCTACTCGACAACAATCTGGTCAAGTGCTGGGGACAAAACAACTTCGGCCAGCTCGGCCTCGGCGATACCAACAATCGCGGCGACAACGCAGGCGAGATGAGCGCCCTGCCGACTCTCAACCTCGGTTTGGGGCGGACGGCAATCGCGCTCGTGGGAGGCCAGAGCGAGTTCACTTGCGCGCTGCTCGACGATCAACAAGTGAAGTGTTGGGGGCAAAACAACCTCGGCCAGCTCGGCCAGGGCGACACCAACAACCGCGGCGACAATGCGGGCGAGCTCGGCGACGCGCTCCATTTCGTCAACCTCGGTCCCGATCGACCCAGGGCTTACGCCGCGATCGCCGGAGGCAGCGACCACGCGTGCGCCGTGATGACCGATGGCACTGCTTCCTGCTGGGGCGATGACGGCCCGGGCGACCTCGGCAGTGGCATCAATCCCCCGCCCCAGAAGTCAGCCCCCGTTCAGGTCGTCGACTCGAACTTCTTCCCGCTGCAGGGAGTCAAAGCAATCGCCGCCGGTCAGACCCTGAGCTGCGCCGTGCTCACCGACGGAACCGTCGACTGCTGGGGGAGCTTCGCTAACGCCGGAGCCAACAGCAACGTCGCGGTGCCCGTGGCCGGGGTGAGCGGTGCCGTCGCGATCTCCATCGGCGGCGGGCAGGTCTGCGCGTTACTCGCGAGCGGGGGCGCGTCGTGCTGGACCGTGTCGTTCCAGGCGCCGACGCCGGCCACGGTGAACGGCCTGAGCGGAGCCATCGGGATCACGGTGGGCGGCACGTGGGCCTGCGCCCTGATTTCCAACGGCCACGTCCAATGCTGGGGCAACGACGATTCCGGCCAGTTCGGCGAGGCGCCGCAGAGCTCCCTGTCCCAACCGACGCCGACCAACGTTCCGGGCATCACGGATGCCGTCGCGTTGAGCGGCTCCAACACCGGCCATCACGTGTGCGCGGTGCGCGCAACCGGCAACGTGGTTTGCTGGGGTCAGAATCGAGCGGGCGACATCGGCGACGGCTCGAACCCCACGAACCAGATCGAGCCGGTGACTACGGTGATCGACGCGCCCGGTCACGCCTTGACCGGCGCGGTCGGCATCGTCGCGGGCATGATCCAGCACACCTGCGCGGTGCTCTCGAACGGAACCGTCGAGTGCTGGGGTGACGGCGGCCTCGGTCAGCTCGGCGCCGGCGCGGCGACCACGCAGCTGCTGAACCCGAGCGCGTCGGCCGCCGCCTTCGGCATCACCAACGCGGTGAGCGTGAGCGCGGGCGACAACTTCTCCTGCGCGCTCCTCGCCGACGGGCGCGCCATGTGCTGGGGCTTCGACAGCAGCGGGGAGCTGGGCGACGGCTCGGAAGGAAGCATCATGAACGTCACGACTCCGGTGCCCGTGCGGTTCTGAGCTTTGCCGCCGCGTCGCCACAAGCCGGCGATCGAGGGCGCGCGATTTCTGGCGTCATCCGCAGCTCAGTTGTGCTGAGTTTCGCTCGCCTTCAACGCGGTGCACGACTCTTTGTCAACCTGGTCGCCGTTGAAGCGACACATCACGGCGAAGGTCGCGCGGCGATCACAACCCGAGACTCCATATTGGGCTTGTCCCACCTTTTGCATCGTGAGCTTGGAGGCGTCGCAATTGAGCTCGAACGCCGCTTGCTTCATCACGATGCCGGGCGCCGCGTCGTCCACTTGAGCCTGTAGTTTGGCATTCTGCTCTGCGGTGTTGACACAGCCTCCGATCGCAAACAGTGCGACCCAACCGATATTCTTCATGACCGACCTTTCTCTCGTGAGCCCCGGCCTTCTGCAAGACTTACGCCTGCCCGCGCGCAGCTATCGAATGAGTGGGCGCGCCCTGAACGACGAGCAACTACGAACTCGTGGGTAACCGTGCTGGCGCGGCGGACGTCCTTCGGACGTCCCAAGCGAGCGCGGACATGTCCGCACCAGCGGGCTCGCTTGTCATTTGGGGGCTAGCTGCGCGAGCGTTGCGACGAAATGGCCAAGGGATTTTTCACGCAGGGGGTCGTGGTGCTGCTCGAGCGGGGTGTCGACAGCGAGGGCGGCGCGAACGTTTGGCTGGGCGGCCATTTTCTCACTGCCCGAGCGCCGCCGCCTGCACCCCGTCGATCGCCGCCATTAGTTGTTCGATCAGCGTCGGGCCAAACAAACCATCCGGACCCGTAGGCGCGATGTCCGTGAACGGCGACTCGTAGAGCAACTTCGCCGACATGACGCCCTGCTCCGTGAGCTGATTCACGATCAGGTTCACGAATTCGATCTGTGACGCGCTGAAGGTCGTCGCGTCGAGAAAGGCACCAAACGCCTTCTTGGCGGCTTCGCGATCGAGACCGATCAAGGAGCGGACGAACAGGCCGAGGCCGGCGCTCTCCGCCTTGGCCTTGTGCACCACGGCTTCGTCGCCAACGCCACTGGCGATCAGCATGCGCTCGAGTTCGGTCAAATCGGACGGCGTGAGCGGCTTGTTCATGCGCAGCTTGTGGATGGCGACGTGGTCTTGGTGCTCCTTGAGGAAAGCGCGGGCTTTGGCTAAAAAACGCTCAAATTGGTCGGGAACGGTGAAGCCGGGGAGCTCAATCGTGCCTTCCGTGCCGAGTTGGTCTTCGAAGTCGGTGTAGATCGGTTTGCGTTTTTGCTTGTCGATGAGCTTGACCAGGGAGCGTAGCTTTTTGCGGACGCTCTCCAGCATCGGCAGCGTGACGCCTTCCCACCATTCGTCGCTCTGGACCTGAAGGATGAGCTCGAGGTGCTCCTTCACGACCGGGATGCTTGCCTTTTCTTCGAGCACGCAGGCGATGCCTTTCACTTGGTCACGCAGGCGCGCAAACTCGGCATCGGCTTGAATCAAGCCGATCTGAAGGCGTAGCAGCAAGAGGTCAAAACGCTTGGCTTCCTGGTCTTCGGCCTCGAGCTCGCTCGGGAGTCCGGCCACTTCCGTTGCCAGCGCGCCGCGCGCGGCGGCGTCGAGCTTCTCCCAGGCGGCTCGCTCCGCATACTGCTCGACCAGCCTTCGTTTCGGGCGGACCACGAAATTGTTGAGGTTCATCGCCGCTACTTCGGCGTGCAGCAGGCCGACCAAAGCACTTCGCAGGGCGCCGCCGTCGGCGACGCGCAACGTATTGGCGTCGAGCTCGCCCACGAGCTCGAGGCGCGTCTTGAACAGGCGTTTGCCTAACGAATCGCTGAGCGAGCCCTCGGAGACCTGCGGGTTTTCCCTGAAGAACTCGAGATTTTGGCAATAGTCGAAGATATAGAAGAACTCTTTGTTTTTGCCGGGACCGAACAGCTCGGGCTTGAGGCGCGTGCCGCGGCCGAGCATTTGCCAGAACTTGGTCTTCGAGCGCACGAGCTTGAAGAACACCAGGTTCACGACCTCGGGCACGTCGATCCCCGTGTCGAGCATGTCGACCGAGATAGCGATATGCGGCTCTTTGGCTGCGTCCGAGAAGCTGTCGATCACGCTCTGCACGTATGGCAAATCGCAGTGAACCACGCGCGCGAACGTGCCCTTGTAATGTGGATAGTTGGCGTTGAAGCGCTCGGCGATGAACTCGGCGTGGGTCTGGTTCTTGGCGAAGACGATGGATTTGCCGAGTCGATCGCCACCGGCAACTTTTTGGCCGCGGGTCATTAGGTGCTCGAGCACCTTGTCCACTGTGTCGGTGTTGAACAGCCATTTGTTGACGGCGGGCGCTTCGACGCGCGCTGGCGTCGCGCCGCCTTCGTCCCATTCCGCCTCGTCCCACTGCTCTTGCTCATCCTCAGTCAGGTCATCGTAAGTGATGCCTTCGCGCTGAAACTTGAGCGGTACAGAGACGGCGATCGGCGGCACCAAGAAGCCGTCCTTGATCGCGTCGGTCAAGTCGTAGGCGTCCGTGGGCACGCCGGTTTCGAGCTCGAACAAGCGATAGGTATTGCTATGTACCTCTTGCTTCGGCGTCGCGGTCAGGCCCACCAGAAGCGCGTCAAAATAGCCAAAAATGGCCCCGTACTTCTGGTACACGGAGCGATGCGCCTCGTCGATCACAATTAGATCGAAGTGCCCAGTGCCGAAGCGTCGCGCGCCGTCTTCCGTGGCGTCGATCAGGCCCATCATCGTCGGGTAGGTCGACATGTAGATGCGGCCTTCGGTCTCCTTGTCGGTCACTAGGTTCACCGGCGCGGCGTCGGGAAGCTCTTGCTTGAAGGCTTGAGCCGCCTGGTTCACGAGCGCGACGCGATCGGCTAAGAACAGCACGCGTTTGACCCAATTGCAGCGCATGAGCAGATCGCAGAGCGCGATCACGGTGCGCGTCTTCCCGGAGCCGGTGGCCATGACGACCAGCGCTTTGCGATCCTTGTCGCGCTCGAAGGCCTCCCCGATACGGCGGATAGCGCGCGTCTGATAGTAGCGGTCGACGATGTCGGCGTTGATGGTGGCCGCTGCCAGCGATTTCTTGATCGTGCGCCGCTGCATCAGCAGGCTGAGCTCGCTCTTCTTGTAAAACCCCTGCACGGGCCGCGGCGGGTAGCTGACGTCGTCCCACAGCCAGTGCTCGTAGCCGTTGCTGTAGAAGATGACGGGCCGCTGCCCGTAGCGTTGCTCCAGGCAATCCGCATAGAGCTTGGCTTGCTGCTGACCGAGCTCGGCGGATTTCTTGGTGCGCTTGGCTTCAACCAACGCGAGCGGCTTGCCGTCGTCGCCCCACAGCACGTAGTCGACGAAGCCCTTTTTTTCGGCATTAGGCATGCCGGTGACCTCGAATTCGCGGTCGCGCGGCTGCTCGAGGGCCCAACCGGCCTCTTTCAAGAGCAGGTCGATGTAGTGGTCGCGCGTTTCGGCTTCCGAATAGTCGTGGCTGTCAGGCTCGGTGGCGCGCGCCTTCTTGGCTTCGGCCAGCTCGGCACGCAGGCGCTTGTTCTCTTCGTCGAGCGCGGCGTTGGCGGCTTCTGAGGTACGGAGCTTTTCGTCCTTGGCGCGATTCTCGGACTCGAGCTTTTGCAGCTGCTCGACCGTCTGCGCCGGCAGTGGGCTCGTCTTGGGCAGCGCGTTGACGTCGAAGCTCAGCGCCGGTGTCGGTCGAGCGCCACGCGCGTAAGTGCGCGCAAACCAATAGCCGACATGAAATAGCTCACGGACCGCGCTGAGCGCGTCGTAGGGCTTGACCGGGCGATTGTGGACCGCGTTGTTGCCCCAATCCTTGATCAGCCGCGCCTTCTGAAAAATGCCGTGCCCGGCCTGCGCGCGAAAACCCGGATCGTGAATCAACGCGCTCAGGCTGTTGTCGTACGGCATGCGCAGCGAGGCATCGAACCGGAACGCCCAGTGCACGGCGAGCTCGAGCGCGCGCCGCGCGTGAAAGCACGCCGTCCGCGGATCGGAATGCGCCGCTGCCGCCGCCTGTGCCGCTGCCTGGTGCACCTCGGGCCACTCCGCTTTCAAGAACACGAATTGGTCGAGCATCAGCGCCTCTCAAGCCCCTTCATAACTCGCTGATTTCTAAGAAGAATACTCCGGGTGTCGCAAGTTATGTCGCAAGTTTGTCGCAAGTTTTGGCGCGAGCTGGTCATGAGCTCCCCCGCAGCTTGTAGAGCAAGTTGTTGGTCTCGCCCTCACTGGCGAGCAGACCCTTGCTTTCGAGCGCCGCGAGGTCGCGCTGCAGCGTTCGACGTGCGACGTCTGGGCACAGCGCCTCGAACGCCCGGATGTCGATCTGACCGACCTGCAAAAGTTGTTCGACCGCCAGCGCCTGACGCGGATTCAGGTGATGTGTGTTCACCAGTACATCCCGCCGGATGACGAGCTCACCGCGTGCCTTCACCTCGGCGAGCTGCGTGCCGAGCCCATCCACGAAGAACTCGAGCCAGCTCGTGAGATCCATGTCCTGCTCACGCACGCCCTGAATCGCGCGATAAAACTGTGTGCGGTCGCGATCGTAGTACTCGCTGAGCGTGAACAAGCGCTTGAAATCGTAGCCGCTGCGATACAAGCACAGCGTGGAGAGCAAGCGCGACGTGCGGCCATTGCCGTCCACGAACGGATGAATGTGCACGAGCTGAAACTGCGCGATGCCCGCGACGAGCACGGGATGCACCGCGGCCTCAGCGCCCAGCCAGCCCACGAGCTCCTGCATCAACGCCGGCACTTCCGCCGGAGGCGGCGGCATGTACACCACGGCTCGCGTCCGCGAGTTCCCCACGTAGTTCTGAATCGTCCGATATTGCCCGGGTTGTCCGGCCTCGCCGCGCACGCCCGCCACCAGGCGCGCATGAATCTCTCGAACTAACGCTTCGGTGATGGGCTGGCCGCTGCCCAAGTATTCAGAAACTAGCTCAAAAGCAGCGCGATAGTTCAAGAGCTCCCGCACGTCGTCCGCGCGCGCCTGCGGCACGCTCTGCCCCGCCCAAAGCTGCTCGGCCTGCTCCAACGTCAGCTCCGTACCCTCGATGTGCGTCGTAGCGTGCGCCTCCACGAGCAACGCCCGCTGACTCATCCGCCGCACCCACTCGTCCGACAGCGTCGCCGCCTCCAGAAACCCCCGCGCCCGCTCAATCGCCGTCAACCCCGCCGCGATGCGGTTGCTGATCGTGAAGCGCGGGGCGAAGGTCGACATGTAGTTAGAGCTCGCCGCGGAAGGCGCGGTGTTGGAGGGACGCGAAGAGGGCGTCGAGCTCGGCGAGAGAGGCGCGCTGGCTGTTCCTAAGGTTCGCAACGCTCGCTGCTTTTGCCGCGAATGCTTCTTGCGCGTCGTGCGGTGGCATGATGATCGGCATCTGCTTGACGTCCCCGAGATTGATCCCCTGCACTGCCACGCCCTTCGTGTGCTTCGTCATCCAGCGTTGAAACCCAACACTTCGCAGGCATTCGCGAACAAACACCACGGATGCGCCCGCGATGGCGAGTCGGGCAGTATCTTGCGTAATATTGGCACCGTCCAATTCAGGGGGAACAACCGCAAACCGGCCCACGTGTCCGCGAATAGACATAAGAAGATCCCCGGCTTTTAGAAGCGAACGTCGGAATGCGTTTGAAATCGCTTCCGTTGTCCTGCGGACCCCTGAGAAATCTACTCCGCCCTCCTTCATATCAACGACTCTCACATACTTCACACCTGTCGCCTGGTCAGGGCCTGGCATCAGGATTCCGTAGCTTATCGGGCGTGAGGGGTCTATGAGCGTGATTAATGGTCGCACCGGGAATCGGTGCGGGTTCGCAATTGGATCGCCGAAGAGGTCGAGGAAGATGGATTGGGTGAGGGTGTCGAGTTGGGCGAGAGTGGCGCGGCGCTTGGCCCGCAACGCCTCCGCCCGGTCCAACACGTCCGCAATCCGCCGTTGCTCTGAGACCGAACGCCACGGAACGGGAAGTCGCTCGAGGTCGCTCTTCTTGAGTGCGGGAACTGTTGTCGCCGATGCGAGGCGATAGAAGTCTACAGTGCGCAGGTAGTGATAAAGGTACTCCGAGACAGTCCCGGCCAACGGAATTGCCGCCATAGCGTTGTTATCGACAAGAAGATCACACCCAGCAATCACGCGATGATTCTGTCGGATAGCCTCGCCAATCTTGGCGAAAAGAACGCTGCCTTTCGGAATTGGTTTGGTGCGGAGCCGACCGAGATCCGGCTCATCGATGAAGTGGTCCGCACTCTGGAGTAACGCGAGCCCCGATCGACCACCACGCGAGATGTCGCGCACCTTCGCTAACGGGTAGTCCCCAGTCGTTCTCCCTTGGAGGTCGAGCGGAAATCCAACACCGGCCTGGAGCCGAGCGACTTCACTTAGTCGGCGGAATTCCGGGGCGCTCACGTCAGCATCCTCCCCAATTCTCTCATCTCCCCTTCAATCTCCATCTCAATCCTCGCTAACTCCCCCAAAATTTCCTGCGGCGTCCGATGCACCACCTCCTCGTGCACCACCTCTTTGTACCGATTCAAGCTGAGGTCGTACCCCTGCGCCGCAATGTCCTTCTTCGGGACACAAAAGCTCTGCGCCGTCCGCGCGCGCTTCCGCTCTTTGCCGTCACGCTCGTGCCAGCGCGTCAAAATATCCGGCAGGTTGTTCTTCTCGTGCTCGTCCTTGCTCAGCTTGGCCGTAGGCGTGACGCCGAGCTTGCTTTCGTCGAGTAGCGGCGTGCGCTTGTCGTCGAGTGACCAGCCATCGGCCTTGCAGTCGTAGAACCAGACCTGATCGGTGCCGCCCGACATCGTCTTGGTGAAGAGCAGAATTGCGGTGGACACGCCCGCGTAGGGCTTGAAAACGCCGCCGGGCAGCGAGATCACGGCGTCGAGCTTTTGCTCTTCGACCAGCACGCGGCGTAGGTCTTTGTGGGCTTTGCTGGAGCCGAACAGCACGCCGTCGGGGACGATCACAGCGGCGCGGCCGCCGGCTTTCAGCAAGCGCAGGAAGAGCGCGAGGAAGAGCAGCTCGGTCTTTTTGGTTTTGACGATTCCCTGCAGATCCTTGGCGACCGTTTCGTGATCGAGGGAGCCGGCGAACGGCGGGTTGGCGAGCACGAGCGTGTAGCTCTCGATGTCTTCCGCGTGGTCTTGCGCGAGCGAGTCGCGGTAGCGGATGTCGGGGTTTTCGACGCCGTGGAGGAGCATGTTCATGCTGCCGATGCGCAGCATGGTGTTGTCGAAGTCGAAGCCGTGGAACGCGGCTTGGTGGAAATGCTTTTTGAGCTTGGAGTCGCGTAATACCTCGGGGTGATGCTCGCGCAGGTATTCGCCCGCGGCCACGAGGAAGCCGGCACTGCCGCAGGCCGGGTCGCAGATCACGTCTTTGGGGTCGGGCGCGGTGAGCTCGACCATCAGGCGAATGATGTGGCGCGGCGTGCGAAACTGGCCATTTTGGCCGGCGCTGGCGATCTTGCTCAGCATGTATTCGTACACGTCGCCCTTGGTGTCGCGGTCCTCCATCGGGACCTTGTCGAGCAGGTCCACCACCTTCACCAGCAAGCCCGGCGACGGAATGGTGAAGCGCGCGTCCGCCATGTGCTTGCTGTAGGTGGACTCTTCGCCACCCAGGCCGCGCAGAAACGGGAACGCGTGCTCGCTCACGATCTTGTACAGCTCGGCCGGCGCGCCCTCGGTGTTGAACTTGGACCAGCGCAGCTGCTCATACGGCAAGCCGTCCCCGATCTTGTCCTTGCCCTTGGGGAAGATGCGCTTCTCCATGGGTTGATTGAATCGCGTGGCCTTGTTCTCCTCGCGCGTGTGCAACTCATCCAAGCGGCGCAGGAAGAGCAAGTACGTGATCTGCTCGATGACCTCGATCGGGTTCGAGATCCCGCCCGACCAAAAGGCGTCCCAGATCTTGTCTACTTGGTTTCGAATCTCGCCGGTCAGCATGGTCCTGGGTTCTCGAAATAGAGGGTATGAAGCGAACCACGGCTCGGGCCCCGGTGGAACGGGCTCGCAAGGGCTGGGGGATTTTCAGGTCGGAGACTCGATGCCGAGCTTTTTCATGCGCTTGTCCAGTACCTGGTGGCTGTTGAGCCCGAGCAGCTTGCGTGCCGGATCCACTTTGCCGTGGGTTTGCCGAAGGGCGCGTCGAATGTACTGGCGGCTGGCCTCGGCCAACGCGGCGTCGAGGTCAAAGTCGTCCGGCAGGTCGTCCGCGATGCCAATGCCTGTCGATGGCAACGCGCCCTGGAAGAGCGCCTCGCGCACGTCCGATTCCGAGATGATCGGCTGGTCCGCCCAGACCGTCGTGCGCATCAGCGTGTGCTCGAGCTCGCGCACGTTGCCGGGCCAGCGCTGGGCCATCAAGAGCGTCTTGGCGGCTCGCGAAAGCCGCTTGGGCGTGTACGCAGGCTCGTCTCGCAGCGCGGCGTCGTTGGCGCGATCGAGCAACGCTTCGATCAGCGGTCCGAGATCGCCGGGACGATCGCGCAGGGGAGGGAGGTGCAACACCGCAACGGCCAGGCGATAAAACAAGTCCTCGCGGAATTTACCCGCCTGCACCTCGACAGCCAGATTGCGATGCGTGGCGGCGATCAGCCGTACGTCGACCGGCACAGCACGTGACTCCCCCACGGGAACAACCTCGCGCTCTTGCACAGCGCGGAGGAGCTTCACCTGTGCTTCGAGCGGCAGCTCGCCGATCTCGTCGAGAAAGAGCGTGCCTCCCTCCGCGGAGCGGAAGAGCCCTTTGCGGTCTTCCGTGGCTCCAGTGAACGCGCCCTTCTTGTGTCCAAACAGCTCGGCTTCGATCAGATTTGGCGACAGAGCACCGCAATTTAGTGCCTTGAATGGTCCTTTCGCGCGCGGGCTCGCCTCGTGAATGGCTCGCGCGAACAGCTCCTTGCCGGTTCCGGTCTCGCCTTCGATCAGCACCGCTACACGGCGTGCCGCGACTTTGCGGGCTCTCTCGACCAGGTCGCGCATGATGCGGCAGTCGTAGACGATGTCCCCGAACTTGGCTGCGTCGCGCTGGGTGCCGCCGCTGCGCGCCTCGAGCGCGGCGTCGGGCCGTGCAGTCAAGCGGGGCACCATCTCGATGAACTCGGCGACGATGTCGAACGGCACCGCTGCGGTCACGACTCCCTTTTCGCGGGAGGATTGGATGAGCTCAGCCTGGTAGCGGGTTTTTCCGAGCAGCATCCACATCGTGGACATGGCTGGCGTGCCCGGGCTCAGGTGCAGCACGAGCTGAAGCGACGAGGGAGCGCCGGAGAAGCGCGAGGTCAGCTCCTGCAGCACCGGATCCACGATGCGATAGATGCCCGTGAAGTCGGTCGGGTTCTCGAGCAGGACGTGGCGTACGTCGAGCTTGCCGCGCGCGCGGG
>DASXKQ010000055.1:0-1883 GCA_036496745.1 Polyangiaceae bacterium
TAAACATTCCGCCCGGCCGGCTCGGCAAGCTCGGCGTCGCCGAGAACACGGCGACGCTGCACAACGTCGTGGTGTGCACGCTCTGCTCATGCTACCCGCACGACCTGTTGGGCGATCCGCCGTGGTGGTACCGCGACGACAGCTTCAAGGAGAGCGTCGTGCGTGACCCGCGCGGCACGCTGGCGCATCGCTTCGACCTGCGGCTGCCCGAGAGTGTCGAGGTGCGCGTGCATGACAGCACCAGTGACGTGCGCTGGATGGTGCTGCCGCGCCGTCCGGCGGGCACCGACGGCTGGAGCGAGGAAGAGCTGGCGAGCCTGGTGACCATCGACGCGCTCGTGGGGACCGCGGAGGCGGTGCCCCCGGCGAGCGTCGCTCGCAACGAGCGCTGAGGCGAGCATGAGCGTCCCCGAGGCCACGCACCGCTTCCATGTCGGCGACCGCGTGCAGGTGAAGCGCGCGAACCCGGCTGGCAATCCGCGCACGCCCGCGTATGTACGGGGCAAGAGCGGCATCGTCACCGCCCTGCACGGCAGCATCGACAATCCGCTCGATCATCGCGGCGTGTACCCGCCGCTGTGCAGCGTGTTGTTTCCGGTTCGCGAAGTGTTTGGCGGCGTCAGCCGGGATACTCTCTCGGTGGACCTGCACGAGGACTGGCTGGCGCCCGCCGGGCCTTAACGTTCATGCGACGCTCGCGGCTGCTTCGCAGTCGCTCTTGACCTATGGAAAAATCGAGCCGACGCTCGAGGAGCGGACCAAGGCTCAATCGTCGCCGGCGTTTGCGCGAGGGACCACGATGAAACTTGCTCGCCGCGTCGTCTTGCGTCTGGCCGTGGGCGCTGCCGCGCTGTCGGCGTTCGCGCGCACGACGTGGGCGCAGCTCTATCCGTCGCGCCCCCTCACCATCATCGTGCCGGTGCCGCCCGGCGGGGTCGCCGACCCGATTGCGCGGATCCTGGCCGATCACCTCACCGTCGCACTCGGCCAGCCCGTGGTGGTCGAGAACGTCACCGGCGCCGGCGGCAGCATCGGCGTCGGCCGCGCCGCACGCGCGGCGCCGGACGGCTATACGATCAGTATCGGTAATTGGTTGAGCCACGTCGGCGCGAGCGCGGTCTACCCGGTGCAATACGACGTGCTCAAGGATTTTGCCGCGGTAGCGTTGTTGACCAACAGCCCGATCCTCATCACCGCCCGCAAAGATTTTCCCCCCAACGACCTCAAGGAGCTGATCGCCTGGCTCAAGGCGAACCCCAACACGGCAACGGCCGCAACTGTCGGCGTCGGCAGCGCGGCGCATGTGAGTGGCGTCTATTTCCAACGCGCGACCGACACCCACTTCCAATTCGTGCCCTATCGAGGCGGCGGCCCCGCCGTCCAGGACGAGGTCGCCGGCCACGTCGACCTGATGTTCAACGAGGGAACGGGCGCGCTCCCCTACGTGCTCAGCCACCAGATCAAGACCTACGCGGTGTTGGCCAAAACCCGCTGGTTCGCGGCACCGGACATCCCGACCAGCGATGAGCTCGGCGTGCCGGGCATCGTTATTTCGTTCTGGCACGGCTTGTGGGTGCCCACAGGCACGCCACAGGAGATCGTGAACAAGCTCAACGCCGCGGTGGTCGCCGCGCTCGCCGATGCGACGGTGCGCAAGCGGCTCACCGACATCGGCCAGGAGATATTCCCGCGCGACGAGCAGACGCCGGAAGCGCTTTACGCCTTCCACAAGGCCGAGATCGAGAAGTGGTGGCCCATCATCAAGGCGGCCGGCATCAAGGCCGAGTGATCGGGTAGAGCTCAGGGAGGAATCGCCATGAACCGTCCTCGTCGCGAATTTTTGCGTCTGGCCGCGTGCGCCGTCGCGCTCCCCGCCGTGTCGC
>DASXKQ010000056.1:0-38554 GCA_036496745.1 Polyangiaceae bacterium
GTGGCGGTGGCGGCGCGAATCCGAGCGGGGGTGGCGGCGGAGGCGGCCCATTGCCAGGCGCCGACATGGGCGGTGGCGGTGGAGGCGGCCCATTGCCAGGCGCCGACATGGGCGGTGGCGGTGGAGGCGGTGCGGCCGCCGCTCCAGGCAGGGGCGGCGGCATACTGCTGCTGCCCATTGGACTGGGTGGCGGGGGAAAGCCGAGGGCGGTCTGACGCAGACTGGGGGACGGCGGCGCCGGTGGCGGTACGCTCGCACGTGACCCGGGTGGGGGTGGGGGACCGCCCGGTCGCGCCCCTGGGACGGGAGCTGCGAGGCCAAGCAAGGTTTTTTGTCGTGTAGCCGACGACGGCGGAGGGGCGGGAGCGCGGGAGCCGGGCGCCGGCGCGGGTCCGCTCGGTCGTGATTTCTTAGCTGCTAGCCCGTCGAAAACATCGAGATCAGAACCCTTGTCGCTCATCGCCATTGCTTTCTAGCTTGCTGTCCCGCCGGTGGTCCTGCTCACCGTTGTCTAAAAATTACGCGATCCGAAAAAGCGTTCCGCGGTGCTCTTCTGCCCGCTACACACACGGTTGAGAATTGCCGCAATCTCGCTCCGGGATCGACCGCGTGAAGATACCGCTCCTTGGCCGGGTTGGCGAGAAGTATTACTGAAATTTCCGCCCTCAGACCAGCAATTTACCGGGGTTTTGCCGCTGTGCGTCGAAAGCGTCATCGATAGCGGACGCGCTTTTGTTGGAGAGGCGCCCAGCGCGAGGGAAGCACGACCGGCGTGTCCGGGAAGAGCCGTTGCGCACGTGGCCCCTCCGAACGGACCAGCCAAACGCTGCTGCCGGGCCTTGCATCGAGCGCATCGCTGCCGCTCCACACGTCCCCGAGCGCCATGCCGAGCGGCCGCAAGAAAAAGAGCGTTCGCTCACAGCCGAGCCCGATGAGTAGCGTTCGCAGCTGCTCGGCGGGCACGTGCGCGCCTGCGTTCGGAGCGGCGTAGAGCAGCATTCCGTCCTGATCGACGCCGAGCGCGGACGTCGCTCCCTCCCACGCAGGCTCTCGATCCGTGAAGCCGCGCGTGACGTGCGCCGACGACGCTGGCGCGCTGTCGGCAATCACGAAGCGACCGCCTTCGAGATAGAGCCCCGCGTTGCCGATGCCTTCGGCGAGGGACGCGCGGATCTCCATCACTCCCTTCGCGCTGCTCTCACCCGGCTGTGCGACGCGCAAGAACTTGGGATCGAAGCGCGCTATCGTCACGTGTGCGTCCGGCGTCGCCGGGTTAGCGCGGAGCGTCGTCGTAGCTACCGCGTACGGAAAGCCCTGCTGAGGCAAGCCCTGCACGCGCCACTTGCCTTCGTCTGGCTGCGCGTCGGGAGCGCGCGCTACGGCTGCTCCCGGCAAGAGCGGCCGCAACGTCAAATAGAAAAAATCTCGAGACTCCGCGTTGACATAGCGAGGAAAGTTCATGAGCGCCATCAGCCGAATCATGCGGCGTCCCATGAACTCCCAATCATTCATGCCGGGCAACGGACCGCGAGCTTCCCATACGTCATCGAGCGGCCGGTTGAGCTCCGGCAGACTGCCGACCTTGGCAGCACGATAGAACTCGAGTCCGGTGTGGCCCGGGTTCATGTCCAAATGAATACCGTACGTGCAGCGCGCGCGTTGCATGGCGAGCGCGAGCACATCAGGGTCGATGCTCGAGCCGTAGAAGTAGCCAATGAAGCCTTCTTTGGTCATGCACAGACCGCTGCGCACGGTCCGTGCCTCCTCGGTCCAGCCGGGCGGCACGCCGCCCCACCAGTGACGCTTGTATGGGTTGATCGCTTCGTCCTGAACGAGCGCGGTCATGTTCTGCCGAAACGAAACGATGTCGTTTGGCACTTGCTCTTGCTCGGGCCAAGTCCCGAACGCAGTCGAGCCGTCGCTGAGCTCCGCGACGGTTGCGGCGTAGGGCTTTGGCGGCAGGTACAGGACCTTGTCCGCCATCATGCCGAACTCACCGTGAACGGCCTGAAATCCGCCGTTGAATGCGGCCACGTAGCGCCCCATCACTTCCGGCTTGCGTGGGACGAGCCCCGAGCCTGTTTCGCCGGTCGCGCTGCGAGGCTCGACGGTGCCGCTCATCGCGTGTAGTTCGACTTGCCGAGGATCCCAGAGCGTCACGAAAATCTGCGAGTAAATGCGGGCGCGATCGCTGCGAATGAACGAGAACACGAACGGGCAGGGCAGCCCCTCGTTCTTGCCCACGAACGGATCCTTTTCGAGCGAGCCCCACTTGCCCTCGCCGGGCAGTGCAGGGTCGAGCAGAGGCTCCATCGGGGCCGGGGGCCAACCCGTTTCGGGATCGGTCGGCGTCGTGGTGGCCGTGGGCGTCATGCCACCCAGTTCGGCTTTCACTGCGTCGGAGCCGTCGTCACCGGTGACCTTGCCCATCAAGCGTTGAAAGTGATCGACGCCGTCGAATGCGACGGCCTTCAACCATTGCATGCGGTCGTCGCCGAACCAGGGTGCGCTGCGCATGCGATCGACCGCCCACGTCACGAGATTGCCGGGGCGCGCTTTGGTCGGCGTCTGCTCGATCACGTGCGGGTCCGCGCTCAGCGGTCTGGGCGGGTCGGTTTCTACGCGCGCGCGGTGTCCGTCCGCGTCGATCAACAAGGCAGCGTCGGAAAAGCCGAGCACCACCTTGTACGCGGGCGGATCGAACTTGAAGTTGCGCCGGCCAATGCCCGATATCTGGCCCGTGTTCTGCAGGTTGGTGAGTGCGTTTTGGGCGCGCGACAGCGCGTTCCACGCCTTCCCGACGGGCGGAGGTTCTCCGCGGAGATCGGCGTATTGTACGCTGCTGATCTCGTTGTCTTGCCCGATCATCCACGCCGCGCGATCGCCGCGCACGATCAGATCGCGTTCGTCTGCAGCGGACGTGTCGGAGACATCGTAGACATTGGTGAGCTCGATCAGATGCCCTTCCGGCGAGACGCGAGTCTCGACCAGATAGATGTCGGCCGGGTCGCTGCCGCGTTCGGCGCGCACCAGGGCGCGCGGACGAATCACGGGCGAGCGAGCCAACGTGTGCTCGTCACTGACGAAATGCACGTCGCTCGGCTCGGCGCGCAAGCCGCGTTCGGCAAGCGCGAGTGCCACCGCTCGATTCAGGTCCGTTTCTACGCGCGCGACTTCGGCCGCGCCGTCGGTGCGTTGGATCAGCCAGGTGACCAGCAGGAGTAACGGGAGCGGCCGCAGGCCGCGCTTGAGTCGAGCCGGCTCGAGTCGAAAGGGGGACAGTCGCTTTGGGCCCGGTGGCAGTCCCCCGCCAGGCGCAGCCAGAGCGGCGGGGGCCAGCGCCTCACCGGCCATTGGCGGGTCTCCATGCAGCACTCGGCGGGCCTGAACTCTGCTTCACGACGTCAGTTTTCGTTAACACCTGGAGTTTGCTCCGGCCATTTTTCGGCGAGCCACGCCGGCAACTCTTTTGACGCCTCTGACAACCCAGTTGATGGGTATGCCTTGGAACTCATGGAAACCATGTGACTTTAGTGTGGCACGCTGCGTGCTACGATGAGGAGCATGTCGACCCGCGCCCGGCGTTCGTGGCTCGTCGGTCTAGCGCTGACGCTGGTAGGCTGCTTGTCCCCAACGCTACCGCTGCCGCCGCCGAGTCAGCCGGAAGTTGTCGATCAGGGGAACGGAATGGTGGAACTGTCGGGCGCGGTAGAGCCGCACAGCCAGGTATTCGCGCTCAACAACACGACCAATCAGATCGCCGGTCAAAATACGGAAACCGGTCAGTACCGCTTCACGATCGTCGCTGCGACGAATGACGACATCACGCTCTGGTACCAAAATGGAGTCGAGACGAGCCCGGTGATCGACTTCTTCATAAAGTAAGAAAGCTCAGCGGCTCACGCGCAGCACGCGCCGGCCGTCGCTGGCCCGGAAGCTCAAGCGTTGCGCCGGCGGAGTCGGCAAGGGATCGCTGTCTCCATCGGGGTCGAGCAGCTGCCCGACGAGATCGTAGTCGGACGCTTGCGTGATGCGCACGCGACGGAATTCGCCGGGTCGCGCGAGGCCGTCCGACAGGAAAACGCAACCGTCGATCTCGGGCGCTTGCCCCGCATGTCGCCCGACCATCACGAGCTCGCTTTCCTCGCTCGGGCCCTCGACCAGCACGTCGAGCTCTTCGCCGACGAGCGCGCGGTTTTTTTTGCGGCTGATCTGGCGTTGAATGCTCATCAGCTTTTTCGCGCGCTGAGCCGAGACCTTGGCTGGCACCTTGTCCGGCAAACTGTAGGCATGCGCGCTCGCCTCGTCGGAGTACTGAAAGACGCCCACGCGATCGAACTCGGCGAAGCGAACGAACTCACAGAGTTCTTCGAATTCGCTCTCACTCTCGCCGGGGTGCCCCACGATGAAGGCCGTACGCCAGAATAGGCCCGGGATTTGTTCGCGCAGGCGCAGCACCACCTCGCGTAAGCGCGCGCCGCCGTGGCCGCGCTTCATACGTCGGAGCATCCCGTCCGCTGCGTGTTGCAGCGGCATGTCCACATAGGGCACGACTCGCTCATGGTCCCGAAGCAGCTCAACCAGCGCCGGATCGAGCTTTTCCGGATAGAGGTAGAACAGCCGGAGCCAGCGCAAGCCGGGCACGTCCGCGATACGACGCACGACTTCCGCTAGACTCGTGCCGCTCGCGAGATCGCGTCCGTAGGCGATCGTATCTTGCGATACGAGGTTCACCTCCAGGACTCCAGCCTCGACCAAGCCTTCGACCTCGCGCACGAGGTCGAAGGCTGTGCGCGAACGTTGCTTGCCTCGCAGCTGTGGGATCACACAAAACGAGCAGCTGCGATTGCACCCCTCGGCGAGCTTGACGTACGCGCTCCGGCCGCGCGTGGAGACGCGCCTGGGATCGCTGGCCGTAACCACCCAGTCGGCGGGGTTGCCCACCAGGATGCGCGGCGCGCCGCCGCCGAGCACGTGCTCGAGCTTGAGCATGTCGCTCGAGCCGAGGAAGTGATCGACCTCGGGCATGTCGGTCGCGAGCTCTTCCGGGTAGCGCTGACTCAGGCAGCCTGACACCACCAACTTTTCACAGCTGCCGCTGGCCTTGTGCTGCGAGAGCTCGAGGATCGTGTCAATCGACTCCTTCTTGGCGGCGTCGATGAAGCCGCAGGTATTGACGACGATCACCTGCGCACGCTCCGGTTCATCGACGTGCTCATAGCCGGCGCGCTCGGCAAGCCCGAGCATGACCTCGCTGTCGACTCGGTTCTTCGGGCAACCGAGGCTGACGAAATGGATCGTGCGCCCGGTGGAGCTCATCGCTCCATCAGGCGGCGGAAGCGATCGAACAAGTAGAGCGCGTCGTGTGGCCCGGCGGCGGCCTCCGGATGGTACTGTACGCTGAACGCCTTCAGATCCGGCGCTTCGAGGCCTTCGCTCGTGCCATCGTTGAGATGCACGTGCGTGGAACGCGCGACGCCCTTCAGCGAAGCGATGTCGACGACGAAGCCGTGGTTTTGGGTGGTGATCTCGACGCGGCCGGTTGTCAGGTCCTTGACCGGCTGATTGAGCCCGCGATGTCCGAACTTGAGCTTGGACGTGTGGGCGCCGAGCGCGCGTGCGAGCAGTTGGTGGCCGAGACAAATACCGAAGATCGGCTTTTTGCCGAGAAGACCCGAGACGGTCGAGACCGCGTAGGGCAGGGCCGCAGGATCTCCGGGGCCGCTCGAAAGGAAGATGCCGTCCGGGTTCCGAGCCAAGATCTCGGCCGCAGTCGTACGCGCGGGTACCACGCTCACGCGAAAACCGGAATCGACCAGGCAGCGGAAAATATTTCGTTTGGCGCCATAGTCCACCGCCACGACGTGGAAGCGATCAGCGCCCGGGCTGCGGCCCGCTTCTCGCGGATCGAGCATGGAAACGGCCCACTCCGCGCGAGACTCGCTGAATTCGTAGGGCGCTTCCGGCGTGACGCGTGAGACCAGATCCAGCCCCTCCATGTTCGGTGCGCTGCGCGCGAGCTCCAGCAGGTTCTCGGTCGGCTGGCTGCCGAGCGCGCCGTTTTGCGAACCCTTGTCGCGCAAATGGCGCGTGAGCTTGCGCGTATCGACCTCACTGATGCCCGTCAACCCTTGTCGCGCAAAGTACGCCTCGAGCTCCTGCTCCGAGCGCCAGTTGGAGACCACGCTGCTCAGATCGCGAATGACGAAACCGGCGGCCTGCGGCCGGCCGCTGACACTCTCCGGGTCTTGCGCATTCATGCCGGTGTTGCCGATGTGCGGGGAGGTCATCGTCACGATCTGCCCCGTGAACGAGGGATCGGTGAGGACCTCCTGGTAACCGGTCATGCCGGTCGTGAACACGACCTCACCGACAGCGGGCTTCTCCGAGCCAAAAGCCTTGCCCGGAAATATGCTGCCGTCGGCCAGCACGAGCGCAGCGCGGCGTGCGCTCATGGCGCGTCTCCCAGTGCATCGTGTACGACGAGCCCGCGCGCCAGAGTCATGAGGATCTTGCCTTGCAGAGTTTGTTTCATGAACGGGGTGTTGCGGCCTTTGGAGCGGAGAGGCAGCTGCTCGGCACTGTAGCGCGCCTCGGGGTCGATCAGGGTCAGCTCGGCCAGCGCGCCTTCGCGGATGCGCGGCGGCTCGATGCCCGCGATGCGTGCGGGCTTGCTGGACAGCGCGTCCAGCAGGCGCTCGAGCGTGAGACCATTTTGCCCGACCAAGCCGAGCAACAGGCCGAAGCAGAGCTCTAGCCCGATCAGACCCGGCTTGGCCTCGGAAAACTCGCAATCCTTCTCGAGCGATGAATGCGGAGCGTGGTCGGTTGCGATCGCGTCGATCGTTCCGTCGGCCAGCGCGGCGCGCAAGGCATCGATGTCGGCTTGCTCGCGCAGCGGTGGATTTACCTTGCAGCCGGTATCGTAGCCGAGCACGGCCGCGTCGGTCAGCAGCAGGTGATGGGGCGTCACCTCGCACGTCGCGTTGATGCCGCGGGATTTCGCTTCGCGTAGAATGCGCACGGCGCCCAGGGTCGAGATGTGCGCCGCGTGGTAGCGAGCCTTGACGTATTCGGCGAGCAGCACGTCGCGCGCCAGGATTACGTCTTCCGCAACGCGCGGCCAGCCCCGCAACCCGAGCCGCGCAGAGATGGCGCCCTCGTGCATGTCGGCACCGGCGGTCAGCTCGTGGTCCTCCGCGTGCTGGATCACGGGCATGCCGAAGTTGTTCGCGTATTCGAGGGCGCGGCGCATAACGGCCGAGGACATGACGCATACGCCGTCGTCGCTGACGGCAACGGCGCCGGCCTCACGCAACTCGGCCATTTCGGTAAGCTCCTTACCTTTCCGGCCGACGGTGATGGCGCCGATCGGGTGCAAGCTCGGCCCACCGGCCTCGGCAGCGCGGCGCAGCATCATTTCCGTCACCGCGCGGGTGTCATTCACGGGGCGCGTGTTGGGCATCACGCACACGTGGGCGTAGCCGCCGGCAGCCGCGGCGCCGAGGCCGCTCGCGATGTCTTCCTTGTACTCTTGGCCCGGCTCGCGCAAATGCGCGTGCAGATCGACAAAAGCGGGTACCAGCCATTTGCCGCGCCCGTCGATCACGCGCATGCGCTCGCCGAACAGCCCATCGGCCGCCCCGCGACCTACGCGGCTGATGCGGCCGTGTTCGATGACCACATCTCCTTGAGTGTCGAGCGCCCCACTTGGATCGACCGCTCGCACATCGCGCAAAATCAAGAGGTCGGCGGGCCCACTCACGGCGGCGCTAGATAGCACGGGCAATTTTCTGACGCACGGTCCGTCGCGAGGAGCGTGTTAAGCTCCAGTTCCGGCCATGGCGGACGACCCCAGCTCTCCCAAGAAGCCAGCCTCTTCGGTGCCGCGCCCTGCGCCGCGGTCGATGCCGCCACCGCCACCGCAGCGCGGCGCCAAGTCGACGCCGGCGGTCGAGGCGCCCCCGCGCAGCAAGCCGCCGCCCGCCCCCAACCGTTCGCTCGGGCCGCCGCCGGCACCGCGGCGCTCCAATCGGGCCGAGCCGAAACAGGACGCCCCACCATCCGACCCGGGTGCCAGGGAAGTCCGTCCACTAGTGGCAAGCCCAGCGGCGGCGCAACCTGCTGGGGCACCGCCCGCCCCGCCGGCGCCCGTGCACGCTCCGGTGCCCGTGACCGCGGCGGCGCTCGAGGCGGCCTCGCGCGCTGCGGTGTTGAAGACGCTCTCATTTGGTACGAGTGACGACACGGCGAGCGCTGCTCCGACGCTGATGAAGGTGAGTAGTACCGAGGACAGCTCCGCGCGCGCCGCGAATCGCGCGCGCGCTGCTCGCGAGTTGCTCGAAGCGTGTGAAGCCGAGCTCGCGAAGAATCCGGCACCTGCGCGCGCTGGACGGCTGCACTTCGAGTGTGCGCGTCTGCTCGACAGCTCCATGGGCGACGTGACCCGTGCCGGCGAGCACTACGCGGCGGCGCACAAACTCTTGCCGGAACATCTGCCGTCGATCTTGGGTGCGCGCCGGACGTTGCTTGCTCGAGAACAATTCGCGGAGAGCTTGCCCCTCTTCGACGCGGAGCTGCGCGCGACGGCGAACCCGGAGCGAAAAGCGCTCGTGCTGCTGGAAAAAGGCCGTATTCTCGAGCAAAAGCTGAAGCAACCGCGCGAGGCGCGTGAGGCGTACGAAACGGCGCTCGGCCTCGATCCGACGAGCTCGGTGGCCGTTCACGCCGTCGAGCGCGTCGAGCTCGGAGCCAAAGCTTGGGACGCGCTCGACAAGACCTACGAACGCGAAGCGCAAACATTGCCGGTAGACGCGCGCCACCGCGCCGCGGTGCTCTCCGAGCGCGCCCGCTTGCTGGAGGTGCATAAGCGAGACGCACTCGGAGCAACCGAGCTCTACCAAGCCGCGCTCGACGCGGACAGTTCTGCAACGGTGGCTCTTGGCGCACTCAAGCGACTACATGCCGCGCAACAACGTCACCGTGACCTGATCGCGGTGCTCGAGCGAGAAGCCAGCCTCGCGACCGACCCGGCCGTGCGCGCGTTGTGCCTGTATCGCGTGGGCCGCCTGTACGCCGATCGCTTGGGAGATCTCGAGCAGGCGCAGAGCGCGCTCGAACGTGCGCTCACGCACGTCAGCCACGACCCGATGATCTTGGAGGAGCTCGCACGGACGTACGAGCTCAGCAAGCGCTACCCGGAATTGGCGGGCGTGGTCGAGCGCATCGCGGCACAAACCGAGCACACCGGCGAACGGATAGGTCTATTTCACCGCCTCGGCCAGCTGCACGAGGAGCGGCTATCGGCTGAGGACCGCGCCGTAGAGTGGTACGAACGCGCTCTCGCGCTCGATCGCGGTTATTTGCCGGCGATCGTTTCGCTCGCCAAGCTCTACACGCGGCGCAAGCAGTGGAGCGCGCTCGTCGCCGTCCACAACGGCGAAGCGGAGACCACTCAAGATCCGGCGCGCCGCGCGGCGGCTCACGCGCGCATCGCACAGATTTTCGAAGGCGAGCTGTCGAGTCCGGAACAAGCGGTGGCTCACCACGCGCGCGCGCTCGGGATTCTGCCGGGCTACGCGCCTTCGTTCAAGGCGTTGTCACGCTTGTATGCGCAGGCCAGTCGCTTTGCCGAGCTCGCCGAGCTCTACGAGCGCGCTATCGACGGCGCAGCCGACGACGAAACGAAGGTGACATATCTCTTCAAGGTTGGGCGCTTGTACGAGGACACGTTGTCAGCGCCCGTGCAGGCGCTGACGACCTATCGCCGTATCCTCGAGCTCGACGGCAAGCACCTCGGCGCCATCCACGCGCTCCAGCGCGCCGCCGAGCGTGCGGAACGCTACAAGGACCTGGTGGCCGCGCTCGAGCTCGAGGCGGAGGTCGTGCAAGATCGCCGGCAAAAGCTGCAGATCCTACACCGCGCGGGTGAAGTGTCGGAGATCGAACTGTCTGACGACGAGCACGCGCTCGAGCTCTACAAAAAGGTCCACGAGCTCGACAAGACCTACGCGCCCGCGCTGGCGAGCCTCGGCAAACTGTATCATAAGGCAGGTCGCAACGAAGACTTGCTCGAGACCTATCAAGTCGAGCTCCGTTTGCTTCCGCGCGGAGCGCCGGCGGCCGCGCTGCTTTACAAGATGGGCGAGCTCTATGAAGAGAGTCTGGCCAACGACGAGGAAGCGATCGCCTGTTATCGGCGCGCGCTCGAGAGTGACGCTTTCAATCGACAGGCGCTGCATGCACTTGCGCGCAAACTCAGTGAACGCGGGCGCTTCGACGAATTGGTCAAATTGCTCGAACTCGAATTGAGCGGGGTGAAGGATCCCACGCTGCGAGCGCGCACGGCGTTCCGGCTGGGCGAGGTCTATGAATACCGCCTGAAAGTGCCGGAAAAGGCGCTGCTCGCCTACGAGCAAGCGCTGCTCGCCGATCAAGATTTCCGTCCAGCGCGCGACGGTCGAGTGCGCCTGCTCGGTGAGGCCCGCGATCACAAGCGCCTGGTCGAGGAGCTCGCTCGAGAAGCCGAGAGCACGCGCGATCCGAAACTCGCGGTCTCGGCGCTGCTCCGGCAGGGCGAGGTCTATCGCGACGAGCTCGGCGACATCGACCGCGCGGTCGATTGCTTCGAGGCCGTGCTGGCTCGTGATCCGGCTCACCTCGACGCGCTGCTCGCGCTCGAGCCGCTGTACGCCGATCGCGCAGCATGGGAGCCGCTCAGCCAAGTGCTCGCTGCTCAAGCCCGCACCTTCGGCGATCCGGGCGCGCGCGTCGCGGCCTTGCGCGAGCTCGGGCGTATTCAAGAGGAGCACTCCGGCGCAACAGCCGAGCAGATCCGTACGACCTATTTCGGTGTTCTGCAGCTGGCACCCACGGATCTGGCCGCTCTGCGCGCGCTCGAGCACCGTGCCCTGCTGGAGGGCGACGGCAAATTGTTGGCGCACATCGACGCCAAGCTAGGTGCGGTCGTGCAAGAGGAGCAGCTCGTCGCGGTCCACCACGTGCGTCTGGCGGAAGCGCTCGAGGAGCTCGGCGATCCGACCGCGCTCGAGGTGTATCGCGCCGCGCTCGCGCGCGATCCCGAGAGCATCTCGGCTGCCCGCGGCCTGTCGCGCTTGGCGGAGCGCGGCCAAGATCCCGAGCTGCTCGAGGAATCCGCCGAACACGAAGCGCGCATGGCGCTCGATGCGGCCAGCGCGTCCAAGCTATTCATGAAGGCCGCCAATCTGCGGACCGATCGTGGGGACGTCGTTGGCGCGGTGCGCGCTCTCTCGCGCGCGCTCGAGCTGCACCCGGAGTACGAGCCGGCGGCGGGGCGCGTGCGCGAACTCCTGCTCGCGCGCGGTGAGGTCGATCGCCTGATTGCCGTGCTCAGTCAGGCGGCTGCGGCTGCCAAGAGCAGCGAACGAGTCGCGAGTTTGTGGGTGGTCGTAGCCGAGCTCTACGCGGACAAGAAGAACGACGTGCCCGCGGGCCTGGCGGCGCTGCATCGCGCGCAAAATCTCGCGCCGAATCACGTGCCCACCTTGATGAAGCTCGCGGATCTGTACGCGCGCGATGCCCAGTGGGCGGAGGCCGTCGATCGCCTGAATCAGGCCATCGCCAAGCCCGGGGGCGACGATCTGAAGGTGGACGCGCACCTGCGCCTGGCCACGATTCTCGACGAACACCTCGGTGATCCTGAGCGCGCGCAAGCTCACCTCGACTCCGTGCTCGCCGCGGAGCCGAGCAACCGCGGCGCGCTCGAGCGACTGCTCTCGTTGCAAAAGCGGCAGAAGAAATTCGATGCCGCCGCGGACACGGCGCAAAAGCTGGTGCGCGTTTCGCCCGAACTCAATGTTCGCGTACAAGCGCTCGTCGAGGTCGGTCGTTTGGAGCGCGCGCGCGGGCAGGCCGCAGCAGCGCTCCAGGCCTACGAGCAGGCGGTGGCGCTGGTGGGAGTCAATGGTGCGGCCGCGTCGGAGTTGCGCGAGCTTTTGCAGGCCGAGGGACGCAGACCGGCCGGAACTCAGCTGGCGCGCTACGCGGCAGCACTCACACGCTTCGTCGACGAAGCGCGCGCGGGCGGGCCGTCGCTGGTGCCCACCTATCTCGAGCTTGCTCGCGTGCTCGGTGACGAAATGGGGCAACCCGATCAAGCGCTCGCGTTGCTCAACAAGGGCCTACAAAAGCACGGCGCGGAGCTCGACCTGCAAGCGGAGCTCGCGCGCCGTTTGCTCGCAGCCAGTCAGTTTGCGCCAGCACTCGCCGCAGCGCGCCGCGTGCTCGAAGCCGACGTGATGCGCCCGGAGCCTTGGCGCCAGATCGCCGACGCGTTCAAGGGCTTGCAACGTCCGGCGGAGGGCGTCCTCGCGCTGGCCCCGCTGCTCGCCATCAACGCGGCCAACGATCTAGAGCGAGCGACCCTGGCGGCTCGGCACTCGCGCGCCGGTGGCGCGGCCGCGCGCTCGTTCGACGCGTCAGAGTTTCAGCAGATCGATCTATTGTCCGCCGACGATCCGGCACGGCGCTTACTCTCCCAGCTCGCCGAGAGCCTCGGCAAGATTCATCCGCCGGAGCTCGAGCGCTTCGGCCTCAATCCACGTGATCGCATCGGTTCCAAATCGGCGCACCCGCTGCGCCAACTCGCCGATCGGATCGCGAGCGTATTCGGCGTCGAAGATTACGACCTCTATCAACAGCGCGCGCACAGCGGCACGCTCGAGGTGGAATTCAGCGATCCGGTTTCGGTGATCGTCCCGGACCACTTTGCCAAGCTGAGCGAGGGTCAACAGCTGTTCGCGCTCGGTCGCGTGTTCGCCAACGTCGCGCGCGGCCTGCACGCCGTCGACAAATTGCAACCCGAGGCGCTCGAGCTCTTGTTGGCTGCGGCCGCTCGCACTGCCGACGGCAATTTTGGCGCGGGCCTCAGCGACGAGGAATTTTTGAGCAACCACGCGCGGCGCGTCTCACGGGCGTTGCCCTGGCTGGGTCGTGGCGCGGTCGAGGAAGCCGCGCGGGCTTACGCGGCATCACCGCGCATCGACATCGGCGAATGGCTGTTCCGCGTGCGCGCGACGGCCGCGCGCGCCGCCCTCGTCCTGTGCGACGACTTGCCCGGATCCATCACGCTGGTGCGGCAAATCGAGGGCGATTTGGCGGGGCTCAGTGGCGCCGCGCTTGCGCCGGGCATGCGCCTCGTCCACGATCTTCTGCGGTTTTGGGTGAGCGATCCAGCGATCGCCCTGCGACGTCGTCTAGGTCTGCTTTGAAGCGCGCGCGGGTGCAAAAAAATCCGCGTTGGCTTTGGGGGCACCACTTGAACGGGCGCGTCATCAGTCGCGGTGGGCTACGAGCGCAGCCGGTGCTCGCCTTTGACGGCGAGCTCACCGCGCGAGCCCCACCCTGCAACGGGAGCGGGCGCGCGCGGGTGCGCGTCCGTCGAGCTCACGGCCGTGGCTGGCGAAAACACCAGATCACGGCGCCGTTGGCGTTCGTCGAGGACGTCACCAAGTCCCAGCCGCGGAGACCCGCGGCGTTGGCCTTGAAGTGGACGTCGTCCACGCTGTTGGCCTCGAAGCAAAAATATGCCCAACGCTGCTCGATCACGGCTGCGGCCTCGGCCCGGGGCTCTCCCCATCTGCGGCTCGAGCCCGCGACGCAACCGACGATGAATGCGAGCGAGACGGTTAATCCCAACAAAAATCCGCGCATACCTAGGGAGTACCCGACTCGCCGACCTCGGGTCCAGGGCTCCGTGGTGCCGCCGCTCGTTAGACCTTGCGCGGGCCTGCCGCGCTGAGGTAGACCCCGCGTCGGCTTTTCGGGAGCTTGGCTCCCTGGCCGGCTGCCCTTGTACTTGGATTTTTCGTGAGCTACTCGCTCGGGTGGCGGAACTGGCAGACGCACCAGATTCAGGTTCTGGCGTTCGAAAGGACGTGGAGGTTCAAGTCCTCTCCCGAGCACCGAGTCTCATCTCATGCCTGCATGAGATGAGACTCCTTTTGTCGTTCAGCTCGCGATAGGCGCCTAGGAGCGAGGTCGATTGCTTCCCGGCAGCGGCGGCGGGCCGCCGCTAGCGCGCGGAAGGGGCGGAGGCACCGAGTTGCGTCGAACGTTGCCGTTCGGGGGAGGCAACGGCGCGGAAGAGCTCGGAGGCCGCATCGACGGGTGCGCTTGCTCGAAGCGGTGCCGCTCCTCGAAGAGCACCACCTTGATCAGGGAATCGATGTCCGCGTCGCGGATCACCGGGTCGTCGACGTCGATGTTGGGGTCGAGCAGCTCGATCAACGCGAGCAGCGCGGTCGACATCTGAGCCTCATTTGGAAACGAATCGCGGATGCAGAGCTCGCGCGCCTCGTCGGTGGAGGCCGTCAACAACTCCGCGTACATGGACTCGATGGACAGCAAGATCGGGGTCGACAAGCTGTCGTGCTTCGGAGGTAGGCGACTGATCGCGCTGAGCTTGTCCGTGACTTTGCGGCGCGCATCTTCTTCGGCGCTCGGCCGCGAGCCGTCGACCAAACGATCGAGGTCGTCGATCGAGGTGCGATCCGGCGCGCTCTCTTCGGGCTCGGTTTGCACGACCGGCTTCGCGGCGGGCGCGGGCGTCGGCGCCGCTTTTCGTTGCTCGCTCGCCTGCGCTGGAGCATTCACGACTTTTTTGGGTTTAGCGCCGGGCTCGGTGAAACCATTGGGCGCTGCGATTCGTTGCACGATCACGCTTTCGTACACCTGTTCGAGGGGCACGTAGCTGACGAGCGCGCGCAACGGAACGCACTCGAGTAGTTGGTCTTCGTTCAGCGGCTTGTTCTCACGGCCGATTTTCAGCGCGTGGATGAGCAGCTTTTGTGCCTCTTTTTGTGGCAGTTTTTGGGCGATCGTCTCGAAGCCGAGCCCGTCCGCGAGATCCATCAAGCTCAGCAGATCCTCTTCGATCGCGGTTTCCAACGTGAAGGTCACGCGTCCCACGGCGCGCTCTCGGTTTGCTTCCGCGTTGAGGGGCGTCCAAAACTCGTCCTCGACCAAGAACTTCCAGAGTGCGTGAGCGCTCAGGTGACGCACGCGATCATCGGGCGGGATCAGCGCCAGCACGGCGGCGGCATCCGTAATGCCTTCGTCGAGCGCGATGCGTAGATCTTCGGCCGCCGACTCGATCGACTTTTTGCGCGCGATCTTCTCGTGCACGCCCGCCGCCACCACCAGCAGCTGCGCACGCAGATCTGGGGCGGCCTCGAGACCTCGCATCAGGTCGAGCGGCGTGAAGTGACGGAGAAAGTCCGTCGGCGTACGCCAGCCTTCCGTCAGCGCGTGCACAATCGTGCGCGCGAGAAAGCGTTCATGGCCGGTCTTGAGAGTTGAACTGAATGCAGTGTCGTTGAAGTTTCGCCCCATGGCCCGCGCATCGTAGGAGTATTTGTCCGAACTGCACCCGGAAAATGCCTATCCGCCGAGAGCGACGAATCATAGATAAAAATTTTCCGTCAGAGCGGTAGAGTGCGGCGAGCTCTCACGGAGTCAGCTAGCGCGACCGCTTGGCCGGGCGCTTAGGGCGCGGCGGCGCGATTGGGCTGAAACGCGCCAAAACCTCAGCACTCGCGTTGTCTAGTCGGGCGAGGGCCGGGGCGGCTGCGGAGCTCGGCAGCTCGAGCCCCAAAAATAGTCGCCCGCCCTTGGGCAGGTCCTGGGCAATGCGAGCCAGGAGGCGGTCATCGAGGGCGCTGGCGATGTTCAAGAGCAGCGAACCATCGAGCGCCAACGCGAGCGGGGCTGGGTGGGGGCCTTTTCGTCCCATGTTTGTGCGTCGCCCCTAGCGGGCGACATGCCACACACTAGCGCCAAACAGTCGAGACCGAGTGTCTCAAGATGAGACGGTAATCCGATCGGGTGGCTCGCGTCGGTGCCGAGGTCGAGTATGGTCGGCGTGTGAGTTTGGAGTCTCCTAAGTCGGGTGGGGCGGCAGGCATTGCGCTGACGGCGATGCAAGTGGACGTGACGACGCGGCTCGGCGCGCTTTCGGCGGCGACCCCGACCGGCTTTCGTTCGCTGGACGCGATGCTGAGCGGCGGGCTCCGCAGCGGCACCGTGCTTACGATTACGTCCGCGCCTGGGCTCGGTCGAACCGCGCTCTGTTTGCTGATTGCTTACATGGCCGCGCGCACGCGCGCCGGCGTGGTGTTCGCGAGTGTCTCGCTAGACGCGACGGAAGTGATGGCGCGCTTGGCAGCGCGCGCATTGCACCGAGAGTATCCAGACGCTCAGACGCCCTACGGAGTTATCTGGTCGGGGCAAGCGTGGCAAGACGCGGCGACCCATCGCGCCGTGTCGGACTCCGTCGAAACGGTGGTGAAGAAAGTCGGCTCACAGCTTCACCTCTATCGAGCTGCTCCTTTCGAGTCGACCTCTTCGCTCGCCGAGTGCGCTGCTCACCAGTGGTCCCGACACGAGCGCGCCGTGCTCGTGGTGGATGACATCGAAGCGTTCTCGGCGGTCGGTGGCGGCGCGGCAGCCCAATTCGCTGCCGTCAACGGCAGTCTCGACAGCCGCATCACCCAGGTGGCTTATGATCTTCGCCGCATCGCGGATCAGGGCTGCGCCGTAATCGTCACGGGTCTGGCCAGGCACGCCGATCTGATGGCACCAGCCGCGACGATCGCCGCCCAGCTCTTGCCCGGAGAGGTGCGGACCTCGAACGCACCGGAGATGAAGCGCTCGCTCGGCGCACGCCCGGTCGACTTGATCGTGAGCAAGAATAGGATCGGCCCGACCGGCGTGGTTCGCTTGCGCTTCGTCCCCGGCGCCGGCACGTTCGAAGAGCGAGCCGGGTGACCGAGTGCGAGCGCGGGCATAAGCTCGGCTCGTGAGCCCCGCGCGCCCTCAGCGCTTCATCTTGCACGCGGACATGGACGCGTTCTACGCGTCCATTGAGCAACGCGATCATCCGGAGCTGCGCGGCTTGCCGGTGGTGGTCGGTGGGCGCTCGGCGCGTGGTGTGGTGGCCGCGGCCTCCTACGAGGCGAGACAGTTCGGCATCCGCTCGGCGATGCCGGGCTTTCAAGCGCGAGCGCTGTGTCCACAAGCGGTGTTCATACCCCCGAACATGGCGCTCTATGCCAGCGTCTCCGCGCAGGTGCACCAGGTCTTTCAGGAGTTCACTTCGGAAATCGAACCCATCGCGCTCGACGAAGCCTTCCTCGACATCACCGGCTCCGTGCGCTTGTTCGGCGGGGCGGAGCGACTGGCGCGCGAGCTGAAGACGCGCATCGCCGAGCTGACGCAACTGAGCGCCACCGTCGCCGTGGGACCGAACAAGCTAGTGGCGAAGATCGCGTGCACGCTCGCTAAACCGAACGGCTTGCGCGTGGTGTCGCCTGCGGAAGTGGCGCCTTTGCTCGCGCCGCTCCCGGTGCGGCGCCTGTGGGGGATTGGTCCTGTGCTCGCCGACACACTGACGAACATCGGCATCAAGACGTTCGCGGAGCTGCGGTCGTTCGATTCCGAGCAATTGGAGAGAATCGTCGGATCGCGCGCAAGGATGCTGCAACAGCTGGCCGCCGGCGAAGACGATCGCGCGGTCGAGTCGAATCGCGATCCGAAGTCGATCGGTGAAGAGAGCACTTTCGAGCAAGACATTCTCGATCTGGACGCGGTCAGCGCCGCGCTCACCGCACACGCCGACGAGGTGGCCCGTCGTCTGCGACGGAGCGGCCACCGCGGACGCACCGTGACGCTCAAGATCAAACTCGGTAAGGCGCGCGGTGAGCGCAAGGCTCGCTTAGCGGGTGGTTCCGGCGAACCAAGCTACCCGCTGCTCACGCGTCGCCAGACACTCAACGAGCCGACGGATGATGGTGCACGGATTCGATCGGTCGCGCTCGAGCTCTGGCAACGCGCCAAGATCAGCGAGCCGGTTCGCTTGCTCGGGATCAGCGTGTCGTCACTGATTGCTCGCGAGCGCGAGCAGTTGGAGCTGTTCACCGCGAGCCGACCATCGAGTCGGCTGGGCGCGGCAGTGGATGCGATCCGCGAGCGTTTCGGGCGGGAGGCGATCGGTCCTGCGGTGGGTCGGCCGGACAAATTAGCGCCGTCGTTGACCAAGAAGCGTGGGGACTAGAGCCCAGAGCAGGCGATCTTCGCTAGATTCGAGCTTGTTTCCGGGCAGTTTCTTATGAGGAGGTGCGTGCTACGCGGTCTATTTCGCTAGAGGATTGCCTTGTGCCGCGGGAAGTTGTAGAAGTCGCGCGCACTATGACAGCAAAGTCGGGGTTTCGAGCGGGCCAGATTGTGGTGAGCTCGCGGCTGCGACCAATATCTTAATTATCCTTGTAGCTTAGCTACCCAACGCACGCGGCGCGTCAAAATGGCACGTGGCGTGCTTAGGGGGCGGCGGGCGGCTCTGCCCGATGACACGCGTGTGACAACCTAGGTTTGATTCGGAGGAACGACACAAATGAAGAAGCTAACTAGCTTGCTCCTTCTCTCTTCGTTGGGGCTCGGCGCCGCAGCGTTGACGGTGGGTTGCGGCAGCGATGGCGACGACTCGACGCCTGCCCCGACTGCGGGAAGCGCGGGTACCGCAGGTAGCGCAGGCAGCAGTGCCGGCGGAACCAGTGCGGGTGGCAGCAGCGGTTCTGCTGGCAAAGCCGGCACCGGTGGTACGGCTGGCAGCTCGGCGGGCACGGGCGGCACGGCTGGCAGCGGCGGTGGCACGGCCGGCAGCGGCGGCACGGCTGGCAGCAGCGGCGGCACGGCTGGTACCGGCGGTACCAACGAAGCTGGCGCCGCAGGCGCCTGAGTTCGGTAACGATTGGAGAGGCGCGGCAGAGGTCACTCTGTCCGCGCCTCTCCTTTTTTGTTTTGCTCATCGAACGCGGGCTGGGATGCTCGTGAGCCAATGACTCGCCCAAGCGTTCCGTCCTTGATGGTCTTGGTGGCGCTCGGTTGCACGCAGGTCACGCCGCCGTACTACTCGGGTCGCGTCGAGGCTCGACGTGCAGAGCCCGAGGCGCTACTCGACTTTGCTACGCAAACGGCCGGGTTTTCGTCGCTCGGATCCGTCCACGCGAGCTGCTCGCGGCATTCGGGTTTTCGGGAGCTCGATGGAGAGCTCCTCAGCGACGTCGACTGCTCGTTTCGTCGACTGTCATGGATTTTACGCGAGTCGGCGGCGGCCGCGGGCGGCGAGGCGCTCGTCGGCGCGCGCTGCACCGAGAGCGTCCGGCGGCTCGATTGCCGGGCGAGTGTTGCTCGGCGGGACTTGGCGAGCAGCGAGCGGTCGCCGCTCGCCGCGCCGCTTTCTCGTGCTCCTGCACAACCCGCCCCCAGTCCGGGTGATGTCGATCGAATCGACGAGCCCGACGCCGCGCTCGCGACGCGCATTCGCCTGGACTTCTCACCGCGCGTTCGGGACTACGCGGGGCTCGCGCGAGCCAGCGACAATGTGCGTGAGTTCGCGACGCTGCCAGTTTGGGACGTCGCGCTCGGGGACCTGCGCGCGCGCTGCCAGGGGGCCTGTGAGGAGAGCGCATTACGCCACGCCGTGCTGGTGGCGGCCGGAAGATTGGGTGCCCCAGACGTCGTCGATGTGCATTGCTCGGTGCTGCGCGGGAAATCGCAATGCATCGGGGGACTCGCGGTGCCGGAGCGCGATCGCTAGCGTCGCTCGGCTAGTCGCCCTGCCAATCGAAGCTCACGGGTACCTCGATTGCGTCGAGCAAGCTCAGACGCACGGGGCAGTTGAGCGCCTCCTGCTCCAGCGCCGCGCGGCCTGCAAGTCCTACGCTGGCCGTGGCCGGAATCGTGAGCGCCACGGTCAAGCGCGCGATTCGCCGCGGTGGACTCGCGCTCATTTGTTTTTTGACGTGCACTTTCATGCCCGTCAGCGTTTGCCCGCGCTTGCCAGCCAAGATGCCCATTACGGTGGCCATGCAGGTCCCGAGCGCAGTGGCCACGAGGTCGGTCGGCGAAAACGAGCCGCCGCGACCGTGATTGTCGACCGGCGCGTCCGTGGCAAGCACGGCTCCCGAGGGGCCGTGCTTGGCCGCGCAGTGCAGATCCCCTTCATACTCGAGGTATATATCGACCACGTTGACTAAAGTCTCCTTGTCGCGGACTTGCGCACCAACGCGCCAGGCCAGATTCTGGCAAACTCGGGCGACGGAAACCAGTGGCGATGGATATCCTGTTTTTGCGACACGGTGAGAGCGAAGGAAACGCCCAAGGACGCATGCAGGGTCGCCGCGATTTTCCATTGAGCGCGCTCGGTCTCGAGCAGGCAGCGCGAGCGGCCCAGTTTCTCGGCGGGCTCGGCTTGCGGCTCGACGCCGTCTACGCTTCGCCGCTGCTGCGCGCGCGCGAAACGGCGCAAGTGCTCTGCCGCGCGGTCAGTAGCGAACTCGAGATCGAAGACGATCTAGCGGAAATCGGCGCCGGTTCACTGGAGGGCCTGAATGAAGCCGAAATCAGCCAGCGCTTTCCCGGGTTCATGCAGCGACCGGTCACCAAGGTCGGGGACTTTGGGGAATTTGGTGGGGAGAGCTATGACGACGTCCAAGCGCGCGTGGCGCGCGTGCGCGCGCGGCTCGAAGCGCGACATCGCGAGCAGGCGCACCGCGTGCTGCTCGTCGGCCATGGGGGGTTCAATTTCCAGCTGCTCAAAACCTTGATTTGCGAACCCGTGCCACGCACCTGCATCGTCAAGATGGGAAATTGCACGATGACGCTCGTCCGCATGCGCGTACGGCGCGAGCGTTTCATGGGAGAGGTCGTGTGGCACGTCCCCGTCGAACTGATGGGCGTTGCCGCGCGCGAAGGGGCTTCGGCTCTCTTCACTTGAGCGATGACGACTCTCTCGTTTAGCGGCGGCACACTCGAACTCAAGGGCGCGTTGCCCGAGGGCGTCCTCTTGCCTGGTGCCAAATGGGACGGACGCACGCAGTGCCTGCGAGCGCCCGCCATCGCCTACGCGGAGATCGTGCGAACGCTACACAAGGCGAACGTCGAGTACCACGACACGGCGAGACAATACGTCGAGCTCGAGCACGGGCTGCGAGTGCACCGCGAGCCCAGACCGTATCAGAGCGAAGCACTGCGCGCCTGGCGTGACGCCAAAGGGCGCGGTGTGGTGGTCCTGCCTACGGGGGCTGGCAAGAGCCATCTCGCGGTGCTCGCGATCGACGACAAGCGTCGGAGCGCGCTGGTCGTCGCCCCGACGCTCGATCTGGTGCGGCAATGGTACGATTTATTGCGCACGAGCTTTGGCTGTGAGGTCGGCGTCGTCGGCGGCGGTTCGCACGAAATTCGGCCGCTCACCGTGACCACCTACGATTCGGCGTGCTTGCACATGGATCACTTCGGCGCGCGGTTCGGGCTCGTCGTTTTCGACGAGTGCCACCATCTGCCGGGCGCGACATTTTCGCTAGCGGCAGAGCTTTGTCTGGCGCCGTTTCGTCTCGGCCTCACGGCGACTCCCGAGCGCAGCGACGGCGAGGACAGCCGCTTGCAGGCGTTGATCGGACCGACGGTGTATCGCAAGGACATCGTCGAGCTGCGCGGCCCGTATCTGGCCGAGTACGAAACCGTTCACGTCGAGGTCGAGCTCTCCGCGAGCGAACGCGCGGAATACGAAAGCGAAAGAAAGCTCTATCTGGACTTCATTCGCAGTCGCAAAATCCGCATGGGCAACCCGCGCGGCTGGAACGATTTCATCATGCGCTCGGCGCAGACCGCCGAGGGTCAGCGAGCCATGCGCGCCTACCGACGACAGCGCGCGCTGTCGCTTGGCGCTCGGGCCAAGCTCGACTACGTCGAGCACCTGTTGCACCTGCATCGCGCCGAGCGAACCCTCATTTTCACCGAAAACAACGCGACCGCCTACGAAATCTCGCGACGTTTCTTGGTGCCCGTGATTACGCACCAAACCAAGGTCAAGGAGCGCAGCGAGATATTGGAGCGCTTCGCAAGCGGCGGGTACGGCGCGATCGCCACGTCCAAAGTGCTGAACGAAGGTGTCGACGTGCCCGACGCGAGCGTCGCGATCGTGATCAGCGGCAGTGGTTCCGTGCGCGAGCACGTGCAGCGCCTAGGCCGTATTTTGCGCCGCAAGGGCGAAAAGTTCGCGCTGCTTTACGAGCTCGTCTCGGCGCGCACGGGTGAAGTGTTCACCAGCGAACGCCGCCGTGAACACTCCGCCTATGGGGGAGGTTAGGTGCTTTCGCCGGACCTGGTGCGCGTGCGCAGGCGCGGCGACAAACTCGTGCTCTCGGAGTTCTCGAGCGAAACGCGCGCCAGCGCTCAGCGCTTGGCGGCGGAGGTGCTCGGGGTGTTCGCGGAGCACGCCGGCCGCGTGCGCAGTGAGCTCGACGAGGCGTTGCAAGCCGTCGACTGCGAGGCCAAGGAGCGCAAGCTCTTGCTTGGCCTGTGCAAACTCGCGGCAGACGACAGCGAGTTCAGCGGAGCCGATGCCAAAGAAGCGCCCGGGTTGCGGCGTGACGTGTTCAGCAAGGCTGCCGAGCTACGCTGCGGGCTGGGGGCGGGGGAGCCGTTCTTGCGCGAGCCGGTGCTGGCCGAGGTCGCTCAACAGCACGGGCTCACGATAGCTGAACTCGAAGCGCGCTTGTACGCGGATCTGCGCGGCGCGGAGCGCTTGCTGACGCCCTGCCCGCACGACGCGACGAGCCTCGTGGCGCGTTACGAACAGGCTCAGGTCCAGGCGATCTTGCTGTGCTCGACGCGCGTGGTCGTCGACGTGCGCTGTGCGCGCGCCGACGCTTACCGCGTGCTCTTCCAAAAGCTGAAATTCAGGCGCCTGCTCTTTCGGCTCGAACGTCGTGACAACGGCTATCGCATTGAAATCGACGGACCATTCAGCTTGTTCGAGTCCGTGACCAAGTACGGGATGGAGCTCGCCTTGCTCTTGCCGGCCCTGAGCGCCTGCGAGAGCGTGAAGCTCGCAGCCGAGCTCCGCTGGGGAAAGCGTCGGGACAAGTTGGAGTTCGAAGCCGAGCTCGGCGGCGAGCGCGGTGAGCCGCCGAGGTTGCGCGACGACGTGGCCGCCGTGTTCGCCGCGTTCGAATCCGATCCGGACTGGCAAGTCACTCAAGCCAGCGAGATCCTAGAGCTGCCCGGCATCGGCCTCAGCGTGCCCGATCTCGTATTCATACGAAAAAATGGCGGGCAGCGCATTCTGTGCGAGCTACTCGGATTCTGGAGCCGCGACGCCCTCTGGCGGCGCATCGAGCTGGTGGAAAAGGGGCTTGCCGAGCGCGTGTTGCTCGTCGCGAGCTCTCGCCTGCGCGTGAGCGAAGAAGTGCTCGACGACGACGCCTCCGCCGCGCTCTACGTGTACAAGGGTCGCATCAATCCCAAGGCGCTTGCGCGCAAACTGAATGAGCTTGCCGTACGAGCGCCGAACCCCGCGCGCAAGCGCCGCAGCGCGCATACCTGAGCGGACATGGACACCCGCGCCCAACACCTGCTGCTCGAACTGTACGGCTGCGACCCCGCGCTGCTGAACGATGCCCTGTTCCTCGCCGGATTGATGCGTAAGGCCGTGAGCGCGAGCGGCGCGCGGGTGGTCGGCGAAACCTTCCATGCCTACTCACCCCACGGGGTGACAGGCGTGCTCGTGATCGAGGAGTCGCACTTCTCCGTCCACACCTGGCCGGAGTCAGGTTACGCGGCGCTCGACTTTTACACCTGCGGCGCGCTCGACCCGGAGCCCGCGGCGCGCGAGGTATTCGAAGGCTTGCGCGCGAGCTCAGCTCAGCTGCTCGAGGTCGCACGTGGGCTCGCCGAGCCGGCGGGCGGTGCCGCGCTGAGCCGGCAGCTGTCTTGGCGTCGGGATTCGCCGTAGCTCGCCAAGGCGACCGAAGTTTCTGGCTAGTGTCCAGGGTCAGAATTGAACTGACGACACGTGGATTTTCAATCCACTGCTCTACCGACTGAGCTACCCGGACGTGCGCGCGTGGGCCGCGCTGGCCCTCGGGGCCGGTGGGCCGCGAGGGGCTGCCGTGTCTAGCGCAGGCGGGGGAGGCTCTGCAACCCTTGTCGTGGCGCGCCGAGCTGATGCGGCTTTAGCCATGGCTGGCGGAGCGGGCCTGGGGGTAAGATGGGTGTGCGGTGGTTAGCCTTCAGCCCGGTCTCGCGCAAAATCCCTACGCTCAAGAGGGGTACCTGCACCAGCTGCTGCACAAGGCGAAGGCTGCGGGCGCGCGGGACGTGCATCTGAAGGTCGGGCAACCGCCCGGCGCGCGGGTTCGTGGTTCCTTGGTCTTCTTTCGTGTCGACAAAATCAGGCCGGAAGACACCGAAGCCCTGGTGCGTCACTTGATTCGCGACCCAGCCGTGCTGAGCGATCTCGGGGCGCTCCGTGAATACGACACGTCGTACGAGGTGAACGGCATCGGCCGCTTCCGCGTCAACATTTATCGGCAGCGAGCGAGCCTGGCGATCGTGATGCGCGTGATCCCGCACGAAGTACCCAGTTTGGAGAAGCTCGGCGCGCCGCCCGCGTGCCGCATGTTAGCGGAGAAGGACCGTGGGCTCGTGCTGTGCGTGGGGGCCGCTGGCAACGGCAAGTCGAGCACGCTGGCGGCGATGGTCGACCACATGAATCACAACACGGCCCGCCACGTCGTGACCATCGAAGATCCCATCGAGTACATCTACGTGGATGATCGCTGTTCGATCAGCCAGCGCGAGATCGGCTACGACACGCAGAGCTTCGCGAGCGCGCTGCGCGCTGCCTTGCGTCAAGATCCGGACGTGATTCAAGTGGGCGAGATCCGTGACGGCGAGACGATGGAAATCGCGCTCAAGGCGGCGGAGACCGGGCATCTCGTGCTGTCGACGCTGCACACGCCGGACGTCGGGCGCACGATGAACCGCATTATTTCGCTGAGCGAGGGGGACACGGACGAGCTGCGCGAGCGCCTCGGTGACGCGCTGCAAGGCATCATCGCTCAGCGACTCTTACCGCGAGCTGACGGCCAGGGCATGGCGCTCGCGGCGGAGGTGCTGGTGTCCACGGGTTCCGTGCGTGAAACGATCAAGCGCCCGAGCGGCAATCCGCCGCTCAAAGAGCTGATGGAGAACGGTCAGCAAATGTACGGCATGCAGACGTTCGAGCTGGCGATCAAGCAGCTCGCGCGCGACGGCGTCGTCGAACGCGAGGTCGCTCGCGCCGCGATGGGCTTCTGAAGCCGCGCTGCGTCACTGCCGCGCCTGGACGCGGCGAGCGGTTCCGACTACACCGAGGGCCGATGTCATCCGCCGAAACGACGCCGCTGCGCCACGATTGGACGTTGCGCGAGATCCGCCAGATCCACGATTTGCCGCTGTTCGAGCTGATCGATCGCGCGCGTCAAATGCATCTCGCGCACCACTCGCCGGAGAAGGTGCAGCTCTGCACCCTGCTCAGCGTCAAAACCGGTGGCTGTCCAGAAGACTGCGCGTATTGCCCGCAATCGTCGCACTACGAGACGCCCGTGAAGGGCGAAGCGATGTTGAAGGTCGACGAGGTGTTGGCCGCGGCCAAGACGGCTCGCGAACACGGCGCGACACGCTTTTGCATGGGCGCGGCCTGGCGCGAAGTCAAAGACGGTCCCGCGTTCGAGCGCGTGCTCGAGATGGTGCGCGGCGTGAAGGGTCTCGGCCTGGAAGCGTGCGTGACGCTCGGCATGTTGAACGAAGGACAGGCCGCGCGGCTCAAGGAAGCTGGGCTCGACGCGTACAACCACAATCTAGACACTTCGCGCGAGCACTACCGCTCGATCATCTCGACGCGCGGCTATGACGATCGCTTGCGCACCTTGCAGAACGTGCGCAAGGCCGGGATCACCGTCTGCTCAGGCGGCATCATCGGCATGGGCGAGAGCATCGACGATCGCTGCGGCATGTTGCTGGAGCTAGCCCGGCTCGAGCCGCATCCGGAAAGCGTGCCAGTCAACGCATTGGTGCGGGTCCAGGGCACGCCGCTCGAGGCACTCGAGCCGATCGATCCGCTCGAGCTCGTGCGGATGGTGGCCACCGCGCGCGTCCTGATGCCACGCTCGAAGGTGCGCCTGAGCGCAGGTCGCACTGAATTGCCGCGCGAGGCCCAGCTGATGTGCCTGTACGCCGGTGCGAACAGCATTTTTTACGGCGACAAGCTGCTCACGACGCCGAACCCCGACGTGGACGAGGACGAGGATCTGATCCGAGTCGCGGGGCTCAGCGCCGAGCTGCCGGCCGTGAGCCCGTGAGCCTGCGGCGCACCCGCCAACCCAGCAACGCGACGCCGAAACCGAGCAAGCCGAGCGCTTGGCCGTGTGATGCGTTGGCACCAACGGCGGACGAACAGCAGCCGCTCTGAGGCGACGCGCAATCGGGTGAGAAGCCGTGGCGTGGCGTGCAGTCGCTGCCGGCCGTGCGGTTCGGGTTTGCCATGCTCGCGCAGATGCCGCTGATGTCATCTGGGTCGAGTGTGGACATGCCGGTTTCGTACTGGTGGAACATGGTGGCGCTGCCCACGCTAGAGTGGGAGAGGCCGAGAAAGTGGCCGAACTCGTGCGTGATCACACCGGGCAGATCCGGCGCGCCGAATTGCGAGCCGGCATTCGCGTCGAGCGTGAAGCCGGATTGATCTTTGGCGTCTACCGAATTGATCTCGATATCCGCGTCGAAAATTTCACCGGTCGTGGTGTCGAAGGTGACGGTCGTCAAGGCGAGCGTGTCCGACGCGTTTGGGTACGGCCATGGTTTCGCGTCATGAAACATGATCACGTTCGCGTTGGCCTGCGTCTTGTTGTATTCGGGGTGGTTGCAGGTAGCCGGCCCGAAATCGTCGAGCAAGATGCCCGGTTTGTTGCCGGAGCCGCAATCGGCGTTGACCCAGGGCAGCGCGGCGTTCGTGGCAATATCGTGCACTTGGTCGTAGGAGATCCCGAGCAGAGGAGAGCCGTCGCGCTGGACGTCGAAGGATACGCAGCTATGCGACCAGTAGAGTTCGTACCCGGTCACGATGCAATTGTCGACGGTTTCACAGTTCTGCTTGGGATCGTTGGGATCGCACGTACGCGTGATGCAGTAGGCGTGCGCGCCGACCCCGATCGAGACCAAAGCGAGGGAGAGCCTCAGCGCAAACCACGAGGAACGCCTACTCACGGTGCCATCCCTCGGATCAAGCTACGCGCGTCGTCCAAACTTTGGCCGACCAGACGCCGCACCGCGGAATCACCATGACCGGTGAGCTCGGGTAAGCCCGGGCTGCCTTTGAGTCGGAGCGCTCCGGCATCGTCGCTGGCGAGCGGGTAGTGCCCCTGAGCCATGGCGGTGACGTAGTCGAAACCCTCGCCGCTGTCGGACAAGAAAGCGAGGCAGCGCTGGCCGGCGAACAAGACGGCTTCGCCGTGCACGATCTGCCCGACGCCGTTGACCTGACCACCCAGGGTACGGACGTAGATCTCGGACGCGCCGGGCGGCGCGCCGCCGATCAGCTCGTCCACTCGGAAGCGCACGTAGCTCACGATGCGCCGTTGCTCACCAATCGTTTCCCAGCGCGCGCTGCCCTCGAGGGCGACCCCGTGCACGACGCGAGTACTGCGCTTGACCAAGTCCGCGAGCGACACCGCGCGCGCCACGCCGGCGCTGGCCCAGCGCGGCGCGAGCAATACGGCACAGCTCGACCCCAGGAGCCCCAAAATTCGTCTGCGACTAAGCATCGGCTTAACCTCAGGCTAGCATCTCCCGGCGGGACCGCGTTCGTCGAGCACGAAACTTGCGCCCGAGCCATAAATCCTTGCACGGTGCGCTGTCCTTCATTCTCGCCCAGGCTGAGCTATAACTCCGCTCGCTCGAGCAACGTCCTTCCGAGCTCGACCCGCTCATGTCAACCGCCACCGAACCCGCGTCGACCCCGCTCCTGGAGCGCGCCGCGCCGGGCCTCGTCGAAGAGCTGAAGGCGTACATCACGCGTCATCGCCGCGCGATCGAGACCACGATTCGAGAGGCGGGCGACGAGGCGGGCGAATTCGCCGGCGCGCGCTACGCGAAGGCCTACGACGGCCTATTGTGCTCTCTCTTCAAGGCAACCGAGAGCGCGATGGGTTCGACGAACGTCTTTCAAACCGTGGGACTAGCAGCGGTTGGCAGTTATGGGCGCGGGGCGCTCGCCTTCCATAGCGATCTCGACGTGCGCCTGATCTCGTCGGCGCGAACCGAGAAGGTCCGACCGGTCGCAGAAGCGCTCTTATACCCGCTGTGGGATGCCGGGCTCAGCATCGGTCATCAGGTCGTCAGTGGGAGCGACATGCTCGATCTCGCCAAGAACGATCTGCCCACCGCGACCTCGTTGCTCGATTGGCGCGTGCTGGTGGGCGACAAGAACGCCTCGGAGAAAATGCTGACGCGTGCGTTCGACGGCGTGTTCGGCGCGGGCAACATCAAAAAATTTCTGGATCGCTTGGAGAGCAAAGCCGAGGAGCGCTCTGAACGCTTCGGTGGCTCGGTGTATCTGCTGGAACCCGACGTTAAAAATGGCATCGGTGGGCTGCGCGACATCGATTTGGCGCATTGGGCGGCGCGCGCGCGCTGGCGCGTGTCCAATCTGTCCGAGCTCGTGCGCCACGGCGTACTCTTGCCGCGCGAGTGGCAGCAGATCGAAGAAGCGCTGGCATTGCTTTGGCGCGTGCGCAACCTCCTGCACGTGCACGCCGGGCGCCGCTCGGATCGTTTGAGCTTCGATCGGCAAGAGACGCTCGCCGTGGACCTCGGCTACGGCCCCGGTGGCGCCGGCGTGGAAGCCTTCATGAGCGACTACTACCAGAAAGCGCGCGTGATCTCGCGTGTGCGTGAGCTGGTGTTGTCGCGCGCTGCCCCGCCGCCCAAGCGCCGCCCGCGTGAAACGTCGATCGGTCGCGGTCTGAAGCTCACGAACGAGCAGCTTTCGTTCGAGGATCCGGCGCAAGTCGAGCAAGAGCCCGCGCTCGCTCTGCGCTTGTACGACGAGGCCGTCCGTCGCGATCTGCCGGTGTACCCGTTCGCGCGCGATCTGGTGGCGCGCGCGCTCACGGCTCCGAGTTTCTGCGATCGGCTGCGAGCGAGCGAAGAGGCCACGCGCCTTTTCGTGCGCTTGGTCACTGTCGTGCAACGCACCAAGCTGCGCGACGGCTCCGTGCTCAAAGATTTGCACGACATTGGCCTGCTGGTCGCGATGATTCCGGAGTTCGCGCCGGTCGTCGGTCGCGTGCACCACGACGTGTATCACGTGTACACGGTCGACGTGCACTCGGTGGCCGCCGTGGATCGCCTGCGCGCGCTCTGCCGCGGTGAGCTGGCGGGGGAGCATCGTTTGGCTTCGCGCTTAGCGGCCGAGATATCGCGACCCAACGTGCTCTTCTTCGCGGCGCTCCTGCACGACATCGGCAAGGACATCGGCGGCAAGAACCACGACGAACGCGGGCGCGAGATGGCGCGCGGCATCCTCGAGCGCCTAGCCGTGCCGGAGGCGGACATTCGCGAGATCCAGCACTTGATCTGGAAACATTTGCGCATGTACCACGTGGCCACTCGTCGCGACATCGACGATCCGCGCACGCTCGAGGCCTTCGCGGAGGAAGTGCACGGGCGTGAAGGGCTGCGCGAGCTCTACATGCTCACGATCTGCGACGTGTCCACGACTAGCCCGACCGCGCTGACCAGCTGGAAAGCACGCGTGTTGGAGGAGCTGTACGTGGGAACGGATCGGCAGTTGTCGTCGGGTCGCGCGCTGCACGGCAGCGCACGGGCCGAAGAGATCCGCAGCGAGGTGCGTGCCCTTTGCCCGCAGCAAGGTGAGCTCGAGTTTTTGAATCACTTCTTGGCGGCGATGCCCGAACGCTATCTGTACGCCAACGACGCGCAGACCATCGTGCGCCACTCGCGTTTCGCGCGCCAAGCGCAGATGAAACAGGTCAACGTGACGGTGATGACGGCCGATGCGCCGTATGTGGAGCTCGGCTTCGTCGCCGACGATCGCCCCGGGCTCTTGGCGATGATCACCGCGACGCTGACCGCCGCGCGCTTCAAGGTGATCAGCGCGCAAGTCTACTCTTGGGTCGATAGTTTCGGTCGAACGCGGGCGCTCGATCTGTTCTGGGTACGCGGCGGGGAATCAACGGACACGGTCATCAGCGCCGTTCCCCGCCTCGAGCGCGATTTCAACCGCTTGCTCAGCATGGAGCTGTCGCCGGCCGAGCTCGTGACCGGCGGCGCCCGCACTTCCCGTCTCTCGGATCGCCCGACACCCAAGGTCCCGACCGAAGTGAGTGTCGATAACCGCTGTGCGACCGATCATTCCGTGATCGAGGTAACCACCAAGGACCAACTCGGGTTGCTATTTTGGCTCGCGAACAGCCTGCAGCACCTGGGGCTCCAGATTTCCCTGGCCAAGATCAACACCGAGGGCACGCAAGTGGCTGACGTCTTCTACGTCACCGAAGCAAACGGCAGCAAGGTCTCCCCGGAACGCATCGAAGAAATCCAAAACAAGATTTTGTCGAGCGTCGCTCACCTCGAAAAGGTATCCCCCTCATGAACGCTCCCCATTTTGTTCGTTCCTCCGCGGCATTCGGTACTCTCTGCTTGGCGCTTGGCGCGTGCGCGGGCTCCACGCCGCCGCCCGCTGATCCACCGCCGCCCGACATGGGCCCCGCTCCGAGCGCCTCTGCCGAGAGCAAGCCGCCGGCCGACCAAACCGAGAAGCCGTCGAGCGCCAAGGTCGAGCAAGCGATCGATGCCCTCAAAAAGCAGGACTTCGCCGCGGCCAAGACGCTGCTCACCGCCGCGCGCGCGGAAAATCAAAAAGATCCGCAGGCCGCTTATTATTTGGGGGTCGCGCTGCAAGGGTTGAACGACGCGGCGGGCGCCAAGAGCGCCTACCAAGACGCGCTCAAGCTCGACGCGAAGCTCACGGAAGCCAGCGTGAATCTGTCGGCGCTCCTGCTCGACGCGAAAGACGCGGACGGCGCACTCAGCGTCTGCGATTCCGGCCTCAAGACGCAGCCGAAGCAGCCTGATTTGCTGCTCAACCGCGCGCTCGCGCTGGAAGCTCAGGGCAAGAAGGACGAATCGCTCAAGGCCTACGGCGCGGCCGCCGCGGCGTCGCCGGACAACATCGAGCTGCACATCGCTTATGCGGAGCTGCTCACCGCCGCCGGCGACGAGAAGGGCGCGCTCGATCAGCTGCACGGCGTCGCCAACACCGACGACCCAAAGCTGCTCGCCGCGCTGTCCGTCAAATTCGGACGCCTGCACGCGTTCGGCGACTGTATTTCAGCGCTCGATCACGCCATCAAAATCAAGGACAGCGCGGATCTACACGTGCGCCGCGCCGTCTGTCGGCACGACGCGAAGGATGCCGCCGGCGCGGTCGACGACTACAAGGCCGCGCTCAAGATCGACGACAAATTCGCGCCCGCGCACTACTACCTCGGCAAGCAACTCTGCAAAACCGACAAGAAGCAAGCCCTCGAACACCTGAACAAAGCGGCGCAGCTTGCCGCCAACAGCGACATCGGCAAGCGCGCCAAGGAATCCGCAGACAAAGCCAAAGCCGGCAAGTGCGGCGAGTAGCGGCGGTCTACGATTTTTGAGAGATTGAACAGGAAGGCGCGAAGGGGAGAGGAGATTTGGGGTTTGGAGGCCTTGGTGAGTCCATGCGCATGTGCCTAGTGCTCTGCGCGTTCGTGCTGCGTCGCCGTTCGTTCGTTGCATCGTGTTTCGATCGGCGCGCTGTGCGACCCAAAAAATCTTCGCGCCTTCGCGGTGAACTCATAGTGAGTCGATCGCGACGTCCCTACAAGAGAACCTCGAGCAACTTATCCAGTTCGTCCCAGCTTGCGTACTTGATCAGGATGTCGCCGCGGCCTTCTTTGTCCCGCACTTCGACCTTGGTGCCGAGCTTGCGCGCGAGGCGCATTTCCAGGTCGCGGGTGGACGCGGATTTGGGAGCGCCGCCCTTGCTGGTTCCCTCCGGCTTTTCCTTGGCGTCGCGCACGAGCATTTCCGTCTGGCGTACGCTTAGTCTGCCGCGAATGACCTTCTCTGCGAGCGCGGCAAGCACCGTGTCGTCCGGGGCGCCAAGTAACGCGCGCGCGTGGCCCTCCGACAGTTCGCCGCTCACGACCTTGGCTCGCACGGCTGGCGGCAGGCGCAGCAAACGCAGCGCGTTCGCGATGGTCGAGCGATCTTTACCCACGCGGCGCGCGATCGTTTCCTGCGTGTGACCGTGCTCCTTTATCAGGCGATCCAACGCTTCGGCAAACTCGATCGCGTCGAGATCTTCGCGCTGGATGTTCTCGATTAGGGCGAGTTCGAATGCGTCGCGCGCCGAAACGTCGCGCACGACGACCAGAACTTCACGCAGGTTGGCGCGCTGGGCAGCCCGCCAGCGGCGCTCACCGGCGATCAGCTCGAAATCATCGCTGCCCGGGCGGCGGCGCACGACCAGCGGTTCGATTAGGCCGTGCTCGCGCAATGATTGCGCGAGCTCCTCGAGCTTTTCCGTGTCGAAGTGCTGCCTCGGCTGCCCTTTCTGCGGCACGATCTTGTCGAGCGGGCAGCTGAAGACGTTGCCCTCGTAGCTCGATCCGGCGGGTCGCGAAGGCGTGACGGGCACGCGCGCCGGCATGAGCGCGTCGAGTCCGCGGCCGAGTCCGCGCAGCGGCTTCTTGGGCGCGTCGGTCACGGTGCGCCCTCGATCAGCTCCCTGGCCAGGCTCAGGTAGCCCTGCGCGCCCTTGCTGCCGACGTCGTAGAGCAGCGCCGGCAAGCCGTGCGAGGGAGCTTCGCTGAGCCGCACGTTGCGCGGGATGATCGACTTGAACACGCGAAAATGCTTGTTCACTTCGTCGGCCACTTGGTGGGCTAGGCGATTGCGCGGATCCCACATGGTCAGCACGATACCCTCCACGCTCAGATCGGGATTCAGAGTGGCGCGCACACGATCGATGGTCGCCATCAGGTAGGTGATACCCTCGAGCGCGTAGTACTCGGGCTGCAGGGGCACGATTACGCGATGCGCGGCGACCAGCACGTTCAACGTCAGCACGCCGAGCGACGGCGGCGAATCGATGATGATGTAGTCGTACTTCTCGACCGCGCGCCCGCGTAGGATCGCTTGCAGATGGGTGCCGCGTTGCTCGTCGAATAGCTCGTACTCGACCGCCGTGAGATCCTGCGTCGCCGGCGCGAGGTCGAGCGTTGGAATACCGGTCGGTCGCAACACGGCTTCGAGCGGCACGCTGCCGATCAGGGCGTCGTAGATCGTGCGCTCCACTGTGCCCGGCGCGACGCCGACCCCGCTCGAAGCGTTGCCCTGCGGATCGAGATCGACGAGCAAGGTGGGGCGCTCTGCCGCGGCCAGACTCGCCGCGAGATTGACGGCGGTCGTGGTCTTGCCGACGCCGCCCTTTTGGTTGGCGATGGCGATGATCTGGGGGCGGGGAGTCATGGCGGCGTTGCCTGCCCGAGCTTGCCTGGCGCGGGCGGGCTCTTATCGAAATATCGCCTAGGACCCGCGTTTTTTTGGAGGCAAGTCAAACCTCGCGTACTGTGTGTGGATGTAGGTGTTGGTGGTTAAAGGTGAGTAATAAGTCAAGACCCAGCAGCTCGAATCGCACCTCGCGCATGGCGCGGGTGCTGTCCGAGCCCGACTCGGGCGGCGAAGCCGCCCGCGAGCGGATCCTCCGCTTGGGGTTTTGGCTGTCGCGCGCCCCCCATCAGCGAACCCACGGCTTTTCCACCCTAGGGCGCTGTCGCGCCCAGTTCCAAACGCCCCGAGGAGACTGACACCCATGGCTGCCCCCCGAGATTACCAGAGCTTCGTCGATTTCGAACGCGAGGCGCTTCGCCCGGACATGCGCATTGGCTGGTCGATGGATGAGCTCGAGTCCACCGGAGAAGTGCTCGATTTCGACATGGATCCGTTCGAAGCCGCGCTGGTCAAATCAGAGCAAGAAGACTCCGACGACGACTGATTTTCACGCTTAGCTTGAGGTCCTCCCGGACCGCAGAAACCCCCGCGAGCTGCCTCTCGCGGGGGTTTTGTTTTTGGGGAGCGCCTTGCGTTCTTGACCCGGATCCCGCCGCATGTAAGGTCACAAGCCCACTAATGCAGGTCAACGTTCAACGGCTTAGTCCGGTCTTGGTCGAGTTCGATGTGGAGGTCGCCGTCGACCGCGTGAAGAGCGAGGTCGAGAAGGCCTACGTCTCCGTGGCGCGCACGGCAAAGGTTCGTGGCTTTCGCCCGGGCAAAGCTCCACGCAAGGTGCTCTCGCATCTGTATGGGCCGCGCATCGCGGCGGACGTGGCGCAACGTCTCGTCGATGAGACCTACCCGAAGGCCATCAGCGAGCAAAAATTGCAGCCGGTCACTGATCCGGCAATCGAGCCGCGCAAGTTGGAGGAGGACAAGCCGTTCTCGTACAAGGCGCGGGTCGAGGTTCTGCCCGAGATCAGCGCCGTCAGCTACGACGGTCTGGCCGCCAAACGACCGAAGATCGAGGTTAGTGAGGAGCAGGTCAAAGAGCGCCTCGATCAGCTGCGCCGCCAGCACTCCACTCTCGAGCCGCCCAAGAAGGCGCGGGCCGCGCAAGCCGGCGATCAGGTCACGATCGATTTCGTGGTGACCGTGGGCAGCGAGTCCATCGACGACGCGGGCGCCACCGACTTTCAGGTGGAGCTCGGCTCCGGCACTCTTCTGAGCGAGATCGAGAGCGCGCTCCTCGGCAAGCAGGTGGGTGACGCGGCGCGCGCGGAGGTCCCGCTGCCCGCCGCGCATCCGCACCCGAAGCTGGCGGGCAAGACCGCGTCGTTCGCGATCACGCTCAAAGACATGAAGGAGCGCGTGTTGCCGGAAGCGGACGACGAGTTCGCCAAAGACCTGGGCGAGTTCGAAACGCTCGACCTTCTGAAGAAGGACATCCGCGAACATCTGGAAAAGCACTCCAAGGAGCAATCGGACAATCAGGTCGCCGAGCAGCTCGTGATCGAGCTCGTCAAGGCGAACCCGGTCCCACTTCCGCCCTCTCTCGTCGAACGCCAGATGCGCGTGACCGAGCAGGAGATCTTGCAGCGCGCGCGCGGCCAGGGGCAGCAGGTCACGGGCGTCGGCGACGAACTACGCCAGCAGATTCAGCAAGACAGCGAGGTCAAGGTCCGCGCCGGGCTGTTGATGGCGGAAATCGCCAAAAAAGAGGGCATCCAAATCGGCGACGCGGAGATGGAGGAAGGCCTCAAGGAGCTGGCCGAGCAGAGCGGCAAGAATATCGCCAAAGTCCGCGCCGAATACCGCGACCAGCGCAAGCGCGAGATGCTGATTGGAATGATTTTGGAGAACAAGGTGCTGGACATCATCGAGGCCAAGGCCAAGATCAGTGAAGGTTGAGCTAAGGAGAACCATGCTGAAGCGACCTGAGACCCGCCGCGACGCGCTAGACGTGCTCGAGCGTCAAGCCGACGCACCGCAAGCCAACGTCATCTATCCGCACGTGGTGGAGACCACTCACCGGGGCGAGCGCACCTGGGACATCTTCAGTCGGCTCCTCAAGGACCGCATCGTGTTCCTGGGCAGCGCGGTCGACGATGACGTCGCCAACATCATCATTGCCCAATTTCTCTTTTTGGAAAGCGAAGATCCGGACAAGGACATTCAGCTTTACATCAACTCTCCGGGCGGCGTGGTCACTGCCGGGCTCGCTATTTACGACACGATGCAGCACGTGCGCTGCGCCGTCAGCACGATCTGCATTGGGCAGGCGGCCAGCATGGGCGCGCTGTTGCTGGGCGCAGGCAGCAAGGGTAAGCGTTTTGCCCTACCGAACTCGCGCATCATGATCCATCAGCCGCTCGGCGGCGCGCGCGGTCAGGCGACCGACATCGAGATCCAGGCGCGGGAAATCCGCCACATGAAGGACGTCATCACGGAAATTTTGGTGCGCTCCACCGGCCGCGGTCGAGACGACATCGTTCGCGACATTGAGCGCGATTTTTATATGGGCGCGGTCCAGGCCAAAGAATATGGCCTGATTGACTCCGTGTTCGACCACAAAAAAAAGGCGCCTTGACCGCTCCCAAGGCAAGGTCCTTGGAATTGTTCGTGTCCGCCCTTAGCTCCGCCCGGGTTCGTGCCGCAGTTCAGCGGCAGAGCTCGTTTTTCGAGCGCCGAAGGGCCGTGCCCCTCAAAGCTTGCGGGCCCTCGGCGACCGCCTTACAATCTAGCGATAATCTAGTGGCTACACTCGGCCCGCAAGGGCTCTTCCAAGGCTGAATCGTGGAGCGAAGGCGAGACGAATCCAACGGCAACTTGTGCTGCTCCTTCTGCGGAAAATCGCAGAAGGAAGTGAAGAAGCTCATCGCCGGGCCGACGGTGTACATCTGCGACGAGTGCATCGCGCTCTGCAACGACATCATCGCCGAAGAGGTGGAGAAGGACGAGCCGTCCACCGGCTCCGATCCGATGCCGAAGCCGGCGGAGATCAAGGCCATCCTCGACGACTATGTAGTCGGTCAAGAACGCGCGAAAAAGACGCTGGCTGTAGCGGTGCACAACCACTACAAGCGCATCGACTCCAAGGTCTCCACGGAGGACGTCGAGCTCGGCAAGAGCAACATCTTGCTGCTCGGTCCGACGGGCAGCGGCAAGACCCTGCTCGCTCAAACGCTGGCGAAAATTCTGAAAGTCCCGTTCGCCATCGCGGACGCGACCACGCTCACCGAAGCGGGCTACGTCGGCGAAGACGTCGAGAACATCATCGTCCAGCTGTTACAGAACGCCGACCACGACGTGGAGCGCGCTCAGCGCGGCATCGTCTACATCGACGAAATCGATAAGATCAGCCGCAAGAGCGACAACCCGTCGATCACGCGCGATGTATCCGGTGAGGGCGTGCAGCAAGCGCTGCTCAAGATCATCGAGGGTACGATCGCCAACGTGCCGCCCAAGGGCGGGCGCAAGCATCCCCAGCAGGATTTCCTGCAAGTGGACACGAGCAACATCTTGTTCATCTGCGGCGGCGCCTTCGTCGGCCTCGACCAGATCGTACAGCGGCGGCTCGGTCAGTCGCGACTCGGCTTCGGAGCGGACGTCAAGAGCAAGGCCGAGCTCAAGCTCGGGGAGCTCTTGTCCCACGTGCAACCCGAAGATCTGCTGAAATTCGGGCTCATTCCGGAGTTCATCGGTCGCTTGCCCGTGATCGCAACCTTGCACGAGCTCACGGAAGACGCGCTGATCGACATCCTGACCAAGCCCAAAAACAGCCTGGTCAAGCAGTTCCAAAAGCTGTTCGAGATGGACGGCGTGAAGCTCAAGTTCACCAAGGGCGCCTTGCAGGCGATCGCCAAAAAGGCGCTCGCGCGCGAAAGCGGCGCGCGCGGTCTGCGCGCGATCCTCGAGGAGGCGATGCTCGACATCATGTACGACGTGCCCTCCAAGCAGGGCATCAAGGAAGTCGTGGTCAACGAGGACGCCATCACCAGCGGCGATGCGCCGCTCATCGTCTATCACAAAGAAGCGGGCGTCGGCTGATAGCCGAGCTCGCGTCCTAATCCACAAAATTCATGTTTTTCAAGAACGACCCCAACGATCGCTCCGGTACGGCGCGACGCGTAGTGCCCGCGTTGCCGCTGCGGGACATCATCGTCTTCCCGCACATGGTTTCGCAGCTGTTCGTCGGCCGCGAGAAGAGCATTGCGGCGCTCGACGAGGCGATGAGCCGCGACAAGGAGATCTTCCTAGCCGCTCAAAAGAGCGCCAAGACGAACGACCCGACGCCGGAGGACATCTATGCGGTCGGCACGGTCGGCACGATCGTTCAGCTTCTGCGCCTGGCCGATGGTACGGTGAAAGTATTGGTGGAGGGCCGGCAGCGCGCGCGTGTGCGCCGCTACGTGGACGCAAACGACTTCTTTGCCGTCGAACTGGACGAAATCCAAGAGGCGGCCAGCGCGGACGTCGAGGTCGAGGCGCTGATTCGCAGCGTGCAGAGCACGTTCGAGGTCTACGTCAAGCTCAACAAGAAGGTGCAGCCGGAAGTGCTGATGAGCGTGCAGAGCATCGACGATGCCGCCAAGCTCAGCGACACGATCGCCGCCAACCTGCCGACCATCAAGCTCGCGGATCGCCAAGGGCTGCTCGAGATGGAAGAGGCCAAGAAGCGCCTCGAGCGCCTGTACGAGCTGATGCAGGCCGAGATCGAGATCCTGCAGGTAGAAAAGAAGATTCGCTCCCGCGTCAAGAAGCAGATGGAGAAGACGCAGAAGGAGTACTACCTAAACGAGCAAATGCAGGCCATCCAGAAGGAACTGGGTGGTGGTGAGCGCGACGAGTTCAAGAGCGAGATCCAAGAGATCGAGGAGAAGCTCAAGAGCAAGAAGCTCAGTGAGGAAGCGCAAGGCAAGCTCAAGAAAGAGCTGAAGAAGCTCAAGATGATGCACCCGACGTCCGCCGAGGCGACGGTCGTGCGCAACTACATCGACTGGGTGCTCGCGCTTCCGTGGTTCGAGAAGACGGAGGAGCGCTACGACATCGCCGAGGCTGAAAAGATCCTGGACGAGGATCACTA
>DASXKQ010000057.1:0-3897 GCA_036496745.1 Polyangiaceae bacterium
CGCGGTATCGGGCGACCGCCCAGCGCGTCATGTAAGGCGATGTGACCGAGCTCGTGGCGAAAAATCTGGCCGACATCGTGATCGGCGGTGTTGTACACGGGCGTCAGCGACACCAAAACGAGGCCGAGTTCCGGGTAAGCGACACCGGCTGCGTAGTCGGGGTAGGGCGCACCTGCGGGAGCCATCGTCGCCATTTCACCGGGGGTGCGAGCGACCTCCACTCGAACGCGCGACAGTACGGGAAAGCCGAGCCGCTCGCTCAGATCTCGCCGAATAGCGTCGGCTTCGGCGATCAGCGGCTCGACACGCTCACGAATCGACGGGTGGTAGGCAAAGTGTACCCAGCCGCGATCCAACGTGTTGAAGCCGTCTGGAACCGCAGGCATGCGAAGCACGCCGCCAGAGCGCGGCGTATCGGACACGGGACCCGTAGCCGCAGCCGGCGACTCCGCGACCTCGTCCGGCGGACTCGTCGCTGCTGCGCCGAACTCCGTGCGGCCCTCGCGCACCTCCGCGGATGCCGCGGAGCCGCGCGCGGACGGCACCGCCACCGGTGCGCCCGCAAAAGCTTGGCTGACAGCCAGCGAAAGCGCGAGGAACACGCGGGCAAAGCGGCGCAGCATTACGTCTCGAAATATGGCGCGACACCACTCAACCGCCAAGCCAGTCGAGCGGCGTATAAAGAACCGGTGCGTTTGCGCGAAGGTCGGCGCCTATCCGAGGACCTCGGCCAAGCCACAATCCCACGATAACCAGCAAAACCCAGACGGCAAGGCCGACCCGGCTCCAACCCGACCGCAGGTTGACCAGCCGAGCCAGCCACCCGGCGGCAACGGCGAGGGCGAGCGCACGCGCGCCGTCGAGCAAGCCGACGACGAGCTCGCTCGAACGCGTGAGCGTTCGCACGGCTACCAGCAGCATGGCTGCGCCGAGCGCTGCGAGCACGAGCACGGAGCCACGCGCCACTGCCTGCAAAAGTTTGTGCTGGACGTCCGCACAGGTGAGGAGCCGCGCGCAGGCGAGGCAGGAGAAAATAATCAAGCTCGCAGCGAGCACGGCGAAGGTCGCTCCCCCGAGAGGACGATGGTGGGTCGTACCCTTGAGCACCGCACCGAGCGGCCACAAGACGACCCCGGCGACCAGCAAACCGAGCGCGCACGCGCGCAGGAAGGTGCTCGATACGCGCGTCACCGACAACGCCGCGGAGAACGGGACGACAACCAATGACGTGGCGGCGCAAGCGACCAACACGGCCACCCAGGTTAGCCCAGGCGCGCCGCGGCCGTACGCAGGCAATACCGCAAGCGCGGTCGCGAGCAGGCCCCACGGGATCGCGGCGCGCGCGTTCACGCTGGCCTTAGCTCGAGACGTACACGGTTTGCCACGCGCTGCGCCACGAAGCCGTTACCGAGAAACCAACGCACGCTCCGGAGCAGCGCATCGCGCGCAGGCCGATGGGTGTAGCCGAGTTCCCGTTCGGCCTTGGCGCTGGTGACCCACGAGTAGGCATCGACGTAGTCGCGAGCGAGCCGCGTCGTGATGCGCGGCTCGCCCCCGCCCAAACGCGCGACCAGCTCGAACACGCTCGCTGCGATTCGCATGGTAGCCCTGCTCTTTGGAGCTGAAGGTTCCGCCAGACCCGTGAGATCGCAGAGAGTCTCGAAGACTTGCGGAAAGGTTAGATTGTCGCCGCCGAGAATGTAGCGCTCGCCTAGAACTCCGCGGTCCATCGCGAGCATGTGGCCTTGCGCGACGTCTTCCACGTCGACCACATTGATCCCGCCCCCCGCTACGGGAAAATGGCTCGTCGGCGGTGTGTTCAAATAGTCGAGTACGATGCGACCGTTGGGCGTCGGCTTCCAGTCGCCGGGACCCGCGATCGTGCCAGGGAGCACACGCACAATCGGCATACCCTGTGAGACGAGGTCGTCGACCAGCAAATCGACCTCGTGCTTGGCGCGGAAATAAAGCTCCGGATCCTCCAGATTGAACGCATGCGATTCGTCCATCGGCGTCTGATCGGCAGCGACACCCAGCGCGCCAACGCTGCTCGTCAGCACGATCTTCTCGATACCGCGCTTCTGTGCCGCGCCGAGCGTCGCGCGCGTCGCCTCGAGCGTGGGCGCCAAGATCTTCTCCGGCTTGGGATCCCACAGCCTAAAGTGTGCCGCCACGTGATAGAGCTTCGAGCAGCCCGCCAACGCCGCGTAAACACTCGGCTCCACGCGCGCGTCGCCTACGGCGATTTTCAATCGATCAGCGGGCAGATCACGTAGCGCTCGCAGATTCGAACCGGGTCGCACGAAGGCTTTGACGTGATCGCCTCGGGCGAGCAGCTGTCGGACCAAGTTCGAACCGACGAAGCCCGCGGCCCCAGTGACCAATGAAGAGTCGACCATACGCGCCTCGTATCACCCTTGCGCCACTGCGTCAGCCTGCTGGGCGCAGCGAAGCACGCCCGCAACTACCAGCTCGGTTGTGAGCGACCATGGCGCGCGCCGCGCGCCGCGCGGGTGCCGGCGCATTTTGCGAAAGCAGCGGAGCGAGGCGCTTGTCGAGATCGCTCGGAGCGAGCTTGCCGAGCGCCACCAGCGCGCCCGCCGCAATCTCGCGCTGATTGGCGTCGGCCATCGGGTCCGCGAGCTTGGTCGCGTGGCGTGTCAGTTCGTCTAGCGACGCGTTGTCACATAGCTCCCCGAGGACCTGGGCGGCCGCAGCGCGGACCAGCGGAAGCTCGTCCTCGGCCGTCAGGCGTGCGCGAATTTTCGGCAGCTCGCTCTGATCGCGCAGAACCCCGAGCGCGAGCAACACGTGCGCGCGAACGGTGGCCGATTCGTCGGCGAGCGCCCGTGCGATCGACGTTCGACTCTCGGACGCTTGCGGCACCACCGCCAGCGCATCGATCGCCGCGATGCGCACGAACGGCCATTGATCCTTGGCAACCAGTGCAGCGAGCGCCGCCGTCGCGGACGCCGGGTTGCCACGACCGAATGCACGCGCGGCGGCCTCGCGCACACGCGGCGCTGGATCGCTCAAGGCGCGCACGAGCTCCGGTTCGAAGCCTTCAGGGCCTTTCAGCGTTGCCGCAACCTGCGTTCTCAGATGCGGATCGCCTGCGGAGGTGAGCATTTGCGCGAGATCCGCCTTCAGCCTTGGATCCGTGCGCGAAAGTACGCTGCTCGGCTCGATCAGCAAGTAGCGCGTCCGCGCACTCGCACTCGGCGTCGCCCAGCGCGCAAGGGCGTTCGCCGCTTCGGGTTGGAAGGTGCTCACCGAATCGCCGAGAGCCCTCAAAACCTCGATTGTCGCTTGCTCGCCCAACGCCGTATTTCCGAGGGTGCTCCGCACGTGGCTTGCGGCCGCCGGTGCTCGCGCAGCACGCGCAAACAGGGTGCGTAGCGCCGCCCGCAGCGCCGCAGAGCGAGCCCCGAGTAGTGGCGTCAACGTGTCGATCGCTAGGACTGGATCAGCCAGCGTGAGTTCCGCGAGCAGATCGAGTTGCGCGCCGCCGGTCGAGCTGCTCGCGGCCTTGGCGAGCCAGGGCGCCGCTTGCGGCCCGCAACGGCGAATGTGATCACGCGCATGGTCCGACTGGGCTCGGACCGACCCCTGCAGCGCCGTCAAATAAACGGGCACGCTCGTCTCACAGGGCGCTAGGTCGATGACGCCGAGCGCCACGCGGCGGCCTCCTTCGTCCAGCTTGGGGAACACACTCGCCGTCGCTTCGAACCCGGGTGCCCCTTGCGTACCGAGAACAGCGGCCGCCGCTTCGGCGCGCTCACCTCCGCCGGCGAGCGCGGCCGCGAGCTCTGCAGGCGCCATCGAATCAAATTGCGTGACGGCGCGGAGCTCGGAAAACGTAACCTGCGCGAGCGGCGTGTCGTTGAACGCCGTCTC
>DASXKQ010000058.1:0-2890 GCA_036496745.1 Polyangiaceae bacterium
ACGCGCGCGCCCGTCTCGTGATCCGGGAAGGCCAGAAACGCGCTCGGCACCTTGCCCGCCACCATGGCGGCGTGCAGGCGTAGATAGCGCTCTTTCTTGTTCGCGGCCGTTTCGGCGCCGAAGCCCGTGCTCGGCCCCGAATCGTCTGGCATCGCGTTCACCTTGTCGAGATCGAACCACGGCGGGCGCCAGTAATCCACGGCATCACTCGCGTGCGTCGAGATGTTGCCCCAATTGTGCTGGATGATCGCCTGACCGTGGGCGTTCTCGATGTCGACCAGCGCTAGAAGGAGCTCCGCCGTTTCGCGATCCGGCGGGACGCCGAAGTGCGACGCGAATCCAACGACGAGCTCGCGAGCGAGCTCATCGTCTGACAACGGGGTCGGGGTAGCGGGCTTTTCCAAGAGGCTAACAAGGGCGAAGTGTGGGTTTCGGTGTCAGCGTCAACGCGATGCAGTGTCAGGGCGCCGCGTCAGGGACCGAGCTCGACGGCGGCGGCGAACTGCCCGCCGGCGGGGAAACCGCTCGAGCTGCGCACAGAGCATCTTCGGCGGCTTCGAGCTTGGCTCGGGGTGAGCCCGGTTTCGGATCGAGCAGGCCGCCCGAGACGGCCGCTACCACCTTCCAGTCGGCGCGCGCGATGCACAGATCGTTTTCGGCCGCGGCCACTTTCGGATCGGGCGTGCCCGCTCCGGTGCAAGCCGTGATCGCGGCAGTGGCGACCGTCCAGAGCAGGCCCACGAGTGCGGCCGTGAGCTTGCTGTGGGATTTGAGCCAGGTGGTGAGGGTGTTCATCAGCGTTTCCCTCGCTTCATGTATTTTTTGCGCCACGCGGGCGAGCCAAATTTCGGCTTCCGCCCGCCCTTCTTGGCGGGGCGCTTCTTGCTCGTCTTGCGGCGGGTGCTCGAGCTCGAGCCCTTCACGAAGACGCGCCGCACTTTGACGACGGTTTTCGTGCGCGTGCGGAAGACGATCCGCGGCTTGCGCGGCTTGCTGCGCGGCTTCGAGCTCGAGCGCTTCTTTTTTGCGGGGCGCGCTGGACGCTTCGCGACGGCCTTGTCGATCTTCTTGATTAGAGCATCGCTCATGGTTCGAACTCCAAAAAGCCCCCGCCCGAAGTGAGCACGGAGCCGGCAATGAGTGAAACGGATTGCAGCGTGGTGAGCGCAACGGCAATGCCGTTGATCGTCACGCCTGAATTTTCGAGGGCGACAAAGCGCGCGGCGTCCACGTCGAGCACGTCGCCGAAGCGCACGACCTTGCGGCACTCCGAATCGCAACAGCCCGACGTCACGGGCGTGAGTGTGACCTTCACGTCGGCGGCGTTGCCGAGCTCGCCGATCACGGCCGGCTGCGCGTAAATGTCGACGGAGCCTGGAAGCGTGATCCGGAGCGGCGTCAAGATGTCGATGAGGAGCTTGTTCCCTCTCGTGCCGTAGCTGATACGGAGCTTGACGTTCGTGCCGAAGGCCGTGATCCGCCACAGGTGCGGCGCGCGCATGGCCGACAGGACCGGACGCACGTCCGGCGCGTCGTGCGGCTGCCACACCTGTGAGGACTGCTCGCCGGCTGATGGGCCCAGGTCGTTGTTACCTGGGGCCCAATTGCTCGGCGGCGGGCTGCCTGGGATGCCTTGCTGCACGGTTCAGGCTTTCACAGGCCGAAGGCCCGGTGCAACCGCGCCGGCTGAACATACGGCATTTGCGGCATATTGAAGAAGCGATGCCGGGCCCAGGGCGCGCCCACGTGGCTATTTTGCACCCGAGCGCGGGGGTGGGTGTGGTAGCGCGCCTGGAAGGCCGCGTGCGGCTTCGAGGTCCCGCCGCCAGCAAAGCGCGCGTGGATGCCGCCGCCGCCCTGGTGGTGGAAGGGAGCGCCCACCGCGCCCGCCTTCGTGTGGTAGCGCGCCTGGAACGTCTTCATGGCGGGCTGACTCGCCGCGTGAAGCTGGAGAGCTCCCACGAGCTGAGCCGAGGGGCCATGGCCCGCCGCGGCGTGCTGCACGGCGCTCGAGACGAGCGCGTGCGCCTTGAGACCCGTCTGCACCGCCGCCACGAGCTGCTTTGGCACCGCGCGACCGGCAAGGGTCTTGATCTGCTGAGCCGCTGCAACACCGGATTGGATCTGGTGGGTGAGCGTGGCCGCGCTCGCCAGCGTGCCCACCGCGCCTTGGAGCGATTTAGCGTGCGCGAGCGCCGCGCCGATCTGCACGGCCTTCTGAAGGTCTGCCGGGAGCGCGTGCGTGGCGGTATCGATCGCCGCTTGCGCCACGTTTTTCCCGTTGGCCAAATCGCGCGCGAGTTGCACGCCTTGGACAAGCGCCTGCTTTTGCGCGGGCGAGATGGGGAGAGCGTTCAGCGCGATCTGCGTGATGGGTTTGCCCTGCATCGCGGCGTGAGCCACGTCGAAGGCAGCCGCCGCAAGCGGGCCGCCGGGCAGAGCCGAGCGCACGCCAGCAACCAGGGCGTCCGAGATGTTCTGGCCGGAGGCGAGCGCGAGGCCGGCGCCGATGGCGCCACTCAAGCCAGTGCCGACGCCAGGCACCGCCGATAGAACGAGCTGCGCGTAGGGGGCGATCTGTTTCACGCTCGCAAGCGAGCTCTTCAGATTGGCCATTGCCACGCGATCGATCCGTCCACCCTTGGCGAGGCCTTCGGCGACGTTCAGGGGAGTCGCAACGAGGTTCGCGACGGATTTCACCAGCGGGCCCGCGACCGGAATGTGCGAGAGCACGGCGCCGGCGGCAGCCGTGAGCGGGTTGTGCGTGACCGTGTGCACGGCAGTCGACACCACCGAGCCCGCGGCTTTGGTGATCGCATTGTGCGTGATGCCGTGCGCCACGCTCGAGACCGCGTGCGCGATGCCCGAGAACAAGCCCGAGATCGTGACG
>DASXKQ010000059.1:0-5249 GCA_036496745.1 Polyangiaceae bacterium
TTCACCACCGCCTATGCACAACGTCGCCAGGCCCCGCCGCGCATTTTTACTGCGCAGCGCAAACAATAGCGTCGTCAGAATGCGGGCGCCCGACGCGCCGATCGGATGGCCGAGCGCCACCGCGCCGCCGTGGATGTTTACCCGTGCGGGATCGATGCCCACCAGTTTTTCGCAGGCCATCGTGACACATGCGAAGGCTTCGTTGATCTCCCAGAGATCAATCTCGTCTGCGCGCAGCTTCAGCTTTTCGAGCGTGGTTTCGATGGCGGTCGCCGGCGCGGTGGTGAACCACTCCGGCGCCTGCGCGGCTCCGCCATAGCCGACGATGCGCGCAAGCGGCGTGAGTTTGTGATCTCTAACGAACTGTTCGTTTGCCAAAACGAGCGCGGCCGCGCCGTCATTGATGCTCGAAGCGTTGGCGGCCGTGATGGTGCCGTCTTTGCTGAACGCGGGTCGCAGCTTGTCGAACTTGCTTGGGTCGCCCCGGCCAGGTTCTTCGTCGATCGCGACGTCGATCGGTTCGCCCTTTTTCTGGGGCACACTGACCGGCGCAATCTCAGCCGTAAAAAGGCCTTGTTGCGTCGCGACCGTCGCGCGTCGGTACGACTCGCGAGCGAATCCGTCTTGGGCTTGACGCGTGAGCTCGTATTTCTGAGCGCACAGCTCGCCGGCGTTGCCCATGTGAAAATCGTTGTACGGGTCCCAGAGGCCGTCGAAGATCATGCCGTCGACGATCTTGCCGTCGCCCATGCGATAGCCGCTGCGCGCCTCTCGCAGGTAGTAGGGCACATTCGACATGGACTCCATGCCGCCGGCGACGACTACGTTTGCGTCAGCGAGCTGGATGGTCTTGGCGCCCCAGATGACGGCCTGCAAACCCGAGCCGCAAACCTTGCTCACGGTGGTGCACGGCACTCGGTGCGGCAAGCCGGCGTAAATGGCAGCCTGGCGTGCGGGGGCTTGGCCGATGCCGGCCGAGAGCACGTTGCCCATGAACACTTCGTCGACGTCACTGGCGGTGACACTCGCGCGCTCGAGCGCAGCGCGAATAGCGACCGCGCCGAGGCGCGGCGCCGAGACCGTCGCGAGAGCCCCCAAATACGCGCCGATCGGGGTTCGTGCGGCGCTGACGATGAAGACTGAGTTGGTCATGACTCAAACCTCGAGTCCCGCGTTGGCGAGATTGCTGGCCATGCGAGCTTGCGGCTCCTCCAAGTTCGGCAGGAACGAGCTGCCGGTGATGCGTTCGACGGCCTCGATATAGCGACGTGTGGCTTCGACCTTGATTGAGTCGGGCAGCGCGGGGATTGGGCCGTCACCGCGGAAACCTTGCTCGATGAAGAAGCGTCGCACGTAGTCTTTGTCCAGGCTCTCGGGATCGAGCCCAGCCGAAAAACGATCCGGGTAGCTCTCCTCGTACCAGAAGCGAGAAGAATCAGGCGTGTGGATCTCGTCGATCACGACGATTTCTCCCTCGGGCGTTTTGCCGAACTCGTACTTGGTGTCGACGAGGATCAGGCCGTGCGAACTGCACACTCGCTGCCCTTCACTGAAAAGCGCCAGCGCGAGCGTTGCCGCGCGGTCGAAGTCAGCTGCGGGCATGCCCGAAACGGCCAAGATTTCAGCGCGAGAGGCCGACACGTCGTGGTCGCCCTTGGGTGCCTTGGTGCTCGGCGTGATGATCGGTTCTGGCAGGCGGGCGTGCTTCTTGAGGCCGGACGGCAGGGTGTGGCCGCAGAATTGGCGGTCGCCGCGTTCGTAGTGCACCCAGATGCTCGTCGAGGTCGTGCCCGTGAGATACGCGCGTACCACCATTTCAACCGGCAAGGGCTGACACTCCCTGGCGATCAACACGTTGGGATCGGGAACGCTTAGGACGTGGTTCGGTGCGACGTGTCGCGTGTTTTCGAACCACCAGCTCGCGGCGTGGTTCAGCACTTGGCCCTTGAGTGGCAAGGTGCCGAGCACGCGATCGAACGCGCTGATGCGGTCCGTCACGACGATCACGCGACGGCCGTCGCGCGTCGTGTAGTTGTCGCGGACCTTGCCCTCGTACTTCTTCCCGAGGCGCGGGAAATCACTTTTCGACAGAGGGCTGTGGAGAGCGTTCTGAATCAATGAAACGTCGACCAAGATTCCGAAAAGCTAACACCACCGCGTGCATTTGAAAGGCGCGCCAGAAAAAGTTCTTGGATGCCCGCTAAAGGCCAAGATCAGCTGATTTGACCCAGAATTGACCATCCGTTGGCGGAACGACGTTGAGCGATTTGGGCATGACGTTCGCCCAGCCGGCGACGCGATCGAGCACGTAGGTCTCGGTGTCGGGCTCGATGACACCGATCATGGGCTCGCCGTCCTTGGCAGCCAAGCGGAGCGCGACCTCTTTGTGGGTCTTGACCAACTGGGGTTGTCCTTGAAATGCCATTTGCGGTCGAGTGTGTTGCAAGATGGACGGCGCGAGCTGATCGATGGTCTCGCCGCGCGGCAACATGGCGAGGTCCGCCGCTTTAGCCCAAGCGTCCACGATCACTTCCCCTTGGTATTCGATGTGGACCCAAGCGCCCTTCCGCTCCGTCGAAAAGAAGAGCACGGCCTCGGTTGCGGGTGAGCGAACCAGTGTGGCGATCAGCGTGCCCGATTCGGCGTCGTCGTAGAGGTCGAGAGAATCCCGCTTGAGTTCGTAGCCTCGCGCGTCACCGGGCGGCGAGAAGCCGGCGGCGGTTCCCGGGTCGAGCGAGAACGACCCGCAAGGCGCGGAGCCGGTGAAGGTTTGCTGCAGCGGGGTGGTCACCTTCTTTTCGACGCGCAGCTTGTCGCCAGAGGCGTTGAGCAAGTTGACGCGGCGGTGAGGCGCGATCCAGACGTGACCCGCACTGACGGGGACACTGGCCGCGGTGTAAAGCGGCAGCGAACCTGCGTCGACGAATCCGCGCACGCGAAAGCTGCCCGTGCCGGTGCCGGTCTCGATGCGCGCTTTGCCGTGCGGATCTCGCGGAAACTCGCTCACTTGCAGGGCCGTGTCGCCACCGCTGAAACGCGCGAGAGCACGACCCTGAGCGTCCGAGATCACCGTGTTGACCGCTGGCTGAGCAGTGCCATGCACCTGGCATTGCGCGGCTGCCGGCGGCTCGGCCGACGAACTCGAAGCAATCAGAAATGTGCTCGACACCGTCAGACATGCGCCCAGCACCGGGATCAGGGAGAGATGACGCATGACCATATGCTACCCGTGCGCTTTGGTTTGTGCCACCGAGGCAACGTGCTTGCCAGCGGTGTGGGTAATGTTAGACGAGAGGCGCGCGCCCAACGATGCAAACCCTCGCCTTTGGAACGCCGCGCAAGCTGCCACGACCCGCGCAGCTCGCCGGACGCGTCGCGGTGCTCGACATTGCGTTCGCCGGCGCGGGCAGCGGCGGAGGCTTCCCGAAGATCACCAAGCCCTTCATTGACGGGCTTGGCGAACGGCTGCGCGCTTGGGTGGACCATCACGATCACGACGAACACGCAAACTACCGCGCCGACCCGCGCTTCGTGCTGGCGACCAAAGCCGAGCACGGCGCTTGTCCGGAGATGATCGACGAAGCGCTCGTCGCGCGCGTCGGCCCAATTGAAACCATCGTGTGCCACACCGATTTCGATGGTCTGGTGAGCGCGGCGAAATGGATGCGCGGCGGCGTCGAACCCTATCCGGGCAGTGACGATGACGCGCGCGCGATCGACACGCGACTCGGGCAGCCGAGCGCTCTCGCCGAGCGCATCGACCGCGCGCTGCGTGCGCGACCGCGTGATGCCGGCCTATTCGGTGTGATTGTGCGGCATCTAGCGACCGGTCTCGCCGACGCGTCGCTCTGGGAGCCAATCGATCGCGCCGCGGAGGATCTGTTGCCGATCGAGCGAGAGACGCGGCGCGTCGCGCAATCGTACAAGCGAGTGTCGCCGGGCGTAGCCTATCTGGAGCTGTCGGACGATCACGGCCGCGTAGACAAGACGCTGCTTTTGCTACTCGGCCAGGAGCGTGAAGCGGTCAGCGTGGTGGTCGATCGTGACAACGTGAGTGTAGCGGCGCGATTCGATAGCGGATTGAATTTCGTGGAGCGTTTCGGTCTCGCGGGCGGCATGCCGACGCGGGTCAGCCTGCCGCGCGGGAGACTCGCCGACGTCCTACGGGCGCTCGGCGTCGACCCTGCCGAGCTGTCCTAGAGACTGGCGACAGACGGCAAACACTGACAGGATACGCGCGCATGGACGCTTCACGCTGCTCGCGTGCGCTCGCTGTGAGCTTGCTCGGGCTTTTTCTTGCGCGCCCGGCACGCGCGGCCGGTGTCGTCGCGTTTGCGAAGCCGGGCAACGGTCAAGCGGGGATGGTCGTTGGCTTCGACTCCGTAGGCGTGTTGCGCGCGACATCGTGCCCGACCGCGACGTGCGCGCTGCAAGGCGGAACCGAAGTAGCCTACCCGCCGGAGTTGCGCACCGCGGTCGCGGGGGCCGCACTCGCGGTGGTTGGGATCGGCGACGAGCGCCGCGCCGTCGTCGTGACTCTGAAAGGTGCGGGCGGACTCACGTGGCAAGCCCTGCTGGTCGCGCCCCTTTCGGGCGGCGCGCCCGAGCTGATCTTCTCCGGCGTTACGGGTTACGCGGAGGGCGCAGATGGAACGCGTCGTGGCAAGCGGCTCGAGATATCAGAGCCAGATGCGACTGGAGCTCGGACCATCCTGGTCGGCGATATTTCGGAAGATCTCTCGCTGTGTGGTCGCCCTGCGATACTGTCGCCCAAGTTGCTCGCGACCAGCGATCTGAAGCTGCATTCCGCGAAGGTTCAGCGCTTGAGTTTGGCGGAACGCGAGCAAGCACGCGCGGTGACCGCGACGCGCACGTCTCGCGAGCAACCGGCGCGTGCGGGCGGTCTCCTTCATGCGCGTGTGGCGAGCAGCGCCGTCGGTTTGCCGGGCTCGCTCACGGACGGCGATCCGGATACCAGCTGGGCGGAGAACACGAGTGGCGCGGGCAAAGGTGAATTCGTACTGCTCAGCGCGCCATCGACTCTCCCGATCGTTGGCGTCGAATTGACGATTCGCGGTCCGCATGCGGCGCCGCCTCATGGCGTTGCACCGCGCGAGTTCTGGCTCGCATCGACTCACGATCTAGTGAAGGTGACGATGCCCGAGGACGCTTGGCAGCACCCAGGCGAGAGCTACTCCGTCGCTCTCGAGCCGCCATTTAGCGGCAATTGCCTGGCTTTGGTCACCGAG
>DASXKQ010000060.1:0-18023 GCA_036496745.1 Polyangiaceae bacterium
CTTCGTCTTCGGCCTACTCAGCGGTTTTCTGATGCTTCGCACGCGCTCACTCGCCGCCTGCGTGGTCGCCCACGCGGTGCACAACGCGATCGCGCTGTGCCTTGGGGCGGGCTGAGCAGGTGACGCGCGTTACGTGAGCAACGCGCGCGCAGCGTTTGCCGCGACCTTTGCCGCGCGCAATGCGCCGGGGAAGGATGAGACGTCGCCGCGGCTGTCGCTGTGGGCGAACACGATGCGGCCCTCGCTGCGCGACGCGAGCTCGGCGCGGGCGAGCTGGCCGGGCGTGGGCAGCGCCAGCGCGTGGCCGCGGCGGAAAACCTGCACCTGTTCCACGCGCTGTTTGATGCCCGGGAAGTGGCGATCGAGGTGGGCCACGACCTCGTCTGCCATTTGCACGAGCTGCGCGTCGTCGAGCAGCTCGGCGCGGCGCGTCTCGGGCAGGGGATGATAGACGGTGAGGGCCGTCTTGCGATCAGCCGGACCGCGACCGGCGTACAATACCCAATCTGCGGGGATGAAGTCGGCGAACGGCGCGTCCAAGAACCAATTGTCGTAGGCGGGCTCGGGGCCGCGGCCGGTGAGGCATACGTTGAATACGGGATACGGCGCGTAGCGGTACTCTTTCATCGCCGCGCGTTGTTCGTCGCCGAGATCTTGCACGATGCGCGAGGCGAAGAACTTTGGCAGCGCCATGATCACGGCGTTTGCGCGCAGAGTGTGCGGCTCGCCGTCGCGCAGCGAATGCACGAGCACGCCGCGCTTGCCGGGTTCGTTTTCGACGTGATGAACGAACGTGCCGCTGCGCAGACGTCCGGGCAGCTTGCCCGTCAGCGCGCTGGCGAGCGCTCGCGCGCCGACGCCGAGGCCGCCTGGGTAGCTCAGGCGCTTCTCGTCGCCGCGCAGCCAGCCGTAGGCCTGCACGCCCAAACGCGCCGATGTGTGGCGCGCCTCCGCGCCCCAATTGGAAGAGCCGAAGCGATCCCAAAATTGCATCAACTCCGGCGCGTAGCTGCTCAGCAGATCGGAGAACAGCCGGCCGTCGAGGTCGCGGGCCGTGTGGCGTTCGTGAAAGACGGCCATCGCGTCCGCCGAGCGTTTGAAGTCGTCGCGCACGCGCTCGGGAAACGGCAAGCGCGCCGCGCCGTCGCCGAAGAAATCGAAGAACGGCTCGCCGCGCACGATCAGCGAATCACCGCCCTCGATCGGCATGCCGGGCGCGCCCACCTCGCGCATCAGATCCACGAGCTCGTGATCGCCTTCGCTGTAGAACGCGGCGCCGGTCGAGAAGGCGACGTCGTGCCAGCTGTCGCTCGTGCAGTTGCCGCCGAGGTGCGTCTCTTTCTCGAGCAGCACGATCTCGCGATCTTGCAGGAAATGCGCGGCGCACAAGCCGCTCGGCCCACCGCCGATGATGGCTATCTCGCAGGATTCCTGGGCTTCCGTTTTCGGGAACGCGAAGCCATCGCGCTTGGAGTGGCCTTGCGTGAAGTCCTCTCCGCCGACCTGCGCGTGAGGGCAACCTGATGGCGCGGACTTCTCGACGCGAGGCGCGCGCTCTTGATGCTTGCACCCGAAGGCCGGGCCAGCCACCGCGCCGACGATGATGGTCTTGAGGGCCGTGCGGCGCGAGAAGTAGGTCTTGCGCGAATCCACCGTTGACTATTGAACCCGGATTCCCCGTGAAGGCAAGCAAGATACGTGTGAAATGTGCTCGGCTTTTCAGTCAGCGCGTAACGGCCTCACGCGACGAGAAAACTCACGCGCGCGAGGAATTTGCTGCGTCGTGCGACGTAGCATCACGTGCGGCAGGACTGCTTTCGAGCCGCCGAAACGTGGCATAGTCGCGCTCTCGTGCGCGCGCAAAAGCTCTGGGTTTGGCGGTTCTTCGGCTGCTTCTGTGCGCTCAGCGGCGCGGCGGCGTGCCACAAGCCCGCGCCGTCTACGGACCAGAAAATAACCCCGACGAGTGCTTCGGCAACGTTTCGTCCAATCGCGAGTGAGGCGAATCAGCTCGACTCTGTGACTGCTTTCGATCTGGTCGGCGCTGCGGACGGCGCGACCGTGATTTGGGCGGACGCGAGCAGCAAGGCCGGCTTTCTGCGCCGCGCGGATCTCGATCGCGACGGTGAACCGCGCGCCGTAGCCGTTTCGTTGCCGGTTGGGCAGCGAGCGCTCGGCGCGGTTTCGGATTTGTCTGCCGTGTGGATCGGTCAAACACTGGCCGTCAGTTGGCTCGAGCGCGCACAAACCGAGGCGCGCGCACAGGCCTTGATTTTTGCGAGCGGCAGCGCCGCGCACGTGCTCGATCTCGGCCCTGCCTGGTTTTCACCAGCCACGGCGCGCGGCAACGTAGCGCTCGCGAGCGACGCGGGGCGAGCGCTCGTGCTGGCGCGCGGGCGTGAAGCTGCGTGCGCCGACGCGCGCGAGCAGCACTGCACCGGCTTCAGCTTTTTCCGACTTGGTCCCGCGCAAGCGGAGAACGTGGGCCTGCCGATGTCCGTGCCCGTGCCCTGCATCGAGAACTCGGCGCAGCTGATCGCGGTCGGCGATCGCGCGCATCACGGCGTGTGCACGGTCGAGCAAGGCGAGCCGGTGACCACGATCTTCAGTATTCAATATCATCCGGAATACGCGCGCGCCGATCAGCTGCTCAAGGGTTGTAAACCGCTGGGCATGGTCGAGGCCGAACACACGGCGTGGCTCGTCGGTGATTGCTCTGGGCTGCGCCGCGCCGCGCGCGTGACGGGCAGCGACGGCCCGGTCGAAGTCGCGGATCTGCTGCGTCCGCGCATCAGCTGCGGCCCGGGCAGCTTGCAGATCCACGCCGGCGGCTTTCGGCTCGATCTGGCAGCGCCGCGCAGCGGCCTGCAGACGGTGTTGCCCGAGTCGATGGCGCCGCATTTGTCGCGCGCCGCCTGGACGGGGGCGCGCCTGATCGTCGCGTTACCGCACGGGCCAGGCCTAGAACTCGCGAGCTACCTATGCGACCAGGGCGAGCTGCGCCCTGCGCCGCCGGTCAGCGCGCCCTGACCGTCAGCTCGGTTCCGGCGCGTGCTGCAGCTCCGCGACCTTCTTGACCTTGCTGAAGCGCGACTTCACGCGATCGGCCACCACGTAGAACGAGGGCACTACCAGCAAGCTCAGCAGCGTCGAGAGCGTGAGGCCACCAAGCACGGCGATCGCCATGGGCCCGCGGGTCTCGGCACCGGCACCGAGGCCGAGCGCGGACGGCACGGCGGCCATCATGGTGGCCACGGTGGTCATCAAGATCGGCCGCAAACGAACCGGCCCTGCCTCGAGCATGGCCTCGATCGCCGTGAGCTTTTTTTCACCGCGTACGCCGTTGGCGTAGTCGACCAAAATAATCGAATTTTTCTTGGTGATGCCCATCAAGAGCAAGATACCGATCATGCTGTAGATGCTGAGCGTCTTGCCCGCGATGAACAGCCCGACGAAGGCGCCCGCCACCGACAGCGGCAAGATCGTGAGCACGGTGACGGGGTGCATGAAGGAATCGAATTGAGCGGCGAGGATCATGTACGCAACCGCGATGCCGAACACGAGCGCAAACATCAGGCTGTGCATCGAGGTTTGAAAATCACTGCTCTGGCCGCCGAGCACCGCGTGGTAGCCCACCGGAAAGCCGCTCGACAGCGTCTGCGCGCGCGCGAGCGCCTCGGATTGCGAGTGGCCGGCCGCGACGTTGCCAGTCACGGTGATCGAACGCTCGCGGTCGATGTGATTGATCGCCTGCAGTACCGGCTTTTCTTCCACACTGACCAGCGTTGAAATAGGCACCATTTGCTGCGTCGAGCTGCGCACGAAGATATTGCCGATGTCCTCCGGTCGCAGGCGCTCAGCGAGCAGCATGCGCATGCGCACGTCGAGCCGGCGCCCTTCGGACGAGAATTTGCCCACCACCGTGCCACCGACCAGCGCGTTGATGGTGGAAGCCAGATCCTGAATCGTCACGCCCACGTCGCTCGTGCGATCGCGCAACGGGGTGATCTGAATTTCGGGCAAACCGAGCTGGTAGTCGCTGTCGACGTCGGTGGCCACGCCGCTCTGCCCGAGCGCGTCGCGCAGCGCGAGGGCTTGCGTGATCAAGGTGTTCCAGTCCGGGCCACGTACGGACACTTCGATCGGAAAGCCCTTGGACGAGCCGATGCCCTGCTGCGAGGGGTCTTGAATCGAAACACGAGCGCCGGGCACCACCAGCTGCTTGCGAAGCGCCGCACAGAACGCCTGCTGCGTCTGAGTGCGCTCGTTTGGCGGCACCATGCTGACCGTGACGCTGGCGGAGCCCGGGCTCACGTTCGTCATCACGCTTTCGACTTCCGGGTGCTTGTACAGGATCTGCTCGATGCGTTGCGTTTCGTGATCGGCCTCGGTCACGTCGCTGCCCGTGGGGGCGGTCACGCGGATGCTGAAGCGCGACTGATCTTGCGGCGGGCTGAACTCGCTCGGCAAGAGCAGGCCGAGCCCGAGCGCGCCGACCATCACGAGCGACGAGACGAACAGCACTTTCCACGGGTGAGTCAGGGCAAGTCCGAGCGCTCGCCGGTAGAAGTTCGAGAGCCCGCCGAACGCGCGGTCCATGAAGCGCGCCACGCGCCCTTTGGCGTGGTGGCCGCCCATGTCCAGCAAGCGCGCACAGCGAGCGGGAGCCAGCGTGACGGCTTCGATGTAGGAGATGGCGACGGCCAGCGAGAGCGTCACGCCGAACTGGAAGAAATAGCGGCCGACCACGCCCTCCATGAAAATCACGGGCATGAAAATCGCGATCACGGCGGCCGTCGCGGCGAGCGCGGCAAACGTGATCTCGCCGGTGCCTTCGGCGGCCGCCTTGAAGCCGTCTTTGCCCATCTCGCCGTGGCGATAGATATTTTCCATCACCATCACGGCGTCGTCGACGACCAGGCCGATCGCCAGCGAGAGGCCGAGCAGCGTGAAGGTGTTGAGCGTAAAGCCCGCCGCCCAGATCACCGCGATCGTGCCGAACAGCGACATGGGGATGGCTAGCAGCACGTTGATCGTGGCCGAAAATGAGCCGAGGAAGAGCCAGCACACGAGCGAGGTCAGCGCGACCGCCAACACGAGCTCCGTCTCGATCTCGTGCACGGAGTCTTTGATGAACTGGGTGGTATCGAACAAAACGTCGATATCCATGCCGGCCGGCAGCGTCTTTTTGAGGTCGTCCACCGCGGCGCGCACGTCGTCGGCGACCGTGACCGCGTTGGCTCCGTGCTGCTTGAGCACGTTCATCGCTTGTAGCGGAATGCCGTCCAGGCGCGCGATCGTGCGGGCGTCCTCGAAACCGTCTTCGATCAATGCGACGTCTTGTAGGTAGACGGGAGCGTCGTTCTTGTCGCTGATCACGATGTGCTTGAACGTGTCGAGGTCCAGAGCTTCCCCGAGCACCTGCACGGTGATGTCACGGCCGGGCGTTTGCAGCTGACCACCCGGCACGACGACGTGCTGCTTGGCCAGCGCGCTGTTGATGTCCGAGACGGTCACGCTGCGCTCGACGAGCTTCGAGGCGTCGACCCAGATGCGGATGTTGCGATCGAGGTAGCCGCTGGTCGTCACTTGGCCGACGCCGGCGATCGTCTGTAATTTCTGCTCGACTTGGTAGCGCGCCACGTCCGCCAGCAACTGCCGTGAAAACGGACCGCGCACACCGACGGTGAGCAGGGGCTGGTCGTCCGGGTTGCTCTTGGAGACGGTAGGCTGCTGCACGTCTTGCGGCAGCGAGCGCTGGGTTTGCGCGACCTTGGCCTGCACGTCTTGCAAGGCGAGGTCGATGTTGCGATCCAGCCCGAAAATCGCGGTCAAGCGCGCGCTGCCGAGGCGCGCGGTGGCCTCGATGCGTTGCACGCCCTCCACCTGCGCCAGCGACTGCTCGAGCGGCTCGATGATGCCGGTCTCGACTTCGTCGGGCGCGGCGCCCGGCCAGGAAAGGCTCACAGTGACGTTCGGCGAATCGACGTCGGGCATCTGGCTCACGCCGATGCGCGTCGCCGACACCAAACCGAACAGGATCGTGCCCGCCATGAGCATCCAGGCCAACACCGGCCGGCGAATGCAGACTTCGGTGATATTCATGGCGCGCCGCCCGCCGTGCTGCCGGCCGGCGCAGCGCCGTCCCGACGATGATGTCCCGAGCCTGGCGGCGCCGCGGAGCCCGCGGGTCCGCCGCTCGTGGCGGGCGCCGAGTCGTCTCCACCCTGGGCGTTGGGGATCGACGTCACGACTCGCACCTTGCTGCCGTCCGCCAGTGCTTCGATGCCCTTGGTGACGAGTGTGGCGCCGGCGTCGAGGCCCGCCTTGACCTCGACCATGCCGTCCGGCGTGTGCAAGCCGAGCTCGAGCACGTGCTCTTTGGCGGTATCACCCTCGACCGCGTACGCCAGAAATCCGCGATCGCTCGGGCGCGCGGCGGTTTGCGGAATCATCGGAAAAGCCTTGGTGGACGGGATGTTCACGCGCACCTGCGCGAACGAGCCCGGCCGGAGCCAGAACTGTTTGTCCGTAGGGTCGATCTGCGCGGTGATGGGCACGAGACGGGTGTCGTTGTCCGCGGCGCCGGCCACGAGCGTGATCTTGCCCGTGTACTTTTGCTGGCTCTCCTTCAGTGTGAAATCGACGGGCATGTCGACCTTGAGCCGGGGCGCCTCCGACGTCGCGACGTTGAAGTGCAGGAGCAGCGGATCGCGTCGGAGCAGCGTCGCGATCACGCTGCCCGCTTGCACGTACTGCCCGGTCTGCACGCTGCGCGTTTGCACGATCCCCGCGGTCGGGGCTTTGACGTTCGAGTCCTCCAGGTTCAGCTGCGCGAGCTTGACCGCCTCGCGCGCTTGATCCACGTCCGCCTGCGCTGTCCTGAGCTTCGTCTGATACGTCTCGATTTCTTCGCCGGCGATCAGGCCGGGGTTGGCGGCGCTGGCGGTCGTGCGGCGGTCGAGGCTCGCTTGGGTGTCGGCCTGCGTGGCCTGGGCCTTTTCGAGCGCGGCCTGGGCCGAGCTCACGCTGAGCGCGTAGCGACGGCTGTCAATCAGGGCCAGCACCTGGTTTTGCTTGAGCTCCTGGCCTTCGACGAAGGAAACCTTGTCGACCACGCCCGACACACGAGCGGTGATTTGAATGTGCTCGAAGGCGTCGACGATGCCTGGCGCGGTGACCACTACCTCGTGCGGCGCGGCTTCGACCTTGATCACCTCGACCGGAAACGCCGCTGTCTTTGCGCCGCGCTTCGCGCTCGCCGCCGCCGGCTTGGCGTCGGTCTTCTTGCAGCCAGGCGTAACTGCGACGGAGGCGGCAAGCACGACCATCGCCAAGATGTTGCTGATTTTCACGACACACCATCCACTGGAAAGAGGCCCAAGGCGGCGCGCATGTCGAGCTCGGCCTGGCGTAGGGCGAGCTCCGCGGCGGCCAGCGCCACCTCGGCGTCGAAGCGTGAGCTGTTGCCGTCCAAGAGTTCGATGGCTTTTGCGAGCCCCTGTTTGTAGAGCACGTTCGTTTCTTCCTCGCTGCGCTTGGCAGCGTCGAAGCCGCGCTGAGCGGCTTGCCAAGCGGCGCGCGCGCCGGTGAGCTCCGAGAGCGCGACATGCACGTCGGCCTGGACGCGCCGGAGCAGGGCGCGGTGTTGCAAGGTCGCCGTCATGGCCGCCGCGTTGCGTGAATCCGCGTCGGCACCGCGCACGCCACCGTCCCAGATTTGCCAGTTGAAATTGATCACGACCGTCGTATCGAGGTAACGATTGCCGGCGATCGGCGTGTCCGCCACGCGCTCCTGCGCGGAGGCGTTCAGCGTCGGAACGAAGCGCAACCCGGGCTCGTCCGCGGACGCCGCCGCGGCTGCAGCAGCGGAGCGCAGCGACGCGAGATCCGGGCGTGTACTGATCGCCAGATTGACCAGGCCGGTCACCGTGAGATCGGCGGGCGCGAGCGAGTTGTCCGGAGCGCGCAGCTCGCCATCCACCGGCGTGGCCAGCAGATACTCCAGGTTGTAGCGCGTGGACTCCAGCGAGGCGTTGGCGCTCGCCACGCTCTGCTCGGCGCCCGCGAGCTCGAGCTCCGAACGGGTGACGTCATTGCTGCTCACGAGGCCAGCCTGCGCGCGGGCGCGCGTGTCGTCGAGCGTGGCGTGCGCGAGCTCGAGCCGGCTTTGCGCTGCCGATAGGACGCGCTCGGCCGTCACCACCGAGAAAAAGCCGCGTGCCGCATCGAACGACAGTTGTCGCCTTTGGTCGGTTTGACCGAAGCGCGCTGCGTCCAAGTTGTGCTTGGCGCTCGCGTAGAGCGGAAACGCGGTCGCCACGAACAGCGGTTGATTGAGGCTCAAGGTGCCGCCGGCGGCGTTGCTGCGTAAGAGGACTTTGTTGCCCTGCTTGAGAGGAAATGGGCGCAGCGTCTCGTTTGCGCCGAGGGTGACGCTCGGCAAGAACGCGGCGCGCGCTTTGCTGACGCCGGCCTCCGCGGTCTCCACGTCGAGCTCGGCTTCCTCGGCGCGCTCGCTGCGGGTCAACGCCGTACGCACGGCGGCGTTGAGAGTCAGCGAGGACACCGCGCCGGCCGCCGGTGCTGGATTCGGCAAAGAGGGCGCGGCTGGCGGTGGTAGCGTTGCAGGTTGCGGCGCTGCCGCTGGCTGCGCAACCGCCTCACGGCAGACTACGAGTAGCAATATTCCGAGAGCGCTCCACCTTAGCGACATCGGATGACCTTACATCAGGGCTTGTCCGCCGACTCGGGGTGATGAGGGCCGCCGTCCCGGTGGAATCCGCCATCATGTTCGCGGTGTTGACGGTGCTCGGCGCGAGCTTGAGCGGAGTCCGCGCTTTCGGGCGAGCCGGCATCGGCCGGCGCGTCAGCGCTTTTTTTCCCGCACGCGGCCAGTAAACACACCGAAAGCGTGATGACGGTAAGCCTCATAGAGCACCCTTTCAAAGGCAGGTGTGGTGTTTAGCCACACACGAGCTGCCATTAGACGATGGCCAAGGGCTGTCTCCTACGCAGTTTTATTCGGCTGGTTCCTGGGGCTTTTGCCCGGCAACCGTCGCTCAAGCCACGAAAGCGCCAAGCTTTCGAAAGCGCCGATAGCGGTCCTCGAGCAGACCCTCGCGCGACAGGCTCGTGAGCTCGCCAAGCGCGGTGTAAAGGGCGCGATCGAGGCGTTTGGCGGCCTCGTCGTGATCCTGGTGGGCCCCGCCCGCGGGTTCCTCGATGACGTTGTCGACGACGCCGAGCTCGAGCAAGTGTGGCGCGGTGATGCGTAGCCGCGCGGCGGCTTCGGGCGCGCGTTCGCCGTTCTTCCAAAGAATAGCGGCGCAGCCTTCCGGCGAGATCACCGAGTAGTAGCTGAATTCGAGTACGAGCACGCGGTTGGCGACACCGAGCGCGAGCGCGCCGCCCGAGCCGCCTTCACCGATCACGCACGTCACGATCGGCACGGTCATGCGCGACATCACCTCGATCGAAGCGCCGATCGCCTCGCTCTGGCCGCGCTCCTCCGCGCCGATACCGGGGTACGCCCCGGGCGTGTCGATGAAGGTGAAGATTGGCAGATTGAAACGCTCGGCCATTTCGTACAAGCGAATCGCTTTGCGATAGCCCTCGGGGTTCGGCATGCCGAAGTTGCGGACGACGTTCTCTTTGGTGGTACGGCCCTTCTGGTGACCGACCACGACCACGCTCCGGCCGTGGAACTTGCCGAGCCCAGCCACGATCGACGGATCTTCCGCGAACCTGCGATCGCCGTGCAACTCGACGAAGTCTTGAAACAAACGCTGGATGTAGTCGAGGCTGTACGGACGATTGGGGTGGCGCGAGAGCTGCACCTTCTGCATCGGTGACAGTTTCGCGAACACCTCGCGCGCCAGGCGCGCCGCTTTTTCTTCCAAACGCTTGAGCTCCGAGCCGAAGCGATCGTCGACGCTGGCGAGCTCTCGTAGCTCGCGCACGCGCGTCACGAGCTCGACGACCGGTCGTTCGAAGGCGAGGACGTGGGCCATGCGCAGGTCGCGCTCTTCTACCACCAACCACGACGCGGAGCCGATGCATTTCGAGCGAGCGCGATGCTCGCACGCCGCAACGCGTTAAGCTCCAGCGCAGGAAATCAGGGGAGCGCAAGCGGGGGTGCCGATGTCGCACGGATCGCTCGCCAGCGCGTTGATGCAGGTCTCGGCGTCGCTCACCGTCGCCGTACACGTGGCCTTGGCCGTTTCCGTTCGGCTGCTCGTCACACAGTCCTGTTGCGAGGCTTTGGCGTGCACGGTGATCCCACCGTCGCAGCTCTCGGTCGCGCCGTAGCCGCCCTCCTTGGCCGCGGACCAGTCACAGAGCTGCGCGAGCTGGGCGTCGTTGAGCTGCGAGAGCAATAAATTGCCAGGCAGGCCGCTGGCACCAGCGGGACCACCTCCGCCCGTCGTCGAGCCGCTGCACGCGAGGAGCGCACAAGCGACGAGCAGACTCAGCGCGCCCCGCACCAGGTCCTCAGGTTCCGAGCGCGACCGGGACTTGCACGCTCGGCTGCAAGCCTTTGATGTCGAACACGCGAAAGGGTTTTTCTTTGCCCTTGAGATGAGCGGGCGGCAGCTCCTCGTACACGAACTTGCCTTGCAGGCGCGCGAGCGTCGTTTCGCTCACGAGTACTTGGCCGGAGTTGGCGACGCCGCACAAGCGCGCGCTCGTGTTCGCGGTGTCGCCGATCACGGTGTAGGAGAGGGCTTTGGAGCTGCCGATGTAGCCGGCGACCAAGGGCCCCGTGTGGATCCCAATGCCGATCGCGAGCGGCAGCTGATTGTCTTCCACGCGCTTGCGGTTGAACTTGCCGAGCTGCTCCATTTGCTCGAGTGCGCAGGCGACACTGCGTGGCGCGTCGTCGGGATGGCCGACGGGCGCGCCCCACAGCGCCATGATGCCGTCGCCCATGAATTTATCGAGCGTACCTTCGTACTTGAACAGGATCTCGACCATCTGCTCGAAATATTCGTTCAAGAGGTCGACCAGCGCTTCCGGGTGCGAGCCTTCAGACAAAGGGGTGAAGCCGCGGATGTCCGAGTTGAACACCGTGCACTCGCCCACCAGCTGCCCGCCTTTTTCCACCTTCAGCTCGCCCGAGAGCACGCGCTGGGCGACGTTCGGCGAGAGCAGCCGGCTGAAGCGTTCGCGATTGACGATCTCTTGTTCGATCTTTTTACCGAGGATGTTGATCTCGATGAACATCGCGGCTTGCGCGGCGATCGCCGTCACGATCTCCATGTCCTTCGGCTGGAACTGGGCGAGCGTCTCGCTGTCGAGCCAGAGCACGCCCAAGATGTCGTCGTTGTGCAAGAGTGGCGCCACGATCGCCGAGCTGATTCGGTTCAAAATCATGCTCTTGCCCTTGGAGGCCGCGAAATCCATGGCGGCGTCGTGGGTGAGCACGGTCGCTCGCTCCTTGATCACGTGATTCATGATCGTGGAGGAGACGGGGATCGGCGAATCCGTGCCGTCGCGACGCTGGCTCGCGCTGGCCACGAGCTCCTTAGACGGATTCATCAAGAAAATCACGCCGCGGTCGGCGCGCACGAATTTGAAGATGGTGAGCAAGATCTTGTTGAGCAGCGTCGGCAGATCGCGCTCGAGCGCGATCTCGCGCGATAGCTCGTGTGAGAGGCGCAAGCGCTCGTAGTCTTGGGAGAGCTGCTGCGTATTGGTGGTCAGCTGGTCGTAGGGCAAGAAGCCCTTGTGGGTCGCCGCGATCTGCGTGCCGATCTGGCGCGCCTTGTCGTTGACGTCGACGCGGGTCGCGGGCTGCTGCGGCTGCGCGTCGGGCATCACGCCGAAGCCGGGAATGCCCTGCACTCCGCCGAAGCCCTGCATCGGCGCGAAGCCCGGCGCAAAACCGGGCGGTGCATGCTGCGGGGCTTGCTGTCCGTACGGTGGTGGAGCGCCGACCGTGGACGGTGGAGCGCCGATCGCAGATTGAGGCATGCCGCCCGGAGCGCCTTGCCAGGGCTGGTGCGGCGCTTGCACCGGCGCGCCGTACGGCTGCGGCGGGGGCAAGGGTCGCCCCGAGCCGTCGTCGTAGCGCGCGCGCGTTGCGCCGAGCGCGATGTCGTCACCGTGCTTCAGGTCCTGCTCGCCAACGACGCGCTCACCGTTGATGTACGTGCCGTTGAGGCTGCCCAAATCCTTGAGCAAGAAACCGTGCGGGCGACGCTCGATTGTGCAGTGCTCCTTCGACACGATCTTGTCGAGAAGCTGAATGGTGTTGCTGGGATGGCGCCCGAGCGAGTTGAACTCGCGGAGCTCGACCACCTGCTGACCTTCGGGGGTTGCGAGCAGAATGCGAGCCATTAGGGCAAAAAGGGTACCGTTCCAGGCTCTGCGCTACAATCGCGATCTTTTCTGCGTGGCCGTCTGGGTGAGGCTTGAGGTCACGTTCGCGTTCGGGCCACTGGGCCGAGCGCTCAGCAATCCGAGAGCCATCTGGTAGGCTTTGCTGACGGTGGCCTACATCCTCTCCATCGATCAGGGTACGACAGGCAGCACGGCGCTCGTGATGGGTCTCGACGGTCGTACGCTCGGGCGACAGACGGAGGAATTCCCCCAACACTTTCCGGAACCTGGCTGGGTCGAGCACGAACCAGAAGAGATCTGGCAAAGCGTGCTGGGCGCGGTGCAGGGCGCGCTCCGCAGCGCTGGGATTGCGGGCAGCGAGATCGCGGCGCTTGGCATCACCAATCAGCGTGAAACGACGCTGCTTTGGGATCGCAAGAGCGGGCAGCCCGTGCAGCGCGCCATCGTTTGGCAAGATCGGCGAACGGCCGCGCGCTGCGCCGAGCTCAAGCGCGCAGGCCAGGAAGAACGCGTGCGGGCCGTGACGGGGCTCGTGCTCGATCCCTATTTTTCCGGCACCAAGATCGCCTGGATGCTCGAAAGCTCGCCTCCGCTTCGCGTGCGCGCCGAAGCCGGCGAGCTCGCGTTCGGTACGGTCGATTCATTTCTGGTCTGGCGTCTCGCGGGTGGCGCGGGTCACGCGCCGCACGTGTGCGACGTGACCAACGCGTCGCGCACGCTGCTCATGAATCTCGCGTCGCGCACTTGGGACGATCAGATGTGCGCGCTCATCGGCGTGCCGCGTGCGGTATTGCCGCGGATCGTGGCGAGCGCAGCGCGCATCGCCGTCACACGCGGCGTGCCCGGTTTGCCGGACGGCGTTCCGATCTCCGGCATGGCCGGCGATCAACACGCGGCGTTGTTCGGGCAAGCCTGCTTTGCGCCTGGCGATGCAAAGTGCACCTATGGTACCGGCGCATTCTTGTTGGTGAACACTGGGGAAAAGCCGGTGGCGAGCCGCTTTGGTTTGCTCTCGACCCTGGGTTGGCAAATCGGTGACGAGGTCGTCTACGCGCTCGAGGGCAGCACGTTCATCGCGGGCGCGGCGGTGCAGTGGTTGCGCGATGGACTCGGCCTGATCAAGTCAGCGAGCGAGATCGAAGCCTTGGCGCGTGAAGTTCCAGACTCGGGAGGCGTCAGCTTCGTGCCGGCTCTGTCCGGTCTCGGCGCGCCGTATTGGGATCCGGACGCGCGCGGACTGATCTCGGGCATCACGCGTGGCACGACCCGTGCGCACCTCGCGCGCGCGACGATTGAGGCGATCGCACTGCAGGTGAACGACGTGGTGTCCGCCATGAGCCAGGACCTCGGACGGCCGATCCAGAGGCTCCGCGTGGATGGCGGAGCAGCGGCCAACGACTTGCTGCTCGAAAATCAGGCGGGGCTCGGACAGCTGACCGTCGAGCGGCCCACCGAGCTCGAGTCGACGGCGCGCGGTGCCGCCATGCTGGCCGGCCTTGGGGCCGGTCTATTTTCGACTGGTTCAGACGCCGCGCGAATGATTCAGCAGGATCGGGTGTTTGCATCAGAGCTGAGCGAAAACGAGCGCCAAACGCGGCTCGCTCGCTGGTCTGACGCCGTGCGTCGGGCCCGCTCCACGTGAAGATTGACCCTTCCCGACCGGGCAGCACGGCCCCAAGATGACTTCGAGCCCGACAGATGGTGGTTGCTTCGAGAAAGAGGAAATATGGCTGACTCGGAAAAGGGCGGAGGCGGGGCTCAGACGATGCGGGATTTGCCCGTCGACTGGGAGGCGCTCGAAGACGCATTCGAGAACAACGCCCCCGAGGTGCACAGCTACCTGCATCTGACCACGGGCGAAGTGCTGCGCGTGGTCGACGGCATCGCCGATCCGGAAATGCATTCGCGCATCGCGTCCGACACCACGTACCTGCGCGTGGAGCCGGTCAGCTCGCGCGAACAGTATCGCTGGATGGAGCGCTTCATTCCGATGGTCGACGACCTCGAGCTGCGTGACCAGCTCGGCGCGGCGATCGACGGCAAGGGTGCATTTCGCCGCTTCAAGGACGTGCTGATGTCGTATGCCACGGAGCGCGAGCGTTGGTTCGCGTTCCGCAGCGAGCGCCTACGCGTATTCATGGAAGCCTGGCTCAGCGCGCACGGCCTCAAGCCCGTACCGCGTCCGGTTTGGCCGACCGAGCCCAGCCCCGAGGCGGTCACGCCGGACACGCTGACGGCTCGCCGCAAGAGCGGCGCCGAGGCTCTGCGCAAGCAGCTGCGTGATCTGGCGGACACGCTCGGCGCGCGCGACCTCGAGAAGGTGACGGCGTTCGCCGAGTTCGTGAAGGCGCGCCGCGCCGCGCGTGGCTTCGTGCATCGCGCGGAGGGCGGTGTGCCGGGTGAGGGTGAGGCGCCAGCCGCGGCGAATTCAGCCGGCGCGCAGTCGCCGCCGCTCGCCGCAGACGTGGACGCCGATGACGAGGAGGACACGCCGTCCTCGCGCAAACGCCCTGCCGCACGATGAAGCGCCCGCGCGCTTGGTTGCTCTTCGGGGCCGTGCTCTTGGCGAGCACGAGCGGCTGGGCGCAACCGATCGTGGTCGACCGGGCGGTTGCGCGTTTCATCGCGCCCGAAACCGGCGGCGTGCGTCACCCTCGTTTCGTGTTCGAGCGGGAGTTGTCGTTCGAAGCTCGGCTCGAGGCGCTGGCCGATCCCGACCGCGGCCGTCTCGGCGACTTGCCGTATCGCGATCGTCACGTCAGCGCTGCGCTCGATCGTCATATTGCCGAGGCGATCTTGTCCACGCTGCACATCGAGCCTGAACCCAGCGAGGCGGAGCTCACGCGGCAAGCCGAGCTCGCCCATCGCATGCTGAGTGATCGCTCGGGCGGGGAGGATGCGTTCGACGCCGCGCGCCGGGCCGAGGGCCTCTCCGATCGCGAGCTGCAGCATTTGCTCGCGCAGAAGGCGCGCGCGAGCTTGTACCTCGATCGCATGGTGTCACCCATGCTCGCCCCGAGCGAAGCGGAGCTGCGCAGCATCCACAAAGCGCCCGGCACCCCGTTTCAGGCGCTGGATTTCGAGACGGCTCGGCCGGCCTTGCTCCGCTGGTACGTGACGCGGCGCTTGAACGCCGCGCTCGCGTCCTATTTCGAAAACGCGCGCTCGCGCATAGAACTCACGGTGCTGTAAGACGCGCTCGGCGGTCTCATGTCCGGCCACGGTAAGGGTGACGCGAAAAAGGTGGTGATTGCCGCGCTGGCGGGCAATCTCGGCATCGCCGCGGCCAAATTCGTGGCGGCCTGGTTGTCGGGCAGCGCGGCCATGCTCGCGGAGGGCGTGCACTCCTTTGCGGACACGGGCAATCAAGCCTTGCTCCTGCTGGGCATGACACTCGCCAAGCGCGATCGGCCGGATCTCTATCAGTTCGGGCGCGAGAAAGAATCTTACTTCTGGTCGTTCATCGTCGCCCTCTTGCTGTTTTTCATGGGCGGCGTGTTCGCCGTATTCGAGGGCGTGCATCGGCTGACGAGCGGGCACGCCTCGGAGCCGGGATCCGTGCTGATTCCGCTCGGGGTTTTGTTGGTGTCGCTCTTGATGGAGGGCGGCAGTTTCTTCGTGGCCCTCCGCGAGTTCAACAAGGAGCGCGCGGGGCGCAGCCTGAGCGATTCGCTCTTTCGCGGCAAAGACCCGACGATCGTGATCGTGCTGCTCGAAGACACGGCCGCGATGCTCGGGCTCACGATCGCGTTTTTGGCCATCGGCGTCTCGTGGCTTTTGCATAGCTCCGTCGCGGACGCCGTGGGCTCGATCGCGATCGGGCTCGTCCTGTGCGGGGTCGGCTTTCTGCTCGCGCGCGACATCAAGAGCCTCCTGCTCGGCGAAGGCATCACCACGGAAATGCGCGCGGAGGTCAGCGCGCTGGCCGAGTCCACGCCGGGCGTACTCAAGGTGACGCAGCTGCTCAGCATGCACCTGGGGCCCGCGGCGATCGTGCTGGCGCTCAAAGTGCGCGTCGATCCCCAAACCACGGTGAAGGAGCTCGAACGCATGATCGATGAGCTGGAGGAGCGCGTGCGCGCCAGGTTCCCGGAGATGAAGCAGATCTTCGTCGAGCCCGACGGAGACTACGACATCACCCGAGATCCACGCCTGAGCATGCTGCCGCCGTGACCTCCTGCCAGAAGCAACCAAACCGCCGGGGACAATCGTGACCGTCGCGCTGACCGATTCGCTCTCGAAAGCCGCCGAGCTGACCAAGCGCAGCCTATTCACGCGCTCCGACTTCGGCAAATGGCTGAACCTGGGCTTCGTCGTGTTTTTGGCGCAGCTCGCCGAGGGCGGCTATTCGTTCAATATTCCCAATCCGAATCTCTCCGGCAAGCCTTCGACGCTCGGCAAGACGTCGCTCGCCGACCTGTTGAAGGAGGCGAGTGCCTGGCTCGACTCCAACATGTCGCTCGTGCTGACGATCGCGGTACCGGTCGTGCTCTTCGTCGTGGCGCTCCTGGTCATTTTCGTTTGGCTCTCGAGCTACGGCAAAGTCATCCTCGTGGAGTCGATAGTCTGGGATCGCCACGCCGTTTCTGAACCGTGGCAACGGCTGCGCCCGCTCGCTTCGAGCTTGTTCAAGTTCCGTCTGGCCTTGGGCTCGCTGGCGGCAGTGCTCGGGATAGGTGTAGTTGTTACGGCGTTCTGGTTGGCTTATCCCGATCTCGCCGGCGGTGTCTTCAAAGAGCGCGCGCTGCTCGCGACGGGCATCGTGGCCGGCTATGCGCTCTGCCTCGGGCTCCCGCTCGCGCTGATCGGCTGGCTGCTCGACGATTTCGTGGTGCCGATCATGTATCTCGACAACGCGCGGGTAGGCGCCGCATGGCGCACGTTCCGCGCGGAGATCTGGCCGGGCAACGCGGGAGCGCTCGTGCTGTACTATTTGACGCTGATACCGCTCGCGTTCGGTACGGGTGTCGTCATCTTCATCGTGACGCTCGTCACCTGTTGCGTGGCAGGGCTGCCGTACGTGAGCAGCGTCGTGTTCTTGCCCATCTTCGTGTTTCGCCGCGCGTACTCGCTACACGTGTTGCAAGGTCTCGGTAAGCGCGTCTTCCCGGAGCCCGCGCAGCCGCCGGCGTGGGGCGAGTCAGGACGATTCGGGTATTGACTGCCGATTGCTAGAGCTCGGTCGGCTTACGAGCGCAAACTCGTTCGAAACTCAGTCGCCGTTTGTCGATGCCACCGGACGTCCCAATGACCTCGATCACTAGGTCGGGCCTTTCCTTCGGCCGACCAATCACGTAGCACTCATCCGGCTCAGCGCCGCGTTCTAGCGCTGGCTAGCACGAATGACGCAAGATCACGTGACCGCGGGGGCTCGCCGTGCGGCGCTCGTCCGAGCAAGCGAGCCTTCACCACTTGACGGTCACCGCGGGCGGCTGCAGTTCCGCTTCGGCGTGGCCCAGCGCGACGTTGATCGTGACCAGCGCGGAGCCGTGCTTTTTCAGGTCCACGTTCTGCAGCTGAGTGAGGTCGGCTCGTGGCACGACCTGATCGGGACGCAGCGAGCGCACGACTTCCGGCGGTCCAACCACGGTGACGTCGACGCTGTGCGGCGCGGCCGTCGCTCCGGGTACGCCGATGACTTCGACGGCGCGATTCTCGAAGCGCGCCTCGCTCACGCG
>DASXKQ010000061.1:0-10135 GCA_036496745.1 Polyangiaceae bacterium
AGGAATTTGGCGACGAGGTCCGCCTCGTGGGTCGACTCAAGGTCTTCGGCAAGCTTGGCCAGTTCCGCTGCTACTTCTTGAGTGACTCGTTCGGAATACCGTCGCGGATCCAAACTGAAAGGATCGGTCCATATTTTCCGAAGCAAATCAGCATGCTTCTCGAGTTCCTTGAACCAAAGACGATGCTTCTGCGCGTTGGGGAAAGCGCGATAGGCCCCAGAGCCATCGAAACAAGCATAGAGGTCGAAGCACTGAGCGATGTCGGCGACGATGATAAACGGCGGAGGCTCGTCGAGGGTTCGCGCGTACCTTAGAGCCTGCCCAGCAGCGTCGCTCATGGCGAGATTCCAACCGGGCGTCTTCCACTGGGCGGTCTCGGGTTTGCCCTTGGATTTTTTTGCGGTCTGCTTCGCCTCCAACACGAAGTGGCCGCGCTTGTAGAGATCCATTTTCCCTACGTGTCGACGCCCGTCCTCGTCGCAGAGAACTGAGTCCGCCTCGAAGACGTAGTCGTCGCGCTCGGGATCTCCGGTCTTGCCGTTCGGCTCAGGTACGCCGAGAACACGGCACAGATCCTTGAGGTAGCTATCCTTGTTGGCGCGCTCTTCGCGGGTGTCGCGGTAACTGGCGATGAATTCTTGAATCTGCACCGATTTTTCCCCGGTGCATTTTCTCAAGCCCCACGATCTGGGCCAACTTGCAGGACTTCGCCCGCTGACGACGACCGTTGGCCCGCGCCAGAATTCCTCCTGATCTTTGTCGCCCCCAAGCCCCGTCACATCCACCGCGCATCGGCTCCGCGCCCGTGATGGTTGTCATCTTTTCGCTCGTCTTGCGCGCGCCCCTGGCAGCTGGCAGGGTATCGGACATGCCAGAGCGCTCGCGCACGACTAAAAAGATCAAGAAACCGCCCCGAGACCCCAACCGCGCCGCCCGCCGCGTCCTTGACGCCGTGATCGCCGCGACGGAGGGCGAGCCTGCCAAGAACCCGGCCGCTGTCGCCTTGGGGCGTATGGGCGGACTGAAGGGCGGCAAGGCGCGAGCCGAGGGCATGACGGCCAAGCAGCGCACGGCGTCGGCCAAGAAGGCGGCGAAGGCGCGCTGGGGGACGTGAGATCATCGATCCACCGATGAAAGGAGGGCGGAATGTCGCTCGAAAACGAGATTCAGATCCCGATCAAGTGCGATAACTGCGGACACGTGACCGAGCGCACGCTCGCTCAGTTTCAGCGCGAGCCGACCATCAACTGCCGGTGCGGAACCGTCATCAACATCGACACGAAGGAAGCCGCTGCCACAATGAGCGAGATCCAGCGTAAGCTGGACGACCTGTCGCGCCGATTCCGGTGAGAGTCGAGATCCGATCCGGTCAAGAGCGTCGAAAAGCTCCCGAGCGGACGCCGCGACGTTAGGACACGTAACTTGGACGTTGGCCATGAGCGGCCTCCTGATCAGCCGCGCTGGTGCGCACCCGAAAAGGCGGCAGCGTGGCTCGGTGGCGCCGACGGCGAAGACGTCGGACGTGATGGGCCGCTGGGTCAGCGGGCCGTTTCAAACTGAAGCAGTACCACTAAATGGGTAGTGGGCTACTTTCAACTGGCACGGCGGCCGGTCCAGCCCGTTATCTAGACGCCGTTGCGAGGTCGGCGTGCGCGTCGGCGTGCGCTTCGATGTGTGCCTTGAATTTGCGAACGAATCGCCGGAAGTGAAACTTGGCGAACACGGCGACGAGTCGGCTCAGGTATTCCCGGAAAATTGGGATCTTGAGCGTGAACCGGATGGTCCAGGTCACCTCGCTGCCGTGGTCGCGTGGCCGCAGATCGACGCGCTCATACTCCTGGTTGATGGGACCGGCCGCCTCTAGGACTTCGACCTCGAGGCAGCGCCCAACCTCTGCCTTCTTGATTCGTTCGACGAAGCGCAGCGCTCCCAGGCGCACTTCTCGGACGGCGCCCTCGCCGAAAAGCTCGCCGGGAGCGGCATTGAGGCCGCGGAGGGAATCGCACGCGCCGAGTCTTTGTAGCAGCACAGCGTCGGTCATGAACTCCCAAACCCGCTGCGGCGCGGCCGGAAAAAATTCGGTCGTTGAAATGGTGGCCATCGGATCGCTTTTGCTAAGCTCGAGCCGACTAGCTGGCCAAATTTGTGTCGCGCGGCTACAGCACGAACTGGTCGTTCAGCGCCGTGACCGTCACGTTCACGCCCTTGAGCCGCGCGATCTCTTGCTCGACTTCGCCCTGAAACACGGGCTTGATGTGATAAAGCAGCGTCGGCAAATCCTGCGGCTTTTTGTACTTTTTCAGGTCTTTGAGCAGTGAGCGCGGAGTGTGATGGCCGCTCACGCTCGCCAGCTTCTGCTCGCGATTCGGGAAGCTGACCTCCATCAGGAGCGCCTTCAAGTTGGTTTGCTTGTTCAAAAGCTGCCAGAGCCGCTCGGTCGGTCCCGTGTCGCCGCTGTACGCGATCGTCGCGTCGGGTCCCTCGATGATGAAACCCGACGAGTCGATGGTGTGGTTAACGGCCACGCTTTGCACGGAGTACCCGGCGATCTCGACCTTTTTCTCGGGCTTGAGCTCGATGAACTGAATCGTGGGTCGCGCTCGGTTCGGGATGACGGAGAAGTCCGGCCAGATCAGGTTGTTGAAGAAGTGCTTCTTCAATACCGCGATGGTTTCTTTGGTAGCCGCGACGAGCAGCGGATCACAGTCGGCCTGGCAGCGATTGTCCGCGATCGTCGCCAAGTCCCGGATGTGATCCAAGTGGGCATGACTTATCAGGCAAGCGCTCAGGCGGAATTGAGACTTCAGGTCCAGGCCGCTCGTGAGCGAGCCCGCATCGATCGCGAGCCGCTCGTCGACGACGAACGCGCTCGTGCGATGCCGCGGCGTTTCGCCGCCGTGGCAACCTATGACCCGTAGCTCCATGGGGTCCCTGACGGGCGGGCAAGAGGGTGCGCGTATTGAGTTGTCACGCTGCTTCAGCGCCTCGCTCGCGCATTGGTCTTCTGAGTGTAGCCCGCGGCCCGGTGCGAACGCTAGAGGCCAACCGTGGCCCCCGCGAACCGCCGGCCGACCGCGGGCCGCTTTTTGCCGGCAACGAGCCGTCTACCCCTTGCGCAGCGCTACGTTTGAGGATAGTTAGCCTCGCCCGCACGCGGGCTCCCTCTCGTTTCTTGGGGGATCGTCTAACGGCAGGACGCAAGATTCTGATTCTTGCTATCTAGGTTCGAATCCTAGTCCCCCAGCAATTTTTCACATAGCGGCCCTCGGGCTCCCCGAGCGCCTGGCCCCATCGTCTAGCGGTTAGGACACTGGCCTCTCACGCCGGTAACGCGAGTTCGATTCTCGCTGGGGTCACAAAAAATCGTGACTGCCTCACGCTGATAGCGTTGCAGGCGCGATTCCCCGCTCATCGCTGCGGTGTGCGCGCCGCGAGCAATGCCGACAGTGCCGACTGCGACGGACAGATCGTCGCCACCTCCGACATGGCGTTGACGGCGGCGTCGAGCGCCACCCCCTCGAGCCCCTCGCAATAACCCCTTGTGACATACTCGTCCCACTCCGCCCACTTGGAATACAGGCGGAAAGGCCACCGGACCAGACGCACCTCCGCGTAGACCGGCTCGCCGGGCCTGGCTCCCATGTACTTCACTGATGGCGAGTTAGCATCGACTGTCGGGCCACATGCCAAAAACCAGTCCTCGGCGAGGTGAAGAACACTTCCGAGGCGCGTTGCGTACGCTTGGAGCGCGCCGTCGTAGTACCCCTTCGAAAATTGCTCGCGATGAGGCCACGCGGCGAGGCAGTCGAGGTGCATGGGCGCATCGCAAAAACGAAACAGCAGGTGCCTGGGCTCGAACGCGCAACCTGACGTCGCCGTATAGGGGCGGTCCAACCGCTCCCCGCAGATCCCGCAACACGAGCCTTCGTGGATGATAGCCATCGTTGTTCACCCAACGGTAGCGGTGCACGACGGCGGGTGCCAGCGGCACCGCGATGCCACGGCGAACCACACACACCTCGGCCAGACCCCATCAAGTAGCGCGCGGGATCGTCTCACCAATCGTCGCTCTGTCCGTCAAGAGTCCGTTTGATCGGCGCTTGCACGCCTATACCTTTTTAGGTATAGTGCTCAGGGCGAGCTCAGTATGTGGACGATCCTCGAACACAAGGGCCTCGCCAAGGAGATTGCGAGCGCGCCTTTGCAGGTGCGCGAGAAGTACGAGTTTTGGAAGAACGTGGTCAGACTCAGCGGCCCAGAGGGACTGCGGAACGTCCAAGGCTTTCATGACGAAGCGCTGGCCGGCAAGTGGGCGGGCTTCCGCTCTTCGCGGCTCAGCCAAGCTTACCGAGTAATCTACCAGTGCAATCGCGAACTCGTGACTGTGACCGTCGAAAGGGTTTCGAAACATGACTACCGCAAGTAGCTATCGGCCCGAAAAGCGCCACGCGAAGCTCACGCCCGGCCGCGCTCTTCAGATCGCGCGCGAGCTTCAAGCGGTGAGCCAGAGTGAGCTGGCTCGGCGCACTGGGATCGCGCAGTCGGCGATTTCCGCATTCGAGAGCGGCACGCAGGAAATGGGTCTGAAGCGAATCAAGGTGCTCGCCAAGGCGCTCGCGGTGCACCCAGCCGTAATCGCGTTTCCTGACTACACGCCGCCTCAGGCGCGCCGCGTGGTGGCCAAGCGCCCCTCCTCCACTTCCGCCGCGCGTCCGATGAAGCGTGCCGGGTGACGCACCTACGCAACGACTAGCAGCGAGATCGCTGGCAAATCCGTCAGGTTCACTACCGTTCGATTCCCGCTGGGGTCACAAAAAAAGCGCCCGCTTTGTCTTGGCGCTGACTAGCGTCTCGTTACGATGCGGCGCCGCCGAGATCGATTGAGTAACAGGAGGGCGCCAGCGAGCACGGTCGCCCAGGCATTGAACCGCGCGTCGTTGCCAGGACGCAGGCGGCACATTTGGGCGCGTGATTCGTTGCGCTCAGCCGACCCGCGTCGGCGTCCTGTCCGTGAGCTCGTGCAATGACGCCAGCCCGCCGTGCTCGACGCGGTACAAGACCCACATCTCGTAACCGCGAACCCTGCGAGCCCACGCAACCCCAACCGCCGGCGGCGAAAGCAATGCCTCGAAGTCTTCCGACTGCGGCAAGAACGGATCAGCCTCGAGTCGTCCCAGCTCGGCTCGGAGCGCGCTTCGCTCGGCTTGCTTGAGCGGAGGCTTGAGTCTCGAGAACGAAAGAGCGTAGCCGGGCGTTAGCTGAAGTATCCGCCCCACGGATCGCCCTCACCCGTCTCAAGCCAGCGCAAGTGAGCCTGCGTGACCCACTCCGGCAGCGGCGCGGACAGTTGCGACGACCCAGTCGGCAATTCCGCGAGCTCAGTGAGCGTCGCGCGCGACTCCCCAGGGGCTCGCTGGCTGGAAGTTTGACCCATGTCGGCCATCGCTGATTTATAGCAGCATCAGTAGCCCTGAGCCACTGTGGAGAGCCGCAAGCCCGCTCATTGCGCGAGCCTGCGCTTCTCAGGCCACGATGCGCAGCTGAACGTGCGGCAAATCAGCAATGTTCACTACCGTTCGATTCCCGCTGGGGTCACCAGGGAATTCAGCCGGATCCGCCCCGTCCGTCTTCGGTCGGTACACCTTGGTTGGTCTCCAGGTCTTCAGGTCGAAGTGCGACCAATCCCAAGCGTGCAAGTCGCTCGTGCGCATGCCGCCGAGCGACCGGCCCGCATAGATTGAGGCATTCGGAAGCGCTTCCGCTACCGTCGCGACGGACCGGAGTCGCGAGCCGACGCCTGCGAGACCTCGCTCTCCGCAGCGATTGTCGGTTTCGCCCTTCCTACGCCGCCTCGACACTCACGCGCAGTTTCAGCCCCGCCGAGTTCACGGCCGCTTGCAGCGCGAGCGCGACGTACTGAGCTTCGAGGTAGCCGAGCTTACGCGCCCAATCAGCGGCGCGCTCGACACTCACCGCGCGGCGGCCCTTTTCGACATCGCACAGATAGGCGCGCGAGATCCCGAGCTGACGAGCGAAGGCCTCGAGTGATTGCCCCTCACCGACGCGCGTCGCGTTGATGAGCTTGCCGAACGTGAGTGGCCCGCGCGTGAGCTTCTCGAGGTGCCGGCGCGCGCTGGTCGCTCTCTTGGTACTGCTTTTCTTCTTCGCCATGGCTTCCTCAGTAGCGGTGTTTGTTTACTTCCTCGATCCGAACGAACTTGGCGGTGCCAGACACCACGACGTAGATCACGCGGTAGGCCTGGCTCAGTCGGATTGAGCGCTGACCTTCGCGGTCGCCCTTTGGTGGCTCGTCGTGAAAACCTGGAACTTTTCGCACTTCCTCGAGTCCTCGGAGCGACCCAGCCGAGCAGCTTGACCCGGATGTGGTCGGGGACCTTGCGCAAATCCTTCAACGCACGGTCGCTCAGCTGGACCCGCCCCGCGCTCGAAACTGCGCCGCCAAGTCTCCGGCTGCGCGCGCTGCGTGCGGGCTAGCGTCCGAGCTCACGTGTAGCTCGAGCCCCGGCAGGAGCGCGATTCGTTGCCACGTGGATTGCGTGGCAGCGCGCTCGAGCGGAGCATCATTCGGAGCATCGCTTGCGGGCGGTTGCGGGTGGCTGCCGCCTTCTTGCGCGAGCTCGGGCAAGAGCGTGGCCGCCAGGGCCTCCAGCTCCGGGTATGAGAGCGTCTCGAGGCGGCCACGGATGCTGCGCAGCTCGATGCCGTCGTTCTGCAGCTTTCGAATCGCGGCGAGGCGAACTAGGTGTTCGCGCACGTAGCGAGTCGCTCGGCCGCGGAAGGTCGCGGCTGGTAGCAGGCGCTCGGAAACGTAGAAACGCACCGTCCGGACGCTCACGCCGAGCTTCGTAGCCAGCTCGACTGCTGTCATGCCGTCAATCCGCAGTATCGGACCGTGCCGCGGCGCACGCCGTCGCTTTCGAAATCGCCAACGAAACCTTCGATTCATTCTTTGCTGACTGAATCGGACCCTTCTGAAGCCGGTTGCTGGCTAATTGCAAACGCGCGGAGGCCTACGAAGGCCCTTGGCTGTTTCAATGCACCACCGCGAAGGGCTTCGAAGGGCCGTCCCTGGCAGGATACGTGGCCCGAGCGCCGTCCTATCCCGTACGCCGCAACGGAAACGGGACACTACGAGGGGCTCGAAGGGTACAAACCCGACAGGAGTGATTGGTTTCGGGGCTATCGGGGGCAGGAAACCAGCCAGTCGCACGAGCCTTGAGGAGCGCGCGCCAAAAATCTCGGCGCGCGCTGAGACCCTGGGGCGGCTCGCGCCTCGAGCGTCAACGGAAAACCTTGAAATGGAACGTGTCGATGCGAGCGTCGCGCAGCGTTTGTACGGCGAAGATAATGTCCTGGAAGCCGATCGCGGGGGCCGCCGTGATGAACGCCCAGCCCGCATCAAGAGCTGGCGCGTTGGGGAGCGCGGGTACGCGCGCCTTGAGCCGTGTCAGGCACCCGCGCAGTCCGCTGAAATCGTAGCGCCTAGCGACGTTCGGGACCGCGATACCTTGTGCGCTCGCGTCGCAGCCCGGCGCGAGGTTCTCTCGATTGAATTTCACGCTGATACCTTCTGATGTCAGGAGCAGCGTATACGGAGGTGAAAGCTGTTCGTCCCCGGCTCGAACGATCTTTGGAGCCGCGGTCTCGAACCCGTGTCGACATCTGCGTAGACCGCGACGCCGGCGCCAATCAACGCTGTTACCAGCAACACTTTGACGAGTGTTCGCCCCTGCATGTGTGGACGTTCCAGTCAGCCGACTCGCGTCGGCGCCCTGTCTGTGATTTCGTGCGGTGACGCGAGGCCCCCGGCCATGGCCGATTTGTAGCAGCATCGGCGATCCTGAGCCACTGCGCGGAGCCGCAACGCACGCCCCTTGCACTCTCAGCCCACGATGCACAGCCGAATTTGCGGCTCATCAGCCATGCCGGAATTGCCTCCCTCAAGGGCGACGCGGCCGGTGGCGTTTCGCCCCATGTGGCAGGGGCAACTCGGTATGCTCGAAGCGGATCGGCGCGCGTGCGAGAACGTTTGTTCGGAGTGCGGCGGAGCGCGTACCGGACGAAATCCGGAGGCTGGCCTCCGAACCTCGGAGGCCAGCCTCCGCATGAACAATCCATTTCACGGCGCGCACGCGAGATTTACCGCGACTTTTTGGAGTGCCCAAACGCTCGAGCCGTTGGCGCGATGTTTGTACGTGGCTGCTCTCCAACCACCTGGAGAATACCTTGTACCGAACAATCCGCAGCGTGTCCCTTCTTGCCACTCTCTCGTTCATGGCCTTCATCACCGCGAGCTGCGGCGAGCACTCGCCTTCCACCGCTGCGAGCGATCAGGAGTCCGGGTCGCTGAACTTCGCGCTAGTGGACGGCGGCGTCACGTTGACGAGCATCAACTACGTGATCAGCGGGCCGAACGGCTTCTCCAAGTCAGGGACGATCGACGTCGCGTCGAGCACTACGGTCTCCGGTGTGATCGGCGGTCTCCCGGCCGGTAGCGGCTACACGATCACCCTCAGCGCGACGAGCACGGATGGTACGACTACCTGCGGTGGCAGCGCCGGCTTCAACGTCGTCGCGCACGCGGTCACCAGTGTGGGCGTTACGCTTGACTGCCATCAGGCGCCGAAGACCGGCAGCGTGTTGGTCAACGGGACCCTCAATATTTGCCCAGTCGCTGACGGCATTTCGGCCAATCCAGCCGACATCAAGCCGGGCTTCCCGGTGGCGCTCGCGATTAGCGCGCATGACTCGGACAGCGGCCCCTCGCCGCTGAGCTATTCCTGGGCCGCTTCTTCGGGGACGCTGAACAACCCGAACACGGCTACGCCGACCTTCGTGTGCACCAGTCCGGGCCCCGTCACACTGACGGCGACCGTTTCCGATGGGGATCCGAGCGCCGCGTGCCTCGACGCGCTGTCGGTGGTGGTGACGTGCGAACCGCCCACGCTGCTCGTCCACAACTCGCTCGTCATCAGCAGCAGCGTCTACGATCGCTCGCGGGGCGCGGTCGCATCGCTCGCGGTCGGTACCAAGCTCGCGGGCACGGCCAGCACCACGGCCAGCGCGACCAGTGGCAACAACTACGTCACAGTCTGGAACAACGAGTCCGCGGATGCGAGCTTCGGCGTCACGTCGCTCATTCAGCTCACCGACGTCGATCCGACGAGCGGCATGGTGCTTGGCGAGATCACGGTGCCCACTGACCAAGTGGTCACGAGCTTCCCGTCCAAGTCCGAGGTCGGGCTGCATGTCACGAGCGACGCGAGCGGCGCACATCTGGTGTTCGTGGGCTACGCCGGCGCGGGAATCGGCGCGCTCGACGTGTCCAACTCCGATGCAGTTCCGGGACAGGATCCGACGAACCCAGTGAGCTTTGCCTTCGGTGCAAACTACGCGTTCGCGCGCACGATCGTGTCAATGGACGGCAGCGGGAACTTCTCTTACACGCCGACCGTCGACTACGGCGGCAACAACGGCCGCTCCGCGCTGCTCGGCTCGAACGGGCTCTACTACTCCGTGGGCAACGCCAACAACGGCAATGCGTCGACCTTCGGTCCGAACGGCACGAGCCCCGACGTGACCGAGACCACGGGCCTGGAAGTCGTGACCCCGATCAATGCCACTTCGTCGAACGTCGCGATCCCCGCAGGCAATTCGGCCGAGGTCAACCCGCTGCTCCAGTTCTCCCTCGGCACGCCACCCAAGCTGGACAAGGCGGGCAAGGACGACAATTTCCGTGGCGTAACCGAGTTCGGCGGCGCCCTCTACTTTACCAAAGGCAGCGGCAGCAACGGCATCCAGACGGTGTACACCGTGCCCACGTTGCCGACCGTCGCCAACGCGGCGGCGACCACGATCAGCATCGTGCCGGGCTTCCCGACGGACTCAGCGAAGGCGACGGGCGGCAACTTCACGCCGTTCGCCGTCTTCTTCGCGAACGCCACGACCATGTACGTCAGCGACGAAGGCACCGGTAACGCGACTGACGTGTCGACTCACGCGGGTCTCGAGAAATGGAGCCTGGTCGGCGGCGTTTGGCAGCTCGACTACGTGCTCACGCAGGGCCTGATTGGCGTGGTCGACAGCGGCCTGACTGGTTCGGATGGCCCCTGGC
>DASXKQ010000062.1:0-6714 GCA_036496745.1 Polyangiaceae bacterium
GAACTACGGTCTGCCCAAATGAAGATTTTGTCTTTATTCGTGCCATTGATTGCTCTGGGCTGCGCCCAGGCCCGGCTCTTCGAGCCGGTCACCGTCGTCACCACTCGCACGCCGGGTGTGTCCTTCGTCGTCGTGCGCCCGCTCGTTCAGCAGGGGCGCGGCACGGCGCGGCAGCAGCCCGGTGACGGTAAGCAAGTCGACGCCAACAGCTGGTACATCTTGATGTGCGACGCGCGGCCGGCGGACGGCATGCATTGCGTCGTGCCGACCGAAGCCTCGCTCGCTCGCTACTCGTATACGCCCATCACGGGCAACGCCGCGGCTCCGATCGACGAAGGCGTCGGGACGCTCGCGGATATCTCGACCAACATCAGCAAGGAAAAGGACAAGGACGATGCTTCGTCGAGCGTGCCGCCGTCGAGCGCGCCGGCCGCGCCGCTGCCGCCGCCTCCACCTGCTCCTCTGCCCGCCGGAAAGGACATGCGGCCATGAAGCGCGCACTCACAACCTTGCTGCTCATTGGAACACTCACCACGCTTTCAGGCTGCCCGAAGCCGGCCTACGTCGTCGCTCCGTCCCACGAAGAAACACGGCGGGACCGGCTCGACGCGGAATGGTTCACGCGTGAAATTTCGGACGGCGCAGGGCTGCAGGCGATCGAGCTCGTTTATTGCCCGATCCAGCCGAACACGCCGACCGTGTGTCGCACGGCCGTCGTCTGGCGCCGCGATCAATCCGCACTCACCGAAACCGCGCCCTGGAAGTAAGTTCTCGGCGCTTCGGCGGCCGTTCTACTCGAACACCGCCTCCGTCGCGATGTACGGCACATAGCGGAAGTCGCGAATGGCCTTCACGCGCCCGCCCTCGTGCTCGAGCAATATGAAGTAGGCTGGTCTGCTCGCGCCGGGCGGGTAGGCCGCGAGCGCGAGCTCTCCCTCGAGGCGCACGACGCGCAAAGACACGTCCGCTTTTTCGTAGTTGCTGAAGTACATGCCGACCTGCTTGCCGCGTCGTTGCGAGCGAGACACCAGATCGAGCCGGCAGTCGTCGCTGATCAGGGCCCGGACGCCGTCCCAGTCCCGCGCGTTGAAGAGGCTCGCGTAGCGCTCGAGCTCCGCGCGCGACGCTTCGGAGTACCCGACGGGGTGAGTCGTCGTCGTCGGAAGCTCGGCCTTCTGCGGCTCACCTTGCAACAGTTGTCGCCGGCCGCGCACGAGCGCAGCCTTTACGGCTAGCGTGGTTTTGCCCATGGTCTCTGCGGTCTCCTCGAGCGAATGGCCGAGCACGTCCTTTAGGATCACCGCGCTGCGTTGGCTCACGGGCAGCGTGAGGAATTGCGCGAGCGCCGCGCGGATCACCAGCGGGTCCGGCTTTTCCTCGAAATTCGCGAGCTCGTCGAGCTCGACGTCGGCATCCATGTATTTGCGGCCGTGGCTCTTCAAAAAATCGATCGCGGCGTTGTGCGCGATGCGAAAGAGCCAGGGTCGCAGCGGGGGCACCTCGGGGGACAGGCTCAACGCGTAGAAGGCCTTCGCGAGCGTGTCTTGCACGATGTCCTCGCCCTCGATCACCGAGCCGGTGAGCCGCGCGCAGTAGCGATGCAGCTCGGGCCGCACGCCCGCGACCATGCCCAGAAACTGCTCGCGCGCTTCGTTGATGCTGTTCGGCGTTTGCGTCACGCGCACGAACCTAGCGTCCTTCCGCCGCGCGCGTCAGGTCCTGGGCGTATGCTTCGAACATGGGCGCGAAATCCGGGAGGGAGCCGCGGATCATCGGCAGCATCAGGCCCGAAAACTCTTCCTTCATGTGAAACTCGGTCGTGCCGTCGGCATTCGGCGTGAGCGTGAAAGTGCGCACTCCCTTGAACATCGGCGTCATGCCGTCGCTCCAGGTCATCGAACGGCCAGGTTCGACCCGCGAAACCCTGGGCTTGAACACGCGCTCCCCGGCTGCTTTGACCTTGAGCTTCAGGGTCCGGCCCTCGGCGATCTGGCCCTCGATGCTGGTCACCGTCGAGTTCCAGCGTGGAAAGCCGGCCGCGTCGGTGAGCAGCGCCCAGATGCGATCGGGGCTGGCGTGAATGGTCGCTTGAATCGCGCAATCCATGCGAAATGCGGCGCGGGTCTGGGTTGCCTTCATGGTGTCCTCATCAGCACCACGATCGTGAGCCACAAAAGGATGCGCTGGCGAGGTCGATTCTGTCGGCGCTCAGGGAGCCTTTGCGCGCTTCGCTTGTCCACGAAAGACCCCCGCGTCACCGGCGAGCCAGAGCTCGTCGCCCAGTGCGACGATGAAACGAAGCGGACCGCGTACGTCGTTTGCGCATTGCCAGGTCGTGCCGTCGAAATGCGCGGCGCCACCGGCGCCCACCAGCCAGAGATCGTCGTTCGCGCGACCCCAGAGCGCGCGCGGCTCCGCGAGTGGCGACTCGACGCGCAGCCAGGCGCCCTGCTCCAGGCGAAATAGCGCGCGCTCCGCGGGTTCGGCGATCCACGGCGCGCCTCGGGCATCCACCCAAATGCCGCTCGGGTCGCGCCAGCTCCGCTCGGGCCCGAAGCGCGCGAAGCCCGCGGGTTCGAGTCGCTCGACGTGATTCGGGTAGAGCGCCCAGGCCGTGCCGCCCGCGAGCGCGATACGCACCGGAGCGGCGTGCGCGGGCACACGGCTCCAGCCCGACACACGCTTGATCAGGCATTGGGCGCTCGGGCGGCAGACGACCTCCGGGTCGACGATACCGAGCACGCCGTACAGCGCGCCTGCACCGTTTGCGAACGGTCCGAGTTCGCTCGGCTCGTCCTGCCAACGTCCGCCCTTGAAGCGCTTGTAGAAGGAGTGTGGGCCGTCCGATCGCGCGCTCGGCGCGTCCACGTAGCCCAGCAGGCGCGGCTCGAAGTCGCGGCCGAAGAAGAGCTCGAAGTGTGCGCCGTCCGGCTTCTGGATCGGCGCGAGTGTCGTCCAGGCGCGTCCGTCGAATACCGAGGCGCGCTCGGAGTCGAGGACGCCAATCTTGGGTGCGGCTGCGGCCAGCGACGATGCCGGGCCGTCGTGAACACGCGAGAACGCATAGCTCAGTGACGCCTCGTTCGCCCCGGTCGAGCTGGCGTCATCGCATCTGAACGCTGCGTGAGTGGCCGGCGCGCCGGACGGAGCCTGCGCGGGCGGTGCGCTCGGAGCCGAAGCTGGCGCAGAGTCGAGGGACGCCGCGGCTCGCGGGCTCGGCGCGCGTACCTGCTGCGATGGGGGAGACTGTGCGCATGCGGCGCACAGCAGTCCGCCGATCCATCGAGAGCGCGTCGAGAGTCGCTGCGCGCGCGGCATATCGCTGCTCTTAGCGTAGCCAAGCTGCCCTGGCGAGAGAGCGACACGCCGCCGGCATTCACCTAAAAATAGCGCGGTTTTTTGTCGAAATTCGCCACTTCCGTGGACGATCGAAATCGATAATACTCGGGCGCGATGAACGTTCGATTCCTCCTGGTCGGCTGCTGTGCGTGCGCGCTCACGGCCATGGCTTGCGGCGGCGCCGCGGTTCCCCAAGACGCACTGACGGCAGCTCAAGCCGACGTCAAAGGTGCGGAAGTGGGTGGTGCTGCGGAAAATCCGCAAGCGATGCTCCACCTCAAGCTCGCCAAGGATCAGATCGACGAAGCGCAGAAGCTCATCAAGGACAACGACAATGAGCAGGCAGCGCGAACCCTCGATCGCGCGCAAGCCGACGCGGAGCTGGCGTTGTCTTTGGCCAAGGCGGCCAAAGCTCAAGGCGAAGCGAGCGAAGCGAGCGACCAAGTCGGCCAGCTGAAGAAGCAGATCAACAAGTGAAAGTGAGCCTGGAGCCTTCGATGATCAAGCCCCGTCTGTCGATCCGGAGCGCGTTTGCCGCGCTAGTTTGCCTGGCTCTCGTGCCATCACTCGCCGCTTGCGGAGCCGCTATCCCGCCGAGCGAACTCGTCGACGCGCGCACGGCGTACAAGCGCGCTGCCGCCGGCCCCGCTACCCAGCTCGCGCCCGCGCAGCTCGACACGGCCAAGCAAGCGCTCGACAACGCCGAGAAGCAGTTCGCGTCGGATGGTCCGAACCAGAAGACCAAAGACATCGCTTATGTGGCCGAGCGCCGCGCGGAAATCGCCGAAGCGGAAGCCGCGCGCGAGGGCGCCGATCGCCAGCGCAGCAAGGCCGATAAGGACTTCAAGAGCACGGAAATGGAGGGGCTCGCCAAGACCAAGGATCAGCTCGAGGCCGAGCGCCGCGCTCGCGAGCAGACCAAGGCCGAAGCCGATCGCAATCGAGAGCGCAGCGCCGACGAGATCGCGCGCAGCAAGGACGAGATCAACAAAACCAAGGCGGAGCTCGCAACGGAAAAGGCAGCTCGCGCCGAGGCGGAGAAGAAGGCCGCGGCCGCGATGGCGAGCCTGCAAGAGATCGCCAAGGTGAAAGAAGAAGCGCGCGGTGTCGTGATCACGCTTTCGGGCTCCGTGCTGTTCGCTACCGGCAAGAGTGATCTGTTGCCGATCGCGAAGGACAAACTGACTGAAGTGGCCAAGGCGCTCAAAGATCAGGGCTTCAAGAGCCTGCTCGTCGAAGGCCACACGGATTCACGCGGCAAGGCCGCCGACAACGACAAGCTGTCGCTCAAGCGGGCCGAAGCGGTGCGCGATCACTTGCTCACGCAAGGTATCCCGGCCGACAAGATCCGCGCTGAAGGTCTTGGCTCGACGCGCCCCGTCGCCGAGAACGACACGGCCGAAGGCCGCGCCAACAATCGCCGCGTCGAGATCATCGTCACGCCCGAAAAGTGAGCGTCACGTCGCGTCGTACGCGCCGAAAAATAGGCCAAATTCCCCGATTTGGCTGAAGCCGAAGGACCCTAGCTGGCTAGGTTCGACGCGAGGAACAGGGTCGTCTCGCTGGCGCGCAATGGATTTCGAGTAAACCTGTGGGCATGCGCGTCCTGTTCATCGGCGGCACGGGCAATATCAGCGCGTCGTGCAGTCGGCTCGTTCTGGAGCGTGGGCACGAGCTCTATCTGCTCAACCGAGGGAGACGCGCCGCCGAACTGCCCGGCGCACGCTTGCTCAACGCGGACGTCAACGACGAGGCCGCCGCGGCCAAGGTGCTGTTCGGTTTGTCGTTCGATGCGGTCGCGAACTTCATCGCGTTCACGCAGCAGGACGTCGAGCGCGATTTGCGGCTATTCGCCGATCGCACGCGCCAGTATCTGTTCGTGAGCTCGGCTTCGGCGTATCAAAAGCCGCCAGCGTCTCCGCACATCACGGAGAGCACGCCGCTCGTGAATCCGTTCTGGGACTACTCCCGAAACAAGATCGCCTGCGAAGAGCGGCTGCTCACAGCCTATCGAGACACGGGCTTTCCGGTTACGATCGTGCGGCCCTCGCTGACGTACGACACGGTCATCCCGCTCCCTTTCGCGAGCTGGCAGGAATGGACGCTGGTCGATCGCATGCTGCGCGGCGAACGCATCGTGGTGCACGGTGACGGTACGTCCCTGTGGACCATCACGCACGCTCAGGATTTTGCCGTGGGTTTTGCGGGCTTGCTGGGCAATCCGCAAGCGCTCGGCCACGCCTTTCACATCACGAGCGACGAGCTGTTGACCTGGGATGCCATCCACCAGGCCGTGGCCCAAGCCGCGGGCACACGGGCGAAGATCGTGCACATGGCCTCCGAAGACATCGTCGCAGTACTGCCGGAGTACGCCGGCACGCTTCTCGGCGACAAAGCGCACAGCGCGATCTTCGACAATGCGAAGATTCGGCGGTTCGTGCCGGAGTTCGAACCGCGCATTCGCTTTGCGGACGGCATCCGGCGCACGATCGCCTGGTTTCTCGCGGGTGACACGCGACGCGTCGTCTCGGCCGAGAGCAACGCTAAGCTACAGCGCTTGCTCGCCGTTCACGACACGCGCCGGGCAGATCTGATACCCGTGAGCTAGAACGCAACAGAGTGGATCGGTCGCCAGGCGGAGCGCGGACACTCCGGCAAATAAAATAAGACTCACTCTTCCTCGTCGTGCGGGCCATGCGCGCGTAGGCGGCCGACGAACGTGTGCAAGGCGGAGTTGCGCAAGCGATTCAGCGAGCTCTCCGTCATCAGCCCGATCACGCGCACGCGATTGCGCGCGTACTCTTGCAGCAGTAGAGCGACGCTCGCTCGCGAGGCTTCATTCCTGGGTGCATACACGTACGTGTACGCGCCGATACTCCGGGCGAGAAGACCACAAACCACCAGCGACTCGAGCGCTGCGAGCACGGTCGGGATCGGAATCGAGAGCGCGCCTGCCGCCTGTTCTACGGTGTGAGCTTGCGTAGGCTGAGGCTCGCTAGCGAACCAAACCAAAAGCTCTAGCTCTTCGTAACCTGCGATATGCTCGGCGAGAAATTTGCGTAGCTCATCGGCGGAGCTTTCGCTGCTCAACTTTGCTCCTTCCACTTAGCCCATTAGCTTAACCGCACTTAGTTTGTGATCAAACGATAGTGACGCCGCTCCAAGAAATAAAAGCGAGTTTACGCACCTCGCGCGTGCGACCCGCGGTGTTGCATGCTGCAACGCAAAAATCGAACTTCAGCGCGCCGCGGTATTCGAGCGCGACCGCAGTGCGCTTCAAAGCGCTTCTCAACGGCGTAGAGGGCTCGCTTCGAAGTCTTCACGAGCACAGAGATCGTGCCCGCTTTACGCGCGTTTAGCCGCAAGCCTTGCGGG
>DASXKQ010000063.1:0-16595 GCA_036496745.1 Polyangiaceae bacterium
TCGATCTGCGCGCCGTCGCAGCCGAAGCAACCGCCGGCATCCACGTCACAGCCCAAACAGGAGTACGCGGTCGGGCTCGTGCCGCTGGGCAACGGCAGAAATTGCTCGAGCAGCGGCAACAACAATGGATGGTTGAAGACACAATAGGCTTGATATGAGGAACAGTTCACGAGCCCCTGTTGGTTCAAGAGCGTGATGACTTGCTCGGCAGTCGCCGTGCGAAAAGGGCCCGCATTCCAGCTCGTGCTGTACACTGCGCTCGAGCTCACCACGCTACTGACGCCCGCATACTCCGTCACGAAACCATGGCCGTCCGAGCCGGGGCTGTCGACCGCGCGCGAAACCACCGAGTCGTAGTTGTTGGCGGAGTTCCGCCAGTCCACGCGCACCGGGTTCAACATGACGTGCGCGTAGTTGCTCGGAAACACGCGATCGTCTCCGAGAAAAAACGCGCGTACGCCCATGTCCGGCTGGGCTGCGACCGCCGTGAGCTGCAAGGGCACGCAGGGCTCGTTGCCCGCGTACTTGAAAACGAGCGGGTGAATTTCGGTCACGTCCGTGCCCGCCGTGAGCTTGATGGCGGCGAATACATAACTCTTGTCGACGTACTTTTGCAGCAGAGGAGCCGCGTTGGGCACCGTCTGGTAACCGTTGCTCTGCAGCCAATCGCTCACTTCTTGCGCGGTGCCGCCCTGCAACACGACCACCTCGAACGAACCCACCACCTTGTCGACGACCACCGTGGGACCGCCCGCACTACCCGTTCCCGCCGTGCCGGCGCTCCCTCCGTTGAATGGGCCGATGCCGAGGCTCCCACCGGCACCCGTCTGGGCGCCGCACTGGTCGAACTGCTGGGTATAGCCGTAGGTGGGCACGGTCCCTTGCAAGAGCGCGTTGAAGAGGAGCTGCGAGCCAACACTCACCTCCGGAATCTTCGGCATCGGGACGATCCAGGCGAAGCGCGAGGCTCCACCAACGTATTGAATCTGCACGTGCGCTTCGACCGTGTTCCCGTCGAGCACGAACAATACGTTCTCACCGGTTTGATCTACCGGCGTCGCTGCCGGACCCGAATCGCAAAACGTGCCGCCGCACGCAAGCGCGTCGCGCGACATCCCGATCGCGCCTAGGGTCAGCAGCGACAGCGTCAGAGCCGTTAATCGTCGGTTCATGGTCGTCCTCGTTGGGCGTGGCCAAAGGGCGAGGCCCCGGAGCTGCCGCGGAGTGAGCAATTTCATGTGCCGCGCATCCCCCGCATTTTTACCCAAGATTTCGAGGTCTGGAACGAAGGTGTGTGCCATTCACGACTGGCACAGCGAGCAACCACCGTGATCCCTCAGTCGCGTTCGCGTGGATGGGTCACCGCACTAATCAGCACGCTATTGTGCTGGTACGAAATCTGCACAATCAATGGCCGCGATGAAGCTGGGACTTAGATCGGGGTGCGTCTTCGGATTGTTCTGGCCGCTGGCTGCGTGCAGCTCACCCGCGCACGAGGACCCGAAACCACCCCCAGTAGCCGTGCCCATGCCCGGCAAAGTGACCACGTTCGTGGGCGACGGCACGCAAGGCTTCGACGGGGACGGCCACGTGCCGCTCGCGAGCTGGCTCGATGAAGCGACGGAGCTCGGCTACGCGGCGGACGGCACGCTCTACATCGATGATTGGAACAGTCATCGGATTCGTTGCGTGTCCGCAAACGGTACGCTGACCACGATGGTCGGCAGTAACTTCCCCGGTGATTGGCCGTCCGGAACCGCGCTCACCGACGCGGTCACGGGCACGGAGCTGTCCATCAACCACCCGATGGATCTCGCGTTCGAGGCGGATCAAAAGATCCTGATCGCCGGCTGGCACAACCACAAGCTCTACGAGCTCGATCCGGCGACGGACACGGTGCACGTCCTGGCCGGCCAAAACAAGCCGGGCTACGCGGGCGACGGCATGCCGGCGCAAGGTGCGCTCCTGAATTTTCCGTCATCGATTGTGATTGCCGCGGACGGCGGCATCCTGCTCTCCGATCAGCGCAACAACGTCGTGCGCCGTCTGGCACCTGACGCCGATCGCACGATCACGACCATCGTTGGCGTGAAGGCACCGGCCGCTTACGCCGGTGACGGCGCGGCCGCGTCGCAAGCGAGCCTCGCGCTCGCTCCGTACAACGAGGCCGGCGGCTCCGACAATCCGCCGCCTGGTGGCAACCTGGCGCTCGACGCGGTCCAAAATCTGTACATCGCCGACACCTTCAATCACTGCATTCGCCGCGTGAGCCCGGGCGCCGACGACAACATCGTCGGCAGTGGCGACCCGGCGCAAGAGTTGATCGAAACGATCGCCGGCACCTGTGGGACGTCCGGCCTGAGCGCGGACGGCGACGCAAAATCGATTCAGTTCAATCTACCGCGCGACATCGAAGTCGCGAACGGCATGCTGTACATCGCGGACTCGGGCAATAGTCTGGTCTGGCGAGTCGACCTGAGCAGCGGCCACGCCGAGCATTGGGTGGGCACGGGACAGCCGGGCAATGGTGCGGAGGGCAGCGCTCCGCTCGATTTTGCGCTCGACGAGCCGTACGGGCTCGGCTTCGACAGCAAGGGCGACCTCTTGATCGCCGACACTCTCAGCAATCGCATCCGGATCCTGTGGCAATGAACGCTCTCCGCAATCGAACCGTGGGTGTCACGCTGAGCGTGGCTTGGCTCTTGAGCGCGTGCGGCCCGTCGGCAAAGTCCACGCACCCGCCGCGTCCCGGGGACATCGTGACCGTGGTGGGCGTCGGGGAGAAAGCGACGGACCCGGTGTACGACGCGCAGGGAAACCTGGCGGGCGTGGCTCCGCTCAGCGCGCGCCTCGATCAACCACTCGACATGAGCTTCGCGCCCAACGGGGAGCTGTTCGTCCTCGATTGGAACAGCCACAAGATCCGCTGCATGCACGAAGACGGCTTGCTCTACTCCTACGCCGGTACCGGCATCGAAGGAGACGCGTGCGAATCCGGCTACGACGCGGGCGCGTGTCCCGCCGTGGAAGCCGAGCTCAATCACCCCGCCGACATCACGTTCGCCCCCGACGGCAACGCATGGATCGCCGCCTGGCACAGCGCCAAGATCAAGACCGTGGACGTCGCGACCTCAATGCTCAAAGACGCCTGCGGCAGCGGCGCGCGCGACTATCTCGGTGACGGCGGCATGTGCTTCGGCGCCGACGGCTCGCAGCTCGTCGCGTTCGACCTGCCGAGCAGCGTGGTGTTCGATCCGAGCGGCAATCTGTTCATCGCTGATCAGGCCAATCAAGTGATTAGGCGACTCGGCACGGACGGCATCGTGACCACCGTTGTCGGCAGCTGTCCCAAGGGTGGCTTTGGTTGCCCGGACGGCGAAGGTTACAGCGGCGACGGTGGACCCGCGACAGCCGCCAAGCTGAACAATCAGGTCGGCCAAGCAGCAGTGCCGGCCGGCAAAATCGCCTTCGATGCCGCCTACAACTTGTTCATCGCCGACACCTTTAACCACGTCGTGCGCCGCGTGAGCCCGGGCGCCGACGGCGTGCTCGGCGGCGGCGACCCGAGTGAGGAATTGATCACGACCGTGGTCGGCAATGGCACGGAAGGGTTCAGCGGCGACGGCGGACCCGCGACGAGCGCCACACTCGTCTATCCGACGGACGTCGCGTTCGCGCCGGACGGCTCGCTGTACATCGCGGACCGCGGTGCCCACTGTGTCCGGCGCGTCGACGCGAACCAGGTGATCTCGACGGCGGCCGGCCAGTGCGGCGTCCCCGGGAGTAGCGGCGATGGAGATCCCGCGACGCTCGCGCTGCTCAACACGCCGTTCGGCGTGACCGTGGCCGCCGACGGCGCCCTCTACATTGCGGACACGGAGAACTTTCGCATCCGCAAGGTGTTGCGCTAGGCGTCGACCGAGCGCGCGCGTTCGCGTGTCGATCCGGTGTCTCAGGTGTCAACCCGGCAACAGGCCGATCCTGCGGAAAAAATGCGCCATTCGGAATCCGTGCGTGCGATTCCGAATTTCGGAGAGTGGCCCAAAATCCTGACCCACGCGACGCGCGCGCGCAGAGTGACAACCGTCTGTAACAATTGACGGATCTCCATCCCCACGGGTGAGCGTGGGCGCGCGCTCGAGCTGGCGCGCTCTTTGTACTTGCGGACCCGACACCCGCGCACAGTGCGCGCATTTTCGAACCACCCCAAAGCCGATTCTGTCGGAGGTCCGTCGTGAGGAAATCTTTCAGCAGCGTTTCGATTCTAGCCCTAGCCGCGCTCGGCGCGTGCGTCGCCCTCAACGCCTGCTCGGGTCCGCAAGGGCCGGGCACGAACCAAGGTCAAGGCGACGAGAAGAGCGGAACCATCGGCCTGCAGCTGCAAATCGGCGGCGGTTTGTCGCTCAACACCGTGAGTTACTCGATCACGGGCCCTGGGGGATTTTCGAGGACTGGCTCGCTCGACCTATCGAGCGCGACGGCGTTCTCGGCGACCATCGGCGGGATCCCGGCCGGCAATGGCTACTCGATCACGCTGACGGGGACGACCACGGACGGCAGCACGACCTGCGGCGGCTCCGCGACGTTCAACGTCGCAGCGCGCGCCTCGACCAAGGTGGTCGTCGCGCTGGATTGCCATCAAGCGCCGCGCACCGGCAGCATCAACGTCAACGGCAGCATCAACATCTGCCCGCAGATCGATGAACTGAGCGCAAACCCCGACACGGTCGCGGTCGGCAGCTCGATCGCCCTCACCGGCGTCGCCCACGACGCGGACAACGCTCCCTCGTCGCTATCCTACCAATGGACGGCCTCACCGGGCACGCTCACCACCACCGGCTCCACCGCTACCTTCACCTGCACCGCGCCGGGCAGCGCCACGATCACGCTCTCCGTGAGCGACGGCGACACCAACCCGACTTGCGCCGACGTGCTCACCACCACCGTGAATTGCACGGCGGGCGGCACGGTCGCAAGCGCCGCCTTCATCCCGGGCAGCACGACCGAGCCGCTACTCAAGGCCGGTCACTTCGCGGGCGCCAAGGTGTGCGTGGACGCGAACAACAACGGAAAGTGCGACGCGGCCGAGAACCCCGTGACCACGGACGCGAACGGCAAGTTCGCTATCTCGTTCAGCGGCAGCGCGGCCGGGCTGATCGCCGACATCCCCGCTGGCGCGAGCAACACGGCCGACGGCAGCATGAATCCGTCGCGCATCGTATTCCGCGCGGCGCTCGGACAAGTGAGCGAGCAGGGCACCGGCATCGTGCTGAGCCCGCTGTCGACCGAGATCGTGCGCTTGACGGAGGCGAACGGCACGGACTACGCGACGGAGAAGGCGAACCTCGGCACGCGCATCGGCGTGACCGGCGCGCAAGTCATCACGGACCCCAATCTGCTGGTCGACGGCCCGCAGAACGCGGCATTGCGCGAAGCGAACATCCTCAGCAACCGCTTCCGCTACGCGATCACCAAGCTCGATCGCGGCGACAAATTCCCCGACTCACTGGCAGTGCCCGGGGGCAACCCCGAGCTGACCGGCCTCGCCGGAGTCACGCCGGCCACGGCCACCACCGTGGACACGCGCGCGCCGATCACGTTCGCGCAAGCCGAGCAAGCGGCGTTCAACGTCGAAGACGTCCCGCGCTACGACAGCATCTTCATCGTGATGCTCGAGAACAAGTCGACGCAGGCCATGCTCGGTTCGCGCTTCGCGCCGAAGATCAACGGCTACCTCGCCGCCGGCAACAACTTCGCGAGCTACTACGCGACCGGCAATCCAAGCGAACCTAACTATCTCGCGCTTGGCGCCGCCGACGACTTCGGCATCACCGACGACTCGCAGTGGAACTGCGACGCGACCGGCGCGAACGCTCCGCAGGATCTGCCGCTCCCCGACAAGACCCAGCCCGGCTTGGGCAAGTCGCCGTTCGCAGCAACTTGCACGCAAGCGGCGGCGGTGAACCACAACATCACCGGCAAACCCAACCTGTTCAACGCCGTCAGCGCGAACGGCATGACCTGGCGCACCTACAACGAGTCGATGAATCCGGGTCAAGACGTCCGTACCGACAGCGTGACGGATCCCGCCGTGGTCGCTCCCGATCACGTTTACGCGGTGGGGACCATCGGCGGCAACACGGCAGCGGTCGGAAACCCGCTGTTGTCGCTGCCAATGCCGGCCGGTCTGTACAAGACCAAGCATCACCCCGGCATGGGCTACCAAAACGTGCGCAGCGCGCCCGAGTTCAAGTACTCGAACCGCACGCTCGGCGGCGGCCAGTGGGATCCGTTCCTGCTCGCCAGCAGCGACTACGCCATCCCCGCGGGTTATGACATCGACCAGTTCAGCACCGACCTGGCGAGCGGCAACACCGGCAATCTCAACTTCGTGATTCCGGATCAATGCGACGACATGCACGGCATCGGCGTGACGGGCACGGCGAGCAGCGGCAGCACCACGGCCATCGATTGCAGCAGCATCGGCAACAACCAACCGGTAGCCACCGGCGGCAACATCATCACGCGCGGCGACAACTACGTCGACTTCCTGGTGAAGAAGATCCAGGCTTCGGCGCTCTGGCAAAATCAGCAGAAAAAGGTGGCAATCGTGCTGATGTTCGACGAAGGCAACGCCACCGCGCCGGACATCAACTCCTGCTGCGGCTGGAAGGCGGGCAAGACCGCGACCGACGCACCGCTCGTGCAAAACCCCGACGGTACGTTCTCGCAGGATCTGAGCGTGAACAACTACAAGAACGGTAACCAAGGTCACGGCAAGAGCTTGTTCATCGTGCTGAACAACCAACCCAGCGCGCCCAAGGGCATCGCCGACAACGACGTGTACAGTCACTTCTCGTTCGTCCGCACCCTGCAAGACATGTTCTTGCTCTCGGATCCGGCGAAAGACGGCTCGTACATGAACCGCTCCAAGTACACGGAGAAATTCATCGCGCAGAACATCCTGAACCTGCCCGAGTACGCGGGCAGCGCCGACACGCACTACGACGCCGTCCGTCCGATGAATCACAAGTACGTGATCCCCGCGACCTACGTGCAAAAGGGAACGCTCGACGACACGCGGCCGCTGCAAGTCGGAGCGGACGCCAACCAAACCAACGTCTGGGCCGTCAAGTAGCGGGTCCCACGTGAAATCGGCCTCGGAACAGGTTTCCGCGGCGCGCCAAGGGAAAGTCGCAAGGCTTTCCCTTCGGCGTTTCGCGGCTGTCAGTGAGCGAGCGGCGCAGGCGGCGTGCCTGGGCTTCTCGTTGCTCGGCGCCGCGTGCGAAGAGCGCGTCGCACGCGGCGTTCCTGGGCCAGCCAAGCCCGCCGCGCACGAGCAAACGGTGCCGCGGGCCCACGCGCCCGAGCTCAGCTTACTCGCGCGCGTGGGCAAACGACTCTTCTTCGATCCGAATCTGTCCGCGTCGGGGAAAATGTCGTGCGCGACTTGCCACGATCCGGATCACGCATACGGTCCGACCAACGATCTTGCCGTGCAACTCGGCGGCCCGCGCGGCGATCAAGCGGGCGGTCGCGCGGTGCCCTCGCTGCGTTACAAAGAGTACACGCCGCCCTACGCTGATTTACTCGACAACCCCGACGGCATGAGCGCGCCCGGACCCGGCGGCGGCTTCGCTTGGGACGGCCGTGTCGATACGCTGGCCGAGCAGGCGAAATTGCCGCTGCTCTCGCCGGTCGAAATGGCGAACAAGACGCCGGATGAAGTCGTGCTGAAGATTCGCGCCGCGAGCTACGCCGTCGAATTCGAGCGCGCCGTCGGGCACGAACCGTGGGGCGATCCCGCCGCGGCGTTTCGAGCCGCGCTCGCCGCGCTGCAGGCCTTTCAGCTCGAGGATCCGAGCTTCCACCCGTACACGAGCAAATTCGACCTGCACGCCTCCAACAAGCTCGGCGGCGAGTTCACGCTTGCCGAACAGCGCGGCTTGAAGGTGTTCGCCGATCCCAAACTCGGCAATTGCGCGTCGTGTCACTTCACCGGCGCCGGGCTAAGCGGCAGCTCCGGCCTGTTCACGGATTTTTCATACGAGGCGATCGGCGTCCCGCGCAACGCGGCGCTACCGAGCAACCAGGACGCGAGTTACTTCGATCTCGGCGTGTGCGGGCCGCTGCGCGCGGATCACCCGGCGCTCGTCGACGCGCCGAACACATTTTGCGGCATGTTCAAGACGCCCACGCTGCGCAACACGACCAATCGCCGTGTGTTCTTCCACAACGGCGTCATGCACTCGCTCGAGCAGGTCGTGCGCTTCTACAACACCCGGGACACGCGCCCCGAGCTCTGGTACCCGAACCTGGGCGGCACGCCCAAACCCAAAAACGACGCGAATTTCCCGAGCTACGGCCTCGTCACCAGACAATACGTGGGCGGCACGACGCAGAAGTACGACGACCTGCCCGCACGGCATCGTCACAACATCGATCCGCAAATGCCACTCGACGGGCGCAAGCCGGGTTCGAAAGAGCCGCTCAGCGAGCAGAACATCACGGACCTGCTCTGCTTCCTGAACACCTTGAACGACGACTACACGCCGCCCGCGACGCCGCCCAGTAACGGTCCTTGTGTGCACTGAATCATGACAAAAATGATCCGCTCCCGCGTCACCGCAAGCCTGCTCCTACTCGCCGCGCTCGCCGGCTGCCACAAGCCGAGCGAAGAGAACGCCGAAAACTTCGGCGCCGCGCTCAACGCCTACCTCGCTGAACGCGGGGATCTGTGCGTGGGCAAAACCGAGTGGCCGATCGACGTGAGCGAGCGCGAATTCGAGCTCGGCACGCGCGACGCCAAACAGATGCCCGTGCTCGAACGGCTCGGGCTCGTGAGCTCGTGGGACACCATCGCCGAACGCAAGAACGAAGGCGAAGTTTTTCAGCTCCGCGTCAAGCGCTACCAACTCACGGACGCCGGTCAAAAATACTACCACCAGCGCACCATCAAGAATGCACAGGGCGAGCCACAACCGAGCGGCGATCTATGCGCCGCTCGGCTCAGCTTGGACAAGGTCACGCACTGGCAAGCCTCCACCACCTCGGGCGGGCACCGCGTCGCCGCTCTTTCGTACACGTATCACGTCAACGCGGCGCCCTGGACGTCGGATCCGGACATTCAAAAAGTGTTTCCGGCCGTCACGCGCGTCGTGCAAGGCGCGGAGAAGGCCGAGCTCGTCGAAGGCGTCACGCTGACCGACAACGGCTGGGTCGCGGATGATTTGATTGGGGTCCCGCCGAGCGCGAAGCTGCCCGGACCAGCTCAGGCGAGCGCGCGATGAGTACGGTCGTCCATTTTTCACCCGAGCTCGGTAGTTGGCTCACGCAGCGCCTCGATCAAGGGCAGCCGCCGATTCAGTTACTCGAAACCATGGTCGCCGAGCGCATGGATCCCCGCGTCGCCGGCGCGATCCTCGACGCATTCCTGAGCGCGCGGCGTGGCGCGGGCCCGCTGCCCATCGACTCTCTCCTGCTCGACGACTCTGCGCTCGGCGCGTCGCCGCCGAAACCGCGCATCTTGGCCGGCGCGCGCATTGCCACCGCGGATCGCACAGTACAAGTGCTCGCGCGAGCCGAAAATCCAACGCTCGCGCTGCTCGGCGATCTCTTGAGCGCGGAAGAAGCGGCGCACTTGATCGCGCTCGCACGCCCGCGCTTGCGCCCCTCCACCGTCGTCGATCCGAAAACAGGGCGCGACCAAGTAGAGGCGCACCGCACGAGCCTCGGCATGTTCTTTCGCCTGCGAGAGAACGCGTTCATCGCGCGCCTCGACCGCCGTATCTCGGAAGTGATGAACCTGCCCGTCGAGCACGGTGAAGGCTTTCAGGTGCTCCACTACCCGGAGGGCGCGCTCAACGCGCCGCACTTCGACTACCTCGTGCCGTCCAACGACTCGAACCGCGCGTCGATCGCGCGCAGCGGCCAACGCGTGAGCACGCTCCTCATCTATCTGAACGACGTCGAAGCCGGCGGTGAAACGATTTTCCCGAACCTCGGGTGGAGCGCCACGCCCAAGCTCGGCAACGGCACTTACTTCGAATACGAAAACGAACGCGGAGAGCTCGACGAGCGCTCGCTGCACGGCAGCAATCCCGTCGTGCACGGCGATAAGTGGGTCGCGACCAAGTGGATGCGCGAGCGGCGCTTCGTGTCCGCGGATGCGGAAGGCGCCGAAGGGATGATCCGCGGCTCGTAGCCAGCTCGAGATCCGCATTTACCAACGCGAGATTTCCAGCGTAGGCAATTTTTTCTGGCCTACCCGGTGGCCGCCAGCTCGAAATGCGCCGTTTTTCTGCGGTCGCCAGCTCGAGATCGGGTCGCCGATTTGAGCCGCAAATCGTATGCTCCGCGGCATGCGTAAATCGCTTGGCTTACTCATCAGCTTCGGTGTCGTCGGTGTCGGGATCGCTTGCAGCGCGGGCAAGGCCTCGCCGGGAGGCAAAGCCAGCGGTGGCAGCGCCGCCAACGGCGGCTTCACCCTCGGCGGCAATGGTGGAACCGGTGCCACAGCCGGCACCTCCATGGCCATGGGAGCGACCGGCAACGTGATGATCGGGACGGGTGGTGGAGCGCCGGTGGACGCCGGCAATGACGGACCGGTGGACGCCGGTGTTTGCGATCAACTCAACGTGGACACGACTGAAATCGTTCCGACGGTCGCGCTGCTCGTGGATACCTCGGGTAGCATGTTCCAAAACCCGAAGCCGTTCTGGACTCCGCTGTACACGGCGCTGATGGATCCCACGAACGGCGTCGTCAAGCAGCTCGAGGACAAGGTTCGCTTCGGCTTTACCAGCTACAAAGGTGTCTCGGGCATGTGCCCCTCGCTGATCACGGTGCCGTACGCGATCAACAACTACGACGCGATCAACGCGGTCTATTCGACGATTGGCGCCACTTACAACGGCCAGAAATGGGACACACCGACCGGCGCCGCGCTCGCGCAAACCGCGACGGATCTCGACGCTTTCCAGCCGGTTCCCCCCGGTCCGAAATTCATTTTGCTCGTCACCGACGGTAGTCCGGATACCTGCGACACGCCGGACCCGCAGTGCGGCCAGGACGCGTCGATCAAGGCGGTGCAAGACGCCTACGCCAAGAATATCAAGACCATCCCGCTTGGCATCGGCGACATCACCGACCCCGCAGCGGATGGTTGCGACGTGAACGCGGGTCGCTGCGGGCTCAACCATCTGCAAGACGTCGCGAACGCGGGTGCCGGGCAGCCCGTCGAACCCGAGATCCCAAACTATCTGAATCAGCAGTGCGTCAAGAACAAGATGGTCACCGCGAGCTACGCCGCAGTCGGCGGAGGCGGCATGGCCCCCTATTATACGGTGTCTGGTAGCGGCACCACGGCCGACGTCACACCGCTCGTAGCCGCCATCAAACAGGCGCTGATTCAAACCCGCAGCTGCACGTTCAACATGACGGTGATCGACAACGGCACCAAGCAGGGTGTGAAGATCACCGCGGACGCGGACAAAGGCATGCTCACCTACAACGGCACGGCCCTCACTTTCAATGATCCGAATGGCTGGACGTTGGGGTCGGATCTCGTCTCTGTGACCCTCAACGGCACCGCCTGTGATTCGTGGAAGACGAACGGCGGTTCGTTGAGCGTCGTGTTCCCGTGCACCGTCCCGCACGTGGAAGTGCCGCCTCCGCCCGATCCGAAATGATCTGTACTCACGATGCGGCCTTGGACTGGTGTCCCACAAGCTCGAGCTCTTTGCCTCCGAGCGCGCGACCGGTGGAGACCAGCCGAGACATGGTTGCCGGACTCACGCCGATCACGTTTGCCAGCTCCTGCTGGCTCATGCCGAGCTCGGCGCCCGCGCGCACCGCGGCTTTGGACAGAACCTCCGCTTGCCGCTTGGAGAGGTTGCCGGGCCGGCAGATTGAACAGGGAAAATCCCTACCGAGAGCGCGTGATCTACGAGCGATACGCCTCGCGCCCGCGCCCCTGTACTGGGATGCCTTGCGCGGGCAGTACCTGATGCTGAAGCGCAAACATGCACGCGGCGGCTTCGTCGATTTTTCGCGTGAAGGCGAGTGAGCCCTGCAGGATCGGCGTCAAGCGTTGTTTGTCTTGGCTGCGCGCGGGGCCGTATTCGTGCTCGACGACGAGGTGTGTGTTTTTCACGTCGAGCTCGAGCAGCTCGCGCGCGGCGAGTTGGTGGTCGAGCCAATCGACCGTGCGGTTTTGTAGGTACGCGAGCGGATCGTGGCGCGCGGTGCCGGGCAGCTCGTGCTCGCACAGCACGGTCTGCTTTTTCCAGGCGTTGAGCTGATCGGCGGGCACGCTCGACGCCTTTCCGTCTTTCCAGTCGCCGCGCTCGACGGTCTGGCCGCCGTAGCCCCAGGCAGAGACGCCTTTGGCGTCGACGACCTGCCCTTTGACGTGAAAGCCGTCGATCAAAAATGCGTAGCCGGAGTCCTTCAAGTACTGGAACAAGGAGCGCGTATCTTGGCCCATCAGGATCGCGTGGGACGGATCGTAGTGCACTCGAAAGTGCTCGCCCACGCCGTGTTTTTCACAGATGCGGTGTAGCGCGATCCAAGTGCCCGGCGTGTACGCGATGTTGTTGTGGAAGTTGTCGCTCGTCGTCCAGCCCGGCATCGGGCACTGTTCGACGCGGAAGGTGAGGTTGCGGGCCTTCGCCTCCTTGAGCAGCGGCACGAACACCTCTGCGAACATTTGTAGGTTCTGATCCATGCTGAGCGCCTGGTTGCGCCCGACGAAGCCGCACACGGCGCGCACACCGAGCAGCGCCGCAGCGTCGAACACGCGCCGCATGAAATCGTGCTTCTTCCGACGCACGGCGGCGTCCTCGTGGAGCATGTTGTCGAAGTAGGCGAGATCGGAGAGGCCGACCTTGGACTCACGCAGCCCGGCTTCCACGCGATCGCGGCGCTTGGCGTCGAAGGGCGCGCGCAGGTCGAGCGTGTTGGCCACCGGATCGAGCAGGGCCTCGGCCGGTACGTCGGCTTCCGACGCGTGCAGGGCAGCGGAAAGCTGGATGTAGTCCGCGCCTACCTCGCGCGCGAAGGCGAGCCAATCCAAAATCGCGCGATCGGGGTCGGCATCGCGAATTTCCCGCGGCGTCAGCTCTTGCAGCGCGGCGGTGAGCACTCCGAGCTTCATGAACTCCGGTTCGAAATTGCGTACGGTCATGATCCTCCAACTTTCGCGCGCTGAGCGCTCAAATCTCGATCCACATTCTCAGCAGATTTCTGTGGCAGCGGCGCAGCGTATGCAAGAGGTCGCTGTCGACGCGCTCGGTTTCGAGTCGCAGAATGCTGCGGCCGAGGTCGAATGCAAGCGCGCGCTGTGCGGCGTCGCGAATCATGCTCTGACACCAAGTGACCGCGACCAGTCGCACGCCAGAGGTGACCGGCTTGACCTCGTGCAGCGAATCGGCAGGATAAATCACGGCGTCGCCCGCGCGACCCTTGAGCTCGAGCACCGCACCGTCGCGCAAAATACGGAGCTCACCGCCGCCGTAGCTCTCGGGTTCATTCAAGAAAACCGTGATGCTCACGTCGCTGCGCGTGGTCACGGCGCCAGTCATGATCGGCGAGTCCAGGTGCAAGCCGTAGTGCATACCCGGCTCATAACGGTTGATGTTCGGGTGCCGCGTCGATTTGGGCAGCACCGCTGCCTGCAACAGCGCATGACGCAAGAGCGCGCGCACCACGAGCTCCCCAGGCTCGCGCTGAATGTCTCCCGCGCGGTCGAGCTGGAGCACCCGCTTTTGCTGACGCGCATCGCCCCCCGCGCTCGCTGCGCCGTCCACGAAGCGTGCTCGCTCGAGCTGCGCGGCCAGGCTCTTGAGCTCCTCGCTCGACAAGACACCTTCGAGCGTGAGAACCGAGCTCATTTTCCGTTGGTCCTCGAGCTGGCAACGCTAGGGTCGAAGCGGCGCCGAGAGGCTGAAAATCGCGTGCTCGATCGTGAAAGGTCCCGCCAAATTTCCGGTGTGGAGCGCGTACAGCAAGTTGCCGGGCATCAGCCCCACGGCAGCGAGATCGCCCACCACGTTCGGCGTCCAGGTAAACGGAAGGCCCGCGAATTCGCCGGCCGGTGTCAGGGGGCACACGCGCAACGCGCCGACCGCCGAGTCGCTGTCGGGCTGCAAGACGTACGACAAACTGTTGCTGTCCGTGCCGACGATCTGACCTGAGGCACACGGGTGGTTGATCGGCGCCTGTGTGAAGGGTATCTCCTGCATGTCCGGCGTGGCCGTCGCGGGCAACGGGATCCGGTAGAGCTGGTAGTCCGGCTCACCAAACCCGCCATCGTACTCCGCCAAGAAGCTCTGCACGGCCGGAACGTACTGTAAGCTTTGGATCGAGCCGCCGGCTACGTTCGAGAGCGGATACGTATCGAGCAGCGCACCGCTTTGACCATAGCGCAAGAGTTCCGGTGCGCCCGGCGAAGTCCAAAACTCGACGTTGCTGAGCGGCTGCGCCGCCGTCCAACCCGCGAGCGGCACGATCGTCCAATAGGCGCCGAGCGCGTTCGGCGGCAGCAAAATTCGCTGCAAAAAAGCGCACGTTTTGGCGTCGTACGCGACGTACGAATCCGGCTCGGGCACCGTACCGACGTTGAAGCCACGCAGCACGACGACACCATTGCCGAGGTTCGTGGCGCTCGAGAAAGAACCGAGCCCTGCATCCGCGGAGAGCGGGTCGACCGACAGCGTGCACGAGCCGCCATACGTCACTGCGGGCGGCGCGACGTCGAGCACCGCGAGCGCATCGACGTTGTCGTACGACGAGGTGAGGCCGAGCGAGATGTAGTCCAAGAGCGTCGTGTTGGAGTTCGAGCCGTCGACCGGTGCCGAGAAGACTCCGGCGGTCGTCGAGCCTTGCGCGGTCCTCATCGTCTCGACGCCGGTTCCAGCGAGTCCCTGCGGCACGCCCTGCACACCTCCCGCGAGAGAAAACAACACTTTGCTCGGTGAAGTTTTGCCGAACACCGCTAGCGCGTCGATGTCGGTGCCGGAAGCCAGTCCGATATCCGCGCAGGTGAACGCGACGGAGTTGGTCCCGTCTAGCGGGCTCTTGAAGACCGTGCAGCCCATCTCGGCAATCGGCGTGTTCGCGACGGCGGTGCCCGCCACTCCGAGCGAACTCGGGCTCACCGAAAAGTAGACCTCGCTGAGCGCCTCGCCCGAACGCAGCGCGTAGAGACCCGTCAAGTTGTCGTTGGCCTGTGCATTGGGATCGGTGTTGGGATTGACCAAGCCCAGGCTGCGCTGGCTGGCCAGGAGCCCGTTGTATCCGTAGGGCTCGCCCCCTTCGCCCAAGTTCAAGGAACTCTGCGCGCCGTCCGTGAAGAACACGTCGCCCGGCAATGAACCGCCGGCGCTGTACTCGCGGTAAAGCCGCGTCGGTACGGAGCCACCCTCAGCGCCGTCGTCCGGCAGCGAGAACAGGTAGACGGGACTCAGGGGTTCGTCCCTGAGCAAGCTGAACGCATCGAGTTGATCTCCCTCTTGGATCCCGAGCGCGCCGGGCAACAAGGTCAAGTCGTTGCTGCCGGGCACCACGGCCTGTGCCTCGGTCGTGCTCGAATAGACGGCGCTTTGCGACTTCGTTTGCAGCGAGGCGACGCCCGAGCCCGCCGCGCCCTTCGCTCCGGGGGCCACCGAGAACAACAGCTTCGCGGGCGGTGGCGGAACACCCGCGTCGATACCGGAGTCGACGCCGGCATCCACGCCCGCGTCGACTCCCGCGTCGATACCGGAGTCGACACCGGCATCCACGCCCGAGTCCACACCGGCATCGACGCCCGAATCGACGGTCGGCCCGCCGTCACTGCCGGCCTCGGCGCCGGCTTCGTCCTGGAGTATTTTCTTTTTGACCCCGCCGCTGCACGCTTGTGCCACGAGCCACGTCAACACCAACCCTGTGAGCAACGGCCCGCGGAGCCTTACTTTTCCCATAGCACCTCGAATGTCTCAAACCTCGAGTCCGAAGTCCACGCCACGACCCCAAAGGTGGCTTCCAGAGCCGTAACACTCGCGCTGAGGTTAGACTCGAACGCGGCTAGCTGAGGATGGAACCATCGCACTGGAAGAGCCACGCCGGACGATGGCAGCACATCGGGCCCCCGTTGCGCCCGTGCGCCGAGGACGTTGTCTGCTTGAAAACGTGGGTCGAAAAGCTCGAGCCGGCCGCGCACGGTCGACTCGAAACCTTACTGCTCGGGGTGACACCCGAGTTTGCCAATACAAGCTTCACTCCACCATTGAACTTGATCGCCGTCGACCAATCCGAGTCGATGATCGCGCAGGTGTGGCCTGGCGATACTGCGACGCGGCGCGCCGTACGCGGAGACTGGCTCGACCTCGCTCTGCCCGCGACATCGTTCGAGCTCGCGATCGGCGACGGCTGCCTGAGCATGTTCGACTTCACGCAGGGCTACCGGAACTTCTCGCGCTCGATCGCGCGCGTGCTCCGGCCAGGGGCTCATTTCGCGCTTCGGTTGTACTGCTCGCTCCAACAAACGGAATCCGCCGCGCAGGTGTTCGATGCGCTGTGGTCTCGGCGCATCGGCAGTTTCCATGCGTTCAAAT
>DASXKQ010000064.1:0-21769 GCA_036496745.1 Polyangiaceae bacterium
GACCAATCGCTTCGACGCGATCTTGAGCGACATCCACATGCCGAGCATGACGGGGATGCAACTCTTGTGTGTTGTTCGCGAGCGCGATCCCGACGTACAGGTCGTGCTGATCACGGGCAGGCCGGAGGTGCGCACGGCCGCGGCCGCGGTGGAGTTCGGGGCATTTCAATATTTGATGAAGCCGGTCGACGGCGAGCAGCTTCGCAAGGTGATGTCGCTCGCGGTCGACGCGTGTCGCGCGGCGCGGCTCAAGCGCGAGTTCGTCGAGGAGTTCGGCAGCGGCGTTTTTCGGGTCGGCGATCGCGCGGGTGTCGAAACGGCGCTCGACCGCGCGCTGTCGTCGTTGTGGATGGCCTACCAGCCCATCGTGCACGCCGGTTCGCACGAAACGTTCGCCTGTGAAGCCTTGATGCGCAGCGAAGAGCGCGCCTTGCCCAACCCGGGCGCCGTGCTCGAGGCGGCCACCCGCACCTCGCGTTTGCACCAGGTCGGGCGCACGGTGCGCAGGCTCGTGGCAAGTGACATCGCGCGTGACGATCCGGCGAACATTTTGCTGTTCGTCAACCTGCACACGGAGGATCTACAAGACCCCGAGCTCGCCTCGCCCGACTCGCCGCTCGCGCGCTACGCGCCGCGCGTCGTGCTGGAGGTCACCGAGCGCGCGAGCTTGGGTCGGATCCGCGACGTGCCCGAGCACATCACGCGGCTCCGCGAGCTCGGCTATCAAATCGCGCTCGACGATCTCGGCGCTGGCTACGCGGGGTTATCGAGTTTTACTCAGCTCGAACCCGACTTCGTCAAGCTCGACATGTCGCTCGTGCGCGACGTACATGAAAGCGCGATCAAGCGGCGGCTGATCCGCGCCATGGTCGAACTCAGCCACGACATGGGGAAGCTCGTGATCGCCGAAGGCGTGGAGACTCCCGCCGAACAGACCACGCTGGAAGCCTTGGGCTGCGACCTGCTGCAGGGATATTTGTTTGCGCGGCCCGCCAAAGGCTTCAATCTGGAGATGGCCAAGGTGACCGCGGCGTAGCTGACGGCTCGGCTGTGGGGCGCTAGCATGCGCCCATGGCCTTTCACGAACGGGTCGAGCCGGATGAAGGCGAGCGCTCCAAAGGCTACGCGAGCGAGCTCACCGCGGTCCAACGAGCGCGCGCCGAGAAGAGCGGCCGCGTCGACCGGGCGCTTCACGTCAAGCAGCACGTGGGCGTCGTCGCGGAGCTCGCGATCCGAGCAGCCAGCCTGCGCGCCGGTTCACTCAGTTGGACACGCGCGCGCAGCTCTTCCGCGACGACCAGAAGACACCGATCGAGGACACCTCCGTGGAGTGGTCGGGGCCCTGGCTCGATCTGGGTGTGCTCACGATCCCGCGCCAAGATCCCGAGTCCGCGCGCGGCCAGGAAATAGACGCGCTCGTCTCGCGACTCTCGTTCGACCCCTGGCACGCGATCGAGGCGCACCGCCCGCTCGGAGCGATCATGCGAGCGCGCGGGGCCGTGTACGACGCGAGCGTCCTCGCCAGAAAAGCCGCGGCCGAGCCGCACAGCGTGCTCAGTTTGGCCGCAGGCGATTGAGCGCCTCGAGCGCGCATTTTGCTCGATAGAAACCCACCGGACCCGCCGCAACGCCGCGACCCGATTCGAATCCCAATTGCTCGTAACACCGGTTACGAGCAGATGACTCCGAGAGGGCTCGCTCGACTCGCTTTTCACACCTCGGGGTCGCCGTCAGACGATGACGAACTCTGTTGAAAAGACGCAGAGGGCAAAGGCCGAGCTAGGACATGGTTGGGGCGGAGCGTGAGGGTTGGCTGCCCCGCGACGCTCGCGTGCACAAGTATTGTATCGGCCCGTGCTCAGGGTTGAGCGAGTGCAAACGGGAGCGCGGGCGGGATCGCTCGGGGCGTTATCGGCACGCTCGTTCGGCTCGTCGAGCCGCGCAAATGAGCCTCACCCGTAGCTCGACAATGGCCTCGCGATTCTTTTCGGGCAAAGCCGCTCTAGTAAAACGACACATTCTCGACGGTGAAGCTCGCCGCACATCCGCCTCCGCCGTCCGGCGTGGCGTAGGGCCCGCTCAGCTGCCATTGGATGCCGATGATCACGCTCGGATCCAGCGCTGCAAGGGGCTTGCCGGCAGCGAACGAAGTGAACGGCACTTTTACGGTGCCCGAAGTCTGAGTGACGGGCACCTCGGGCGCGAGGCATGCTCCGCCGGTCCCCATGCAGCGACCGCGACCGGGATCATTGGCGGTGCTGACGTCGTCGCTGAAGGTCAGCGCTAAGGTCATCAGGCACGCGCCCAAGTCGCCGGAGATGTCGAACTGGATGCCGGTGTATTGGCTGGCGTCGAGGCAGCTCGAGCTATTGTAGTAGAGACCGAAGCCGTCGTAGTTGTTCGAGGGCGAGAGCGGCAGCACGAAGCTCGCCGCGATTTGAATGCCATTGCCGTCGCTGGTCACGGTGCCACTGGGCGGCGTTTGCCCAGGACCCGCGTAGCTGTAGCTGCCCCAACGGCCGGCACCGGTGCCGAAGGCGGCCGTCGTGCTCATGCTCACGCCGCCGCTCGTGATGACGGGCGTGGGCGACATGGTTTGCGCGCAAGGAGGCGTGGCGGCGTCTTGCTTGCCGCTGTCGGGCGCAGTGCCGGCGTCCGGGTTGTCGAGCGGGCCGATGCCTTGCGAAAGCGTGGCGGCGCCGCTCCCCGCGTCGTGCTGCGCGGCGCCGTACACGAGCGCGCTCGCGGCTGCGCCGTCCGGGATGTCGATGGCGGCGATCGCGAGCGCGGGCAGCGTGAACGTCGCGGGCGCCGGCGCGGGCGTCAGATCCGTCACGTGAAACTCGAGCGGGATCGCGTGGGTGTTCCAGTTGACCACGACGGCCTGCGTAGTGTCGTCCGCGGCGTTGCGCGAAGCGTACACGTTCACGCCATCCGGGCTCGTCGTCACGTCGAGCCGCGACGGACCCGAGTGCTGAGCGTAGAACTGATAGGCATAGTATTGCGGCCGCGGCGTGTGCGTCGGCGGCGGATCGAGGAAACCGAGCTGCCAACCTGGGTCGTCGGCTAGGTCCCAGAGCGCGGTCGTCCACAGGTTGACCTCGCGCGACGCGCCCAAGATGTCCGCCGCCCACAGCGCGGACGGCACCGTGCCGCAGGCGGCTGCGGGTACGTTGCCGGTCGGCAGCGCGTCGTAGTCGACGTTCATCTCGGTGATCGCGAGCGGTTTCGCGCCGTATCCCGCGGCCTGGACCAAAGCGTGGAGCGCGCCCACGTCGCTCCGGAACTTGTTCACGTCTTTGGAGACGTTCGCAATGCTCGCTTGGGCGGACGAGCCCACGTAGCGATGCACGGCGATGACGTCGAAGAGATCGCCGCAGTTCGTGAGCAAGGGCGTGAGAAAATCGTTGTTGGGCGTGTAGCGATACGACAGATCCGGTCCGACGATCTGAATCGTCGGGTCAACGGCCTTCATGGCGGTGACGTAGGCCCGAGCCGAGGCGCAGTAATCCGCCGGCAAATACCCGGGGAACGCCGGCAGCGTGGAGTCGCTCAAATTGCCCTGAATCGAGTACAGGTCCGGCTCGTTGCCGATCGAGAAATATTTGAGACCGTAGTTCTTGGTCACGTTCGCGTAGGTCACCATCGCGGCCGCGGTGTCCGGCGTGGGCGGCATCTGATCCGGACCGGCCAAGAGCGGCACCTGGATCAACGGCTGTGCGCCGATCGCCCGAGCATAGGCCACGGCTTTGTCGAGCTGGGCGTCGTCGAAGGGGTCCGGGGCGTTGGCGTCGTTGTTGTAGCCGCCTACGCGCATCACCGAGAAGCCGAGCGGCGCGACCTTGGACTCGGTGCCCGAAATGTCGTCGCCGTAGGTCGGTGCCCACTGCCAATAGTTGATCGAACGGGTGACCGCGACGGGCGTTCGCGTGCCCGCCGAGATCACGACCGAGCTCGGCGCGACGCCGCCACCTTCGAGCCCGCTGTCCGGACCGCCCGCGCTGCCACAGCTCGCGTTGACCTCCGTCGGACTGTCGCAGCCCGCGCCGGTCGGCCCGAATACGAGTAGCCCGCTGAATGTCAACAGCAGAGCAAGCCCGCTACGTGAGATTTTGTTCATGGTTGTTTTCCCGCGATGATTCGAGTGCGAGCACTATGGCATGACGCCGTGAGGGATGCTCAGCACCATGGCCGCGCACGGCCGAACCGATCTCCAGAAATTGTGCGACCACAGCGCGGTCGTTGGCCCGTCAGCCCGCGTCTTGGGCTACCAGCGCTTGATACTCCGGATGCTTCTGGATGTAGCTCGCGACGAACGGGCAGCGCGGCACGACCGGTAGCCTCTGCGCTTTGGCGTACTCGAGCGCGGTCCTGACGAGCGCACCGCCGATACCCCGTCCCTCGAACGCCTGCGGCACCTCGGCGTGCGTGAAGACGATGCGCCCATCCGCCAAGCGGTAGTGGACGAACGCGATGTCTGCGCCAAGCTCCGCCTCGAAGCGGTGCTCGTGCGCGTTGTGACGGACGGTGACGGGGTCCATTCGCTCACCTCGGCCAGACGGCATTCTCTGCGGCGCGCCCTCAGGCCGCCGGCGACCTGCGCAGCGCGGGCGCCAAGCCTCGCTCGGGCTTGGCGAACAGGTAGCCCTGCAAAAGATCACAGCCCAGGCTCTCGAGCGTGAGCCGCTCGGCGTGGGTCTCGACGCCTTCGGCGACGATCAGCTTGTCCATGTCGTGACAGAGCTCGACCATCGCGCTGATCAGCCGCCGTTTCGTGGCGCTCTCGTGGACATCGCGAACGAGCGACATGTCGAGCTTCACGAAATCCGGATCGAGCTGCGTGAAGCTGGAGAGGCCCGCGTAGCCGGCGCCCAGATCGTCGATCGCGATCCGATAGCCGAGGCCGCGCAGTCTCGCGATGCGCTCGAGCACCCCATCGATTTGGCTGAGGCTCGCCCGCTCGGTGATCTCGAGCACGACACGAGTCGCCAGCCGGGAAAGTGCCGACTCCGGCGATAGCAGCTGTGGATCCAGCAAATCCTCGGCGCACAGGTTGACGAAGCAGAGCACGTCTCCGGGATCGGTCTGCAGCAGATCCGCCGCCACGCGACCGCGCACTTGACGACCGAGCTCGCGCAGTCGTTCGGTCCGTTGCGCTGCGTCGAGCACCGCCCCGGGGTTCGGCAACGCGCGCTCCTCGGTACGCATCAGCGCCTCACAAGCGAACAGGGCGTGGGTTTGCGCCGATACGATCGGCTGATACGCCATCCAGAGCGACGCGAGCGCGCGATCCAGCACCGACTCGATGCCGGCGCGATCGCCGACGCGATACGTGCCGCTGCCGCACATTTCGATGAACTCGCGCTTCAGCCGCGCTGCGCGACTCGCGTTGATGGCGAGTTCCACCACGGTCCTCAAATGCTCTCCACCAACCGGCTTGGTCAGGTATTGGAACGCGCCGAATTCGACCGCTGCGGCGGCCGAACCGATGTCGGGGTTGCCCGTGATCAGCACGATCTGCACGTCCGAGTCGAAATCGCGGGCCATGCGCAGCAGCTGCAGGCCGTTCATGCCCGGCATGTGGATGTCGCTCACCACGACGTCGAAGTGCTGCGACGCCAGCTGAGTCGCCGCTTCTTCTCCACTCCTCGCGCAGACGATCCGATAGTCGTCACGCGCGAGTACGCGAGCGGTCACGCGCAGCAAGGACAGCTCGTCGTCGACCAGCAGCACCTGCTTGATTGCGTCCTGAGCCGGGCTCACGCTGATCATAACTTACTAGCATAGCACCTCGGTCCAGACTCGCAGTCGCTCCTCCAATGGGCTCACCATGGGCGCGATGGAAAATGGGCAATAGGATTGGTTACAATTAATGAGAGCTGTGTTGCAAATTGTCTCAGCTCCTACCTACCGAACGTCAGGCGTGGCCGGCTTGGCTACAAGCAACGACATCGGCGCCTCCACGCGCGAACGAGCGCACGGCGCCCTCTGAAAACTCAGGGCGCGCGGCCTTGATAGCGTGCGTCGGTGAGCGTCTGCAGGAAGGCGACGATGGCGTCGATCTCCGGATCGCTCAACGCGGGAACGTCGCCCTCGCGGCGATTGTACGGAATCGACGCCACGTTCACGCGCTCGCGGTACTTCGCAGGCACGTCTTCGAATTTCACGCCCGACTTGTACCAGCGCTTGGGATCCGTCGCGCGCGTCGCGTAGAACGCGACGACGTCGCGCAGATTGCTGAACACGCCGTTGTGCTTGTACGAGCCACGCACCGCGACGTTGCGCAGGGACGGCGTGCGAAAGCGAACGCAATACTCCGCTTGATTCGAGGGCGTGCGTGCGTCGCTGCGCTCGCACAGCCCGAGGTCGGCTTTGTGCGCAGGCAGCTTGTCGTTGCGGGGCACCGCGACCGCGTCATAGCCGTAGTCGGTAAACATCGACAACGCCGGATCGCGACCCGTGTCATAAAAACGATGACAACCGACGCAGCCACCCTTGGCCGGATCCTTGAACAGCCGCATGCCCGTGAGCTCGTACGGCGAAAGCTTGCCGCGACGCGCACGAACGCGTCGAACTTGGAGCTGAACGGCGCAAGCTCGTCGCTCGTGAGAAACGCTTCCAGTGCCTTGCCCAGATTGCCGAGCAACGCGTCGCCCGCGGCGACCCGCGCGCCGAATTGCTGGCGAAACTCGTCCGCGTAGCCGGCGCGGGCGAGCTTCGCGGCGAGGCGGCTGAACTGCGTCGTCGTCGTCGAGCGCGTAGTGAAACTTGGGAGTGTATTTCAGATACAACAAGGACGTCGAGTTGCGCCGCGCAAACCGCCCGGCTCGGCTGCCGCGCGGGACGCCGTTCGCGGAGCCGTTGCTGCCGGAATAGGCTCGCTCCGGCTCGTGAATCGAGCGTTCGGCTTTCGGAGAGTCGTCGACGGGCCGACCGGACACCGCCCACCGAAACAATTCCTCTCTGGGCAACTCCGCCACAGGCCTCTTGCCTGCACCATTCTCGTCTTTTGCGAGGCTGAAACGAGCGTGCCCTTCGCGTGTGCGAAGACGGCGTTTCGTAAAACGCTCGCTGCGTTTCGCCGCTGTTTCACGGTCATCGCGCGCGCCCGCGATCGACGCTCCGTACGTCGAATGCGCCTTGACCGAGCGCGTGCGGATCGTGAAACTGAAAGAAGCTCGAAGTCACTATCGGCAGAGAGCGCTGTCTCGAGAGCAAGGCTCGAGCAAGCGCACGGCGCCGCTCAGCGAAGGTCCGCCTCCGCCAGGGCCGCCGTGCATTTCCAGGCCCTTCGAAAGGAGTTTTTCATGTCACGCTGGATCGAACACTTCAATCCCGAAGACGAGATCTTCTGGGAAAAAGAGGGCAAGCGCGTCGCACGGCGGAATCTGATCTGGTCGATTCTCGCGGAGCACGTCGGTTTTTCGGTGTGGATGATGTGGAGTGTGGTCGCGCCGCGCTTGCCCAAAGTCGGCTTTCACTACACCACCGATCAGCTCTTCACGCTCGTCGCGGTACCGGGCCTAGTCGGAGCACTCCTGCGTTTCCCTTATACGTTCGCCGTGCCGCGCTTCGGTGGGCGCAACTGGACGACGGTAAGCGCGCTCTTGCTGTTGATTCCGGCCTCGCTGTTGATCCTGCTCGTCAATCGGCCGGATACACCCTTCGGAGTGATGCTGGCGGCCGCCGCGACTGCCGGCTTCGGCGGCGGCAATTTTGCTTCGAGTATGGCCAACATCTCCTTCTTTTATCCAGACAAGAAGAAGGGCCTCGCGCTCGGCTTGAACGCCGCCGGCGGCAACATCGGCGTGAGCAGCGTGCAGCTGTTCGTGCCAATCGTGATCGCCGCCGGTGTTGGCGGCGGGCTACATCTCGCCAACGCCGGGCTGGTGTGGCTACCGGCGATCGTCGTCGCGAGCATCGGCGCGGCCGCTTTCATGGACAACCTGTCCGGAGCCAAATCCAACTTCAAAGATCAGGTGGTGGTGATGCGGCAGAAGCACACCTTCATCATGTCCATCCTGTACGTCGCGACCTTCGGTTCGTTCGTCGGCTACTCCGCGGCATTCCCGCTACTGATCAAGACCCAGTTCCCCGCCGTGACGGCCAACCTCGCCTTCCTCGGCGCGCTCGTCGGCTCGCTCTCGCGGCCGTTCGGCGGCTTCATGGCCGATCGTCTGGGCGGCGCGCGGGTCACCTTCTGGAACTTCATCGCGATGGCTCTGCTCACCTTGGGCGTGCTGCACTTCGTGGAGCTCAAAGATTTTCGCGGCTTCCTCGTGATGTTCCTGCTCTTGTTCGTCACGACCGGAATCGGCAACGGCTCGACCTTTCGCATGATCCCCGTTATTTTCCGGGAGAAGGCGCTGCGCGGCGCTGGTTCGGCTCCCGAGCAGCAAGCCGCGGCGCTGGTGACCGCGCGCCGTGAGACGGCCGCCGTGCTCGGCGTGAGCTCGGCGATCGGCGCGGTCGGCGGGTACTTCATTCCGCGCGGTTTCGGCGCGTCGATCAAGGCCACCGGCGGACCGTCCACCGCGTTGTTCTGGTTCTTCGGTTACTACGTGGTCTGCATCGCGCTCACCTGGTGGTACTACCGGCGCACGCGCTTCCTCGCGAGCCGCATGCCGAGCCTGGCTCGCGCGAACGCCTAACTCGATCGACCGCGCGCGGCGACCACGCGCGCGGTCGACCACGAATCTCCGACCGGTGGGTCTACACCGAGTCGATCGCTACCGGTGCGTCTTTTTCAAAACTGGAGTTCGCTTGCCCATGCCTAGAAATATTTCAATCGTCGCTCGTCGCTTGTCTCGTGCGTTGTTCGTGGCAAGCGCCGTGATGGCGTCACGCGCCAGAGCTCAAACGAACTCCGTCCCGGAATCCGCCGTTCCCGCGCCAGCCAAGCCGAAACCCCCACCCTACTCGCTGCCCTGGCAGCTCCGCGGGGTGGCGCCCGCCAACGTGATCCGCTCCGACACCTCCTTCGGCTTCTACAAAGTCAACGGCCAGAGCGGCTCGACGATCGCCAGCATGCTGCTCGGGAGCTACAAGGTCATTCCGGAGCTCGCGGTGATCGGGCGCATCGGCGCTGTCTCGAACGCGCCGCCCAAACCGACCCACCACGCTCAGGTCTTCGTCAATCCCGTGCTCGGCGCGCTGTACGGCATCAAGCTCGACCCGTCGCTCAAACTCGGCTTGTTCTTGGGCTTCACGCTGCCCATCGGCAAAGGCGGCGATCCGAAGACCGAGCCCGGCATGGCCGCCGCCGAATCGCCATACGGCGCCAACGCGCGCTCCGCACTCGACAACGCCATGTTCGCCGTCGACTATTTCACGATCATTCCCGGCGTGGATCTCGCCTACATTTCCGGTGGCTTCACGGCGCAAGTCGAGGCCACCCTGTTTAGCCTGCAGAAGGCGCGCGGCCCAGACACCATCGATCGCGACAACACGAACTTCACGGCCGGCCTCCACCTCGGCTATTTCTTGATCCCGGAGCTTTCCATCGGCGCAGAGCTGCGGCACCGTCGCTGGCTCTCGACACCAGCAGCCGTCTCCAAAGACACGACTCACACCCTGCGCGACGACAGCAGCGTCGCGATCGGCCCGCGCCTCCACGTCAAGCTCTCCGACTCGATCTGGTTCCGGCCCGGCATCGCCGTCGCTCTGCCGCTCGACAGCCCCCTCGCGAGCAGCAGCAACGCGAAGACACCGACCGACTACAAGATCGTGCAGCTCGATTTGCCGCTGGTCTTTTAGACTTGTTCGATTCGTTCTCGCGCCCGCTACGGGACGGAACGATTCTTGGCTAGCGGTCGAACCACCAGAGCGCCACGGTCGTGATCACGTGTACCGGAAGCATGGTCGCGAACGCGAAGATGGCGTAGCGCACGAAGCTTGGCATGGGAAAGTGCTCGCGCTCCGCGATCGCTTTGATCATCAGATTGGGCCCGTTGCCGATATAGGTCGTCGCGCCCATCACCACGCTGCCCGCGCTCACCGCTGCCAATTTGAACGGGGCGATGCCCGCAATGAGCCCGCTCTGCCCGACGCTCAAGCCGCGCGCAAGCGCGGCAAATGCAGTGTAGGTCGGGGCGTTGTCCAGCACCGCGGAGAGCAGACCGGAGCCCCAGAATAGCTGCCAGCCACGCTGCATGGGCAAGTGGGGCGCCGCTTGCGCGAGCCAGGCCTCGATTGGGCCGAGACACACGAAGAGCCCGGCGAAGATGATGGCGACGTCCGCCATCGGCGCGAACGAGAAGCCGTTTTCCTCATGGAGCGCGCGCGGCGTGAGAAAGTACGAGCCGAGCGTGATCGCCAGCATCGACAGCTCACGCACGCCCGCCGGCAGCATGGCCGCGGGCACGATCGCCAGCAAGAAGAAGATGTTGCGTTGACCACGGATACGGATCGGCTCGACGTTCGTGCGGTCGGCGCTGAGCGCGCTCGCTGACTCCCGCGCATACGCGCGCTTGTCCGCCAGATAGAGCGCGACCGCGAATGAGCCCACGTACATGAGCCACAGCGGCAGCAGCCGAAGAGTCCACAGAAACGGGACGCCCTCGATATAGCCCACCAAGAGTGGCGGATCGCCGAGCGGCGTCAGCAGGCCTCCCGCGTTGGCGACTGCCAGAATGAAGAACGGCACCAAGTGCGCGCGGTGCTCGCGTTGTCGATTGGTGCGCAGCAGCGGCCGAATCAAGAGCATGCTCGCGCCGGTCGTGCCCACCAAACTCGCCAACAGCGCGCCCGCGAGCAAAAAGCAAACGTTCACCTTCGGCGTGGCCTCGATGTCGCCCGTCAAGTGGATGCCGCCCGAGGTGACGAACAGCGCCGTCAGCGTGACCACGAACGAGCCATAACCACTCAGGGCATGCCCGAGCTGCGCGCTCGCTTGATGCGTCAAGAAAAAGTAGACGACCGGCGCTGCGCAGCCACCGCTAGTGAGGATCTGAAACCAGCGCTTCTCCCACAGCCGAGAGAGCGCGATGGGCAGGACGGCAATCGCGAGGACGAGTGCGGGGAACGGCAGTGTCGTCCACCAAGGAAAGGATTCGCTGTGCATCGTGTCTTCGGTTGTGGCTCGACGAAATCGAGCCGACCTTGTATAGCCTTTGCTCCACGCTCTCTTTACAAAGTTCTTATGCCGACTCGCATATTTCAGCCGTGTTTCAGAGCAAACGTTTGACGCGGTTGATGTTCGCTACAGGGCGCTATAGCTAGGTCGAGGAACTCATGACAGAGGTAGAACCCAACGAGGCGGCCTCGGACGAGACCGGCTCCGAGCCGGAAGGCGCGGTGATCGTCGCGGCGGTGGATACATCGGGTAACGCCAGCCGCGTGATCGAAGCCGCCACGCGCCTGGCGCGGCGCAACTGGCACGGCGCACAGCTCAACATCCTGCATGTGTACAAGACGGGCATGTTCGATCGCGCGCCTCCGGGCGGCGGCCACGCTAACGAACTCCACGAAGAAGCGCGCCACTATCTCGATCACCATTTGCGCATGGCGAAGCGGCAGTGCTCAGCGCCGGTGACGGGCCATTTCGCAGTAGGGGATCCAGTGGACGAAATCGTGCGCTTGTCGGACTCCGTGAGCGCGGACGTCATTCTGATCGGCGTACACGACGCTTCCGGCCTCGAGCGACTGCTACTCGGCTCGGTCGCCGAGAACGTAGTACGCCGCGCGCGCTGCTCGGTCTTCGTCGTGCGCAACAAGCAGCGGCCCCCAAAACGCGCCTGAGACAAGTAGAATAATCAGGGCTCGATAAGAGGGCGACGCTTTCTCACCCGCTAACCGTCGCTAGCGGCGCGTGACCAGGCAGCGAAAGCCTTGATCAGCATGTAACCAAACATCAGCGCGATGATGATGCGCGGGCCGAGCGGGACCCCGCGCTGCCCAAGAAAAATGCTCAGCGCGATGGTGGGTACCAACACGCCGAGCCTCGAAACGACACGAACTCTGCCCGGTTTCATGATGCGACGCTAGCTTGGATCCGGGCAAGCCGCCACGAGTCGGGCCTGGAAAGACCCGACTCGTGGCGTACTCGGCAGCTAAGCCGCGCTCCGGCTTACTCCGCCGGGGACTTCGCCGCCTCGTCCTTGAGCGCGAAGTCCGGGTAGGCGTAGGCGCCCATTTCCGGCATGTCGAGCCCGGCGAGCTCGGTCTCTTTGCTGACGCGAAGGGGCGTGATCTTGTCGCTGATCTTGAACCAGACGTACGCCATCGCGAAGCCGAACACGAACACGACCACGCAGTCGAGCGCCTGCGCGGCGAGCTGCGAGGCATCTCCGTAGAGAATGCCGCGCACGCCGTCGGCGCCGTACTGCTTGACCATGTCGTCGCGGACCACGCCGTTCCAGCCCGCGCCGTACTCGCCGGTCGCGAAGATGCCGACCGAAAGCACGCCCCACAGGCCGTTTACGCCGTGGACCGCGATCGCACCGACCGGATCATCGACCTTGAGCCTGGTGTCGATGAAGCGGGCGGCGATCACGACGAGCACGCCGGCGATGAGTCCGATGATGACGGCGCCGAGCGGATTGACGAACGAGCACGGCGCCGTGATGGCTACGAGCCCGGCGAGCATGCCGTTCACGAGCATGCCCGGGTCGGGCTTCTCGCCGCGCATCATCATGTACAGCATGCACGAGAATGCAGACGCCACGCTCGCCAGCATCGTGTTGACGACGATGAACGAGATGCGCAGGTCGGTGCCGGCCAGCGACGAGCCCGGGTTGAACCCGAACCAGCCGAACGCGAGGATGAAGCAGCCGACGATCGCCATCGGTAAGTGATGCGCTGGAATGGTTTGCGCCTTGCCGTCGATGTACTTGCCGATGCGCGGCCCGATGCAGATGCCACCGGCCAGCGCGATGATACCGCCCATCGCGTGCACAACGCCGGAACCGGCGAAGTCGACAGCGCCGTGGCCGAGGTGCCAGTTGACGCCGGCCTGAGCGAGCCAGCCGCCGCCCCACACCCAGTTCGCGTAGATGCAATACGGCGCGGCCACCCACAGGCCGTAGATCACGAAGTTCTTCCAGGCCCAGCGCTCGGCCATCGCCCCCGTCGGGATGGTGGCTGTGGTGTCCATGAACACCATCATGAAGAAGAACAGGCCCATCACCGCGGTGTCGTTCACCGAAGAGCCCAGGAAGAAGCCCTTGGTGCCTAGGATGCCGTACTTACCGGCGAGCGTGATGCCCGAGTTGAGTACTGAAGTGCCCGGTCCAAGCGACGAATACCAACCGGGCGGAACCGGTCCGTTGAACCAGTTACCCCAGCCGAACGCGAAGCCGTAGGCCCAAAATCCGAGGCAGCCCAGCGGGTAGATCATGAAGTTCATGGTGAACGTGTGAGCCGCGTTCTTGGCGCGGCACATGCCCGTCTCGACCATCGCGAAGCCGGCCTGCATGAACATCACGAGGAAGCCCGTGATGAGCGTCCAGACCATGTTGACGGAGAACAGGTTGTGAGCGATTCGGTCGTAGACGTCGCCCGTACTAAGCGCGCTCGGCACGTCGCCCTTGCCGTCACCTGCGGGCGTGGCCCACACGCCAGCCGCGGCGCCCGTTGGGTCGGGCCAAGTTGCCGGTTTTCCCTCGGCGTTTGCTCCCGAAAAGTAGGGAGGCAGAGCGGGCGCAGAGCCCGCGGGGGCCGCAGCGGCGGGAGCCGGCGCGGCAGCGGGGGCCGCAGCAGCGGCGGGAGCCGGCGCAGCGGCGGGGGCCGGCGCAGCGGACGGTGCCGCCGCGGAGCCTGCCGGTGGTGTGTCGGCAAGCGCGAACCCGGATAGGGTAGCGCCGACGGCGACAAGCATTGCTATGAGCAGCTTGTGCTTGAGTGCAACGCGGGAAATCCCCGCTCTGGATGTCGAACCGATGGCTCGTTTTGCCGGATGGATAAGAAACGGATCACTCATGTGGGGATCTCCTTGCCGGGGACCATCTAAGTGTCCTTATGTTTCGTTAATGTTTTCTTAATGGTTCATCCAATGCGTTTTTGGAGAGGAAGATCGATTTCCGTTCTGCTCCGGTTTCGCGCCTTTCCCGAAGGCGCGAAAGAGGCCTCGCTCCGCTTTTGGCCCGAAACGTTGCACGAAACCTGGGTGAGCGCCGGACCTCCGAGGACATGCAGCCGAACCCTCCGGCAGGCCCTCCTTCATGATCTTGCGGGCGGGCGACGGCTAAAAATCCGGCGGCCGCCGTGCTCGAGCGACTCACTCGATATCGCGCAATTCGCTCGAAAACGTTCGGAAACATAGCGCCGGTAGGTTCGGGGTCACACACCACACCACGCCGCGCGCTCGATCGCGGGCGCGCGCGAAAAGTACAGGAGAGACCCGGATGCTAAGCGAATTCATGCGTCGAATGAGGCGGGCGGACGACCGCCGCCTGCTTGCGATCCTCATCGCCGGCAAAATCGGTGGCGTGCTTTTAGTGCTCGCTGCTATCAAATGTTTCAACTGGTATTTCGCGTCCCCGGCGCTAGCCGATGACGCCGCCGCGGCGACGCCTGCCTACATCAACCCCATCAACACGATGTGGACATTGGTCGCGGCCTTCCTCGTGTTCTTCATGCAGGCGGGCTTCATGATGCTCGAGGCCGGCTTTGCCCGGACGCGCGAGACCGTGAACATCCTGCTCGAAGGCATCGTCGACACGTGCCTATGCGGCATCTTGTTCTGGGCTTGGGGCTTCGCGTTCATGTTCGGCGCGGGCAATGGCTTCATCGGCCATCAGTACTTCTTCCTCGCGGGCGCCCCGGAGACCTACGGCTCGACCGGTGTTGCGTTCCTCGCCTTCTGGCTGTTCCAGTTCGCGTTCGCCGACACGTGCAGCACCATCACGTCGGGCGCCATGGTCGGTCGCACCGGCTTCGTCGGAGACCTCTTGTACAGCTTCGGCGTGAGCGGCTTCATCTATCCGATCCTCGGTCACTGGGCGTGGGGTCCGGACGGCTGGCTCAACAACATCAAGCCCGCTCCGTTCCACGACTTTGCCGGCTCTACCGTCGTGCACACCATCGGTGGCTTCGTCGCTCTCGCGGGTGCCATCGCGCTCGGCCCGCGTCTCGGTCGCAAGTTCAAGCGTGACGGCGGTGGCATGCCGCCAGGCCACGATATGGTGATCGCGTCGGTCGGCGGCGTCATCCTCTGGTTCGGCTGGTACGGGTTCAACCCGGGCAGCACGCTCTCAGCCATGGACGCTGCGGGCTGCGGTCGCGTGGCGGCCAACACCACGCTCGCCGCTTGCGCAGGTGGTCTTTCGGCGCTGTTTTTCGTCTACCCACGCAACAAGGTCTGGGATTGCGGCATGACCGTCAACGGCTTCCTCGCCGGTCTCGTCGCCATCACTTGCCCCTGTTATTGGGTGTCACCGTTCGGCGCGATCATGATCGGCATGATCGCGGGCGTCGTATGCGCATTGGCCATCGACCTGGTCGAGTGGCTACGCGTCGACGATCCGGTCGGAGCAGTCGCCGTCCACGGGGCGTGCGGTATCTTCGGCACACTGAGCCTCGGCTTGTTCGCAAGTGGTCAGTACGGCGCGGCAACGCCCACGGGGCCGGACAACTCGCCGGCGTCGCTCGTCACGGGCTTGTTCTACGGCGGCGGGAGCGCGCAACTCGTGGCGCAAGCGATCGGCAGCGCGTGCATCACCGTGGCTACGTTCGTCGTTGGGATGGCGCTGATGTACGCGGTCAAGGCGACCGGCACGCTGCGCGTCTCGAAAGACGGCGAGCTCGAAGGGCTCGATCTCCACGAGCACGGTGGTCCGGCCTATCCGGAGCAGGGCAGCATCAGCGGCTTCGCTCAGATGGTCGAGTCCCCGGCGGTTGCTCCGTCGGGCGTGCTCGCCACCTCGAAGTAGCCGGTCGCGCAGAGTAGCTTGGCTCGCTAGTGCCCCCCGTGCACTAGCGAGCTTTGCCTTTCAATGGCGCTCAGCCGACCGCCGAAGAGACCCGGTCGCAGGAACGAAAAGCTACAACACACCACATGTCGAGGTCCTGCCTCGCGGTTCGGCGGTCAACCGAGCTTTCCCTCTTTTAGCCGATAGGCGCTTCCGGAGTGTTTCAGACGCGCCTCTGAACCATAAGGAACGCATAAAAAAAGTGCTAAAGCCGCGGAGCCTTGGAGACCCCCGCTACTACCCACCCGAAGTCGAGGTGGCCCGCCGCGAGCGAAGTGCTCACAGTAGCAATCGGCAATTTGGCGCCTGAATCCAACGAGTTGCGTTCCGCTCGTGCGTTCGACGCGCGCGGGTGCCTATGGGGCGTGGGCGCAGTGACCATCGCAACCGCGTTTTCCTTGCTGGTCTCGAGCTATCTGCGACTGTCCGAACTGGTCATGATCAACCTGCTCGCCGTCGTGATCATCTCGACGCGGTTCGGGATTGGCACCTCGCTGCTGACGGCCGCACTGATGGCCACGAGCTTCGATTTCTTCTTCATCCCTCCTAGGTTTGGCTTCGCCCCGTCGGACCTCGAGAGTGGCATTACCCTGGCCGTGATGGCGGTCGTCGCCGGAGTCATCAGTGGTTTGATGGAACGCACGCGTCGGCAGCAAGCCACCACGCAAGCGCGAGACGTGCAGATTGAAGCCGAACGGCTGCGGAGCAGCTTGCTGAGCGCGATGTCGCACGATCTCCGCACACCGCTCGCGTCCATCGTCGGCGCCGGAACCGAGCTGGTCTGGGACGGCGCGCGGCTCCGATCGCACGGCGCCGATTTCCAAGTTCGAGGTGGGCGAGCTGCGCGTCGATCTCGAACGACGCTTGATTTGGCTGCGCGGCGAGGAGGTCGCGCTCACGCCCACCGAGTACAATTTGCTCGGCGTACTCGTACGCGCTGCTGGCCGAGTGGTGACGCACAGGGAGCTCCTGCACGAAGTCTGGGGACCGGAAGCGGAGGAGCAATTGCAATACCTCCGTGTCTACATGCGTCAGCTCCGCTACAAGCTCGAGCCGGAGCCCGCGCAGCCCAAGTACCTCCTCACCGTATCGGGCGTCGGGTATCGACTGAAGGCCGACTGACCCAGCCATGGCAAGATCCTTTCCCGAGCTGAACGGGCCCGCGCGAGCCCTGGAAATCGCGCAATTGACGGCTCGCGCCGCGGGCATGCTGGCGGACGAATGCGCGTGTTCTATGCTGCGCGCCCAAACCGCCAAAAGCTCACGGCGGTGGCGCTCTTTCGAACGAATATGAGGTCTTGGTTATGAAGCAATCGATCGTGATGATGGCGGCTGGTGTACTCGCATTGACCACGAGTGCGTGCGTCAGCATTGAAGACAAGGCCGTGGTTTGGAACGGCCTCGACGGTGTCCGCGTCTGTCGCATTCCCGCGCCGCCGGACAAACGCTTGGCCGTGCAGCCGTCGACCGTGCCGCCGCCGTCACCCGAAATGATCAACACGACCGGACCGACGCTCTCTCTCGCGCCCGGCGCGGCGTCTGCGCCGAAGCCGCCCGCCATGAACGTCGCCGAGCAAATGTATCGCGACGAGGTCGCCATGTACCGCCTGTGCGAGGCGCGCGCCAACCACTGGATCGACACGCGCACCTACCGCTGCGAGCTCGAGCGCTTCGCCCACGGCGCCGACGGTGAGTCCGCCTGGAAAGGCTGCATCAGCTCGCCGGCGCGCGAGAGCGACGGCCGGCAGTAAAAAACGTCGCAGGCTCGCGATCCTCGCGATCCTGCCTCGCTGCGCCATTCTGTCTCACTCGTGTGCCGCGAAAAGCAGCCAATCGCCGTGCGCTGTCGCGGCGCGCTCCTTGCAGTCATTGGAGCTATGACGATCACACTCACGGGCCTGCTCATTTTGTTGATAGTCGCGGGAGTCTGCGGCGCCATCGGCAGAGCGATCGGTGGCGGCACGGGCGGCGGGGTGTTCGTGTCGATTGCGGTCGGCTTCGTCGGTGCGCTGCTCGGCACCTTCATCGCCCACTATTTCCGGCTGCCGGAGCTCTTGATGGTCACGGTCGACGGCCGCAATTTCCCAATCCTGTGGTCCATCATCGGAGCGTCGCTGTTCGTCGCGCTCGTGCACCTGGTGTCGGGCGCGCCCTGGCGCTCGAGCGGCGGCTCGCGCTGGCGCTACCGTTGACCGGTAAAATCGGCAAAGTAACCGCGCGCCGGCAGCCCGCGTACTCCCTACGTGCTCAAAACACTCCGATTTTTCGCGCTGATTCCGCTCGTCCTCGCCTGCAGCAAGAACGGAACACAGTCCATGCCCGAGCCTGAAGGCAGTATCCGCGACACGCCGGTTGCCCCCGCGGAGGCGACCGCGCACACCACGGTCGGAACCAACCCGGGCCACGTGGGCGCGGGCACGCCGCTCTCACCTGACCCCGGCCACCAGCTCGCCGCGTTCGCCGCGGGCTGCTTCTGGGGAGTGGAAGATATGTTCCGCCAAGTGCCCGGCGTCATCTCCACGGCCGTTGGCTACAGCGGCGGTCACACGGACAACCCCACCTACCCGTCCGTGTGCACCCACACCACCGGCCACGCGGAGACCGTGCTGATCGAATTCGACCCCAAGCGCGTCAGCTACGACACGCTGCTCAACGTCTTCTTCAAGAACCACGATCCCACCACCAAGAATCGCCAAGGCCCCGACGTCGGCGATCAATACCGCAGCGAGATCTTCACCTTCTCCCCTGAAGAAGAAGCTGCCGCCAAACAAGCTCGCACGCACGAACAAGCCGACCACAAGCAACCCATCACCACCCTGATCGAACCCATGGGCCGCTTCTGGAAGGCCGAAGACTACCACCAGCAATATGACGAAAAGACCGGCACGCACTCATGCCCGCTGCCGCGCGGCCTCACGGCGCAAGCTACGTAAAAAGCGTACTCGATTGCAGGACTACAGCATATTTCCCGCGCAAAACAAAAACCAAAAGCATGCCGGCCATGGCATGCGCTCTAGCGCGAACGCGCGCTGAACAGCTTACGCAAATCGAGGGAAAACCCAGGCAGCACCTGCGACGTGAGCCGAACACGGCTCTCCGTGCTGTCGTTCAAGCCGCGGCCCGTCCAGCGCTCGACGAGCCCCGCGCGGTCGACGACCCACAGCTCACGAACCCCGGCGATCGCGTACACCAACCGCTTGGTGACTCGGTCGTATATCCGATTTTCGGACAGCACCTCGATGCACAACTCCGGAATGTGAGCGATGGGGCCCTTGTGCTCGAGCGGGATCTTCCGGAGCAGCACGAACGCATCCGGCTGCAAGATGCGCCCTTTGCCGAAGCGCACGTCGAGCGGCGATTGCGCGACGGTGGCGGGGTGCGGATAACGACGAGCCCATTTCCGAAGCGCCTCTATCAAGCGCGCAAGAATTTCTTGATGCCCAAAATTCGGACTCGGAGACACAATCACCTCCCCGTCGAGCAGCTCGACCTTGTTCATCGTCTCCGGCATGCGCAAGAACTCGCGCTCGGAAACCAAAGGGCGTACTGCCGCGCTCCGCATGAGCTCCAAGCTAGCGCCGGCGCTCCGCGTGGTCAACGCGTGGCCGTCGCGCGCGACACGAGCAGCGCGCGGTACTCGCGCATACCCTGACTCGCCGTCGGTCGATCGATGAAGCTCGCGAGCTCCGTCAAATCGATCTCCGGCAGACGACGGCTCGCGCTCGCTTCCTGATACTCACCGTCGACCAAGAGGTGCACGCTGATGCGCCCGCGGCGCCAATACCAGACCTCGTCCACACCGAGCCGCTTGTAGATCTCGAGCTTGCGAATACCGCCCGACGTCCACACCACCTCGATCGCGAGCTCCGGCCGCGGCGGGTCCGGATCCACGCCGAACACGTAGCACTCGTCCGGCTCGACCCCGGCCTCCTTGGGCTTGTTCTCGAGCGTCCACGAGCCATACGGCGAAAACTCGATGCCGTGTTCCAGACACCAAACCTCGACGAGACATCCAATACGCGACTTGATCGATTCGTGCGGCCGTGACGGCGTCATGATCTCGAGCTCCCCCTCCAAAAACGCAAACCGCGGCGACCCCTTCTCCCCACGCACCTCGAGCAGCCGCTGATAGTCGGACCAACTCGCGCCGCGCAGCACGACGATCTTGTCTTCGTGCGGCGTGTCGTCGTGATCTGCGAGCTTGGCGGCCAACATTTGTGGAGTCTACACCTTCTCTTGCCATCTTGCCCGCGGACTCCCGAGCCCGCGCAGGCTGCGAACGCTCATCGGCCAAGCCAGGCCGTCAGTTGCCGCCACGACCTCAGATCCCGCTTGCCTGCCCGCAGCACCACTCGACCGCCCTCCACCACGAAGTCGAGGCGATCCGATCGTCTACGCGCTTGGCTCGCCAGATTTCCGGGTGCTCAGTAGCCGTCGCCGTCGTCATCCGGAACGAGTGGCGCCGCCACGAGCTCGGCCCAGGCAGCGCGCGCTTCGTCGCCGCCGCCTACCTCGCCGATCGCGGCTTGCACGGTGCTGGGATCCGCAATGAGCTCGGGGTGCCCGAGCAGCAGGCGGCGCAGATCGGCGAGATCCGTTGCGCCTTTCGGCGCCAAGCGCCGCCGAACGAGCGCGCACATCTTCATGGCGGCGAGTTGCTGCAGCGCGACGTAGCGGACTCCGTCCAGCTCGAGGTACCGAAGCGGAAACTCGAGGAGCCGCACGTCCACCAAGTGCCGGCTCTCTTCCCCACGCGCTTGATAGATACGATAGCCCTGCCCAGGGCGCACCGCCCGAACGCGAATCGCCGCGTGGAACGCGCGGTGCAGCGCCTCGGCGAGTTCGTTCGCTATCGCTTCCGGACTCGAGCTGAGCAAATCGACGTCTTCTGTCATGCGCGACACCCCCACGTGCACGTTGACCGCCTGCGCCCCAAAGATAGCGATATCCGTCCGCCCGCGACAAAACTCGAACACAGCGCGCTGCACCTCGTGCAAAGGCAGCGGCTCACGCATCTGAAATTCCGCAGCCGAAAGCATTCGTCCCAGTCATCATAGCACCCGAGCCCTCCGCGATCCTCGAGCTGCTCTATCGGACCGCGCGGAGACGGAGTTGCCCGGCCTTTTGCGGCTTGCTCACCAGCCAGCGTTCGCCACTCCCCTACGCCGCGGCTCGCTTCTTCTTGCGCGCGACACCGATGACTCGATCGAGATCCGCCGCGGTCGCTTCATCCATGAAGCGCTCACCGCAATGGCCGGAGATCAACACGTCCCCGCTGCCGTCCTTAGGGGCCGCGAATCCTTAACTCAATCGATTGCTTGCCGGGTCGATCCCACAGGCGAGGCAGGGTTTTTGGCAAGGAGCCACCGAGAACTCGGCGGTGTGCGAGGCGTTGCCGAACGACTTGGTCGAGCGAGGCGCCGACGCGCAGCAGTCGTACCTGTTTGTGATCGACGGCAGCAAGGCGCTGCGCAAGGCGATTCGAGAAATCTTTGGCACGCGCGGCGTCGTACAGCGGTGTCAGGTGCACAAGACTCGCAACGTGCTCGACCATCTGCCGAAGTCGTTGCAGCCGAGCATGGGCAAGACCATGCACGACGCCTACCGCAGCTCGTCGAAACAGACCGCGCGCAAGTGCTTGCAGAACCTCGCGACCCAGCTCGAGCAGGACTACCCCGATGCTGCTGCATCGCTGCGCGAAGGGCTCGAAGAAACGATGACACTAGGGGCTGTCCTAAAATTTTCCTAGATCATTTCGATCACTTGGATCGCGAGCACAACGGGACTCTTGCGCGGCTCTTCACGGCATGATCAAAGCTGGGTGTGACATACCGCCATGCTTTGACCGATGCACAGTGGGC
>DASXKQ010000065.1:0-4444 GCA_036496745.1 Polyangiaceae bacterium
AGCTGATGGTTGGGTCGGCGTCGCCGTGAAAGAGCTGCACGCGCGGACGATGCCCCGTGTACGCTGGGTACATGCCACGCGCGAGACTGCCCCATTGGGCCGCGGTCATGATGTCGTTGCCGCTCGCGCACGTGCTGCCCCAATTGCTCGCGGCGCTCCAACCGGCAGACCAGCATCCAGCGGGCACGCCGGCGAACGACGCCCCTGCCTTGAAGATGTCCGGATAAACGGCGAGCAAAGCTTGCGTCATCATGGCGCCCGACGAGTCCCCCGTTGCGTAGACGCGATCGGCGTTCGCGCCGTACGTGCTGACCGTGTACTTCACCATCTCGGCCACCGCCTGCGTGTCGCCTCCTCCGTCGTGTGTGAGGGACTGCTTTGACCCAACGTCCCAACATTTCGCGGAAGACGCAGAATTGGTCGTCTGCGGAAGGACCATGATGAAGCCGTACTTGTCGGCTGCCGCAACGATGCCTCCCCCCTGCGCCTGGTTAAAGACCGCCGAGGCGCTTCCGCCACAATAGTGCGAGACCACCAAGATCGGCGGATTCGCGGCGAGTTTGCTCGGCACGTAGATGTACATGCTGATGTAGCTCGGGACCCCGCTCGCCCAACCCGAGATGGGCCCGGTTGGCGATGCCGCGCGGGCCGGCGAGGTCGCCAACAGCGTCAAGGCAACGGTCGCGGGGAGCGCTAAGCGTCGGAATCGCAGGGAAAAGCGCTCGAGCGGGGGGCGGCTTATCATTTTCTGCACGATGCCGACTAATTCCCAAATTCGGCCATCGGGATCGCGCCCGAGCAAAAATTATTTGTACGCTGGCGCGGCCGCGTACGCGGTGCCGAGTGCGGTCAGCGAGCCGTCGGAGTTCGTGAGCGCCAAGTTCGTGGACCAGGGATACCAGGCGTAGCGCTGCACGCGCGGGTGGCGCGCGAACACGGCGAGCGCGGCGTTGTAGAAGTTCACCACGGTCTGCACGTCGGGCGCGCTCAGGTTCAGACAGCCCCATTCGGTGAGCCAAATGGGCCGGTTGCCCGCGATGCCCTCGGCCCAGCTGATGTAGCTCGCGAGCTGCGACGCGGTTGCGTCGCACGAGCCGGCGTTCCAGCCGTACCAGTGGAGGCCGATTACGTCGGTGCGCAGTGCGGTGCTGTTCGCGTTGACGTCGCCGAAGAAGGTCGTAGTCCAGGCTTGGCCCGAGGTGTTTGCCTGGGCCGCGGGGCTGACGGTCTTGATCGCCGAGTTGAGAAACGAGGGCCACAGGTTGATCGCATTGCTGCTCACCGCGGTGCAGCTCGAGTTCGGGTGGGTTGAATCCACCGGGATGTTCGACTGGGTGCAGTTGTCGGGCTCGTTGAAGCCGAGCACATAGGGATAACCCTTGCTTACGAACGACGCGACCGCGCTGCTGATGCCCGAGGCACTCTGCTCGCTGCCCGTGTGGCCCCAGATCATCGGCACGAACACGCCGCCCGCGCCGTTGCTGCACGCCTCCGTCGTGGTCTGCTCCCAGTTGTAATACCAAGAGGTATTCAGCTTGGTGCGATCCGCGCACGGCGAATTGGCGACGCCTTTGAAGGGCTGCTGACCGGTGGTCGGGCCACCTTGGCCGCCGCCGAGGGAGCACGTGACGTCGGCCGCGAGCGTCTTCACCGTTTTGTTGCAAGGGTCGCCGAACGTGCCGGTATTGGCCGGCACACTGCAGCTTTGACGGCCGAGACAGAGCGCCTGCACCACCGCCACGGATGCGCTCTCGTCGCACGTGCCTTTGGCCAAGTTGCCGCACGCGCCGGTCGGCGTGCCGAAGCTCGCAAAGTTGACGCTGCCGATCGTTTGACCCGCAGGGCAGCTGAGCGTCAGGCTCGAACCCTCCGCGATGGTGCCGCACACGTCGCTGCCGCCGCTCGCGCCAGCTGCGCCGCTCGCTCCTGCACTGCTCCCGCCATTTCCACCCGTGGCGCCTGCGCTGCCACTTGCGCCGCTCGCGCCCGTTCCGGCCGCTCCGCTCTGGCCGGCGCCCGCGCTGCCGCCGCTCGCCCCGGCTGCACCGCTCGTGCCGCCGCTGGTTGAAACGCTGCCGCCCGTTGCGCCGCCGCCGGCTGAAACACTGCCGCCGGTTGCGCTGCCGCCAGTTGCGCTGCTGCCGCCACCGGTGGACACGCTGCCGCCGATTGCATTGCCACCGCTGGTCGCACCGTTCCCCGCCGTCGCGCTGCCGCCACTGGTCGTCATCTCCCCACCGGGAGACCCCGTCGACGCTTTGCTGCTACACGCGAGCGGAATCGCCAGCGCGCCGAGACCGAGCAGAACTTCAAGGTAAGACCGTGGGCGCATCATTTGAGCCTTTTCTCCCAGGCGCCAGTCTAGCTCAGTTGCTGGCTCGCGAATCGGCGCGGAAAAATTCAACGTCGGTATCAGCCTGCTCGTGGACGGTATCAGCCTGCTCGCGGACAACGGGGTAGCGCCTCGCTGCCGACAGAGGCAGCCATCTCGCGCTATTTCGTAGGCGCAACCGGTGGCCCGGGTGCCTGTGCCAGAAAGAGCGATACCGGCACCATGGCGTCTGCGCTAACTTAGGAGGCCATAAGACCCAATGCGCGGCTTGTTAGGGGATGAGTGTGGCGTCAGAGCTCGGACGCTTTTTTTAGTGGCGTGTGCAGGCATATGTTGCGTTCCGCGTATCGTCCTCGCGCAAGCCCCCGACCTTTCGTACGATCGTCGGTCGACGTTCGAGAGCGACTCGCAGGCTCCCGTGGCCCCCACAGCTGCGCTAGAGCTCAATCCGCTTCCGGTCGGATTCGGAAAGGTCGGCGGCAATCTGGAATTTGTTCTGGCGGCGCACCACGCCTTGATCTTCTGCCCCGCGTATTTCGCCGCTACTGCTTTTCACGGGCCCGAGGGCGAGGCGGGATACCGCTTTTACTTTTCTCCCCGCACGTTGAGCGGTCCGTTTCTGGGAGTTGGCATCATGGGTGCGGCGTTCAGCTATCTGCATGAAGCGTCCGATTGTCCGCAAGGGCAAGTTTGCTTGACCCGCTTCGATTCCACTCGCCTGTACGGCGCGACCGTCGAATTTGGCACGCAATGGATCGTCAAAGACTGGTTCTTGCTAGGAGTTGGGGGCGGCTTCATCTTCCAACACGCCACCCGGCGCCAGTATGAGCTCTACGGGGACGACTTCTCGAACCAGGCGGAGTGGGTGCTCGATTCCGGAGTCCGACCGCGTGTGCTCTTCAGCGTCGGCGTCGTGCTCTAGCGTCTTGTCGTTGGATGACGCTACTGCGTCAAATTGTTCTTGCACACGACGATCGTGTCGGGAGTCAGAGTGAGATCCCTGGCAAAAAAATTGCCGGTGTAGGTCGTACTCGAGCCGACGCCGAGCGTGATGCTCGCGTTGGGCGCGACCAAGATGCCGTCGAATGGCGCCTCGAGCGTCAGACCAGTTCCGAAGTAGCCAACGAAGAAGCCCGCGTAGCTCCCGGTGGGATCCACGAACGGTGCCCGATACGCCAGCCAGTTGTTGATGTAGATCGTGATGGGGCCGCCACTCTGGTCGAGTGTGACGGTGCCCTGGGGTTCGAGGTCGAACGAGTTGAAAAAATAGATGCCGCTACTCAAGTGTAGAGTGCCGCGTGAGGCGACCCTCACCGTGTTGTAGGCTGCTGCTAGGATCGTGCGGACGACGCTCGGCTCGAGATCGACGTCCCCGAGGTTGTGCGCTGGAAACACGATTCCGTTCAGCGAGGGTGGCGCCGGCAAGACGACGCTGCTGTGTGCCTGCACGCCGCCGCCAATCACCACACCATTGCCGGGCGTGACGGACCCCGCGGTACGTACCAAACCCGCAACGAACGCGCGATCAGCGAGCGTGACCGAGCCGACACTGAAGATGGATTCAACACGCGACTCCACGCCGAGCGTCGTCGCGCGAGTTCCTCGATTGGCGATCATCGCCAAAGCGCTTGGCGAGGACGTGACGTGCGCGCGGTCAGCAATTGCTAGCGCGTCGGAGGCCATGAAGCCGGGGCGCACGACGACGCTGCGGGTGGCGGTGGTTGCCAAGCCGGAGGCATCCGTCGTGGTCCAGCGTATGGTGTGCGTACCCGGGGAGAGCGTCACGTTGCGCCCGTTGATCGGCAGTGGCGGAACGTCGTTCGCGCCGTTGCTCGAGATCACCGATCCTGTTACCGTCGGGGGCGGAGAACAATCGTCGGTCGAGGTCGGCAGGACGAGGGTCAATGCCGAGTCTTTGGCGCACGCTGTCAACGTGATATCCGACGGTAGCGAGGTGAATACGGGTGGCACGCTGTCGGCGATCTTCTTGTGGGCGGACTGATTGCCGGCAACGTCCTCGCCCCAGAACTCTACGGCGGAACACGTGGTCGGCAGTGAGACCGAACCCGAGCTCGCTTGCAAGATCTCCGTTTGTGGCCCGGCCAGGCCTTG
>DASXKQ010000066.1:0-9760 GCA_036496745.1 Polyangiaceae bacterium
GAGCGATGTGCCGGTGCCGTTGGCGCTCACCCAAAAGAGCGGTCCACCGAGCGCGTCGGAGTTGATCGCGAGACCCCAGGCGTTTTGCAGGCCAGCCACGGTGCTCGCGGCAACACCCACTTGATCGGAGCTGAGATCCGTTTCGACTACCTTTTGCTCGAAGCCCTGCGAGCTGGCCCCAGCCTCGCCCGCTTCACCGCCCTTGCCGGCTGAACCTGCGCTGCTTCCACCGCTGCCGCCCTGCGCGGCTCCCGCGCTGCCGGCCGTTCCGGCTGAGCTGCCGCTCGATCCGGCGACCCCGCCCGTGCCGCTCATGCCGCTCGCGCCGCTTTTGCCGGACGAGCCGCCGCTGCCCGCGCTGCCCGCGGTACCAGCGACGCCGCCGGTTCCCATCGGAGGCGGCGTGGTGGCGGTGTTGTCGGAGCCGCAGGCCGCGGTGACCGCTGCGCCAGCGACGACAGAGCCAAGCAGCACGAACGCACGTTGCAGATTCAGTTGCATTTTCATGAGTCCTCCTCGATGAGCGACAAAAGGTAGTGATTGGATCCGGTGTGCGGCCGTGTGGGATGCAACCGGCGTACCGGCTCCCGCCTCGACGTCGTCGCTGCTGATCGATCGCAGAACGCGTCGAAAGACGTCACGCTTTGGCCGCCGGCCGTCCTCACTCGCTGCGGCTCGCAACAGTCCACGCGACTACGAGCACACGGGCGCGCGACAGGCTCGCGCGGCACGGTTGCACGCGTGAGGCGTTCCTGCCGAGTAGCGCGCGTCGTCCGTGGAGCAACATCGGTGCGTGTTTGCCGCTCGAGCCTAGTCGCCGCGTCGCTCGTACGTGCCGACCATCTCGCCCCACGCGAGTACGTGGTCGCGCAGTGTGTCGAGCAGCGCGCTGCGGCCTATGCCGGGTTCGAGCTCCGCCGTGACGTCGAGCGCGAACACTTGGAAATGATAGTGGTGTACGCCGTGCCCCGGCGGCGGCGCTGCGCCCGTGAAGCCGAGCTTGCGATTGCTATTTTTACCGAGCAGCGCGCGCGATGCGGCCTGCTCGTCGAGCGTGCCCGTCTCGGCCGGAATACCATAGACGAGCCAGTGCACGAACGGCTTCAGAGCCGGCGCGTCCGGGTCCTCGCACAGAACGACGAACGAGTGCGTGCCCTCCGGAGCACCTGTCCAGCGCAGATCCGGGGGCGTCCCTTCGCCGTCGGCCGTGCAGCGCTTGGGCAGCACCGTGCCGTCCTTGAAAGCGGAGCTCATGACGGCGAGCCGGGGCAGCCCTCCCAGGTTCAAATAGCGAGAGGCCAGCTTTTCGTTGCCGGCGCGCGCGGACTCGAGCGCGCTACCGATTGAATCAGCGAGGTCGTGCGCAATTCCCATGTGGACACCTCCCGCTCCAATAGAGCAACCAACATGCCGAGTGCCCGCACAGTACGCTAGCTGTGGCCCGAGGCAGCTTTGTCTCGACTTGCGTATTCGCCTCACTCACGGATTTTCGCGAGTCGGTGCGGCATGGCCGTGGGCCCGCTCAACTGGATCCGCGGAATACGGGCACGTGGCGTGCATTCCCCGGGGCCCTCGGCCATGGGCATAGTCCAAGTAGTGCTTCTCGACGTCGACGGCACGCTCGTCGATAGCAACGACGCGCACGCGCACGCCTGGCTGGAGACCTTCGCATCGCACGGTTTTTTTGCGGAATTTGGGCGCATTCGCGAGCTCATCGGGCAGGGCGGGGACAAGCTCATCCCGGAAATTTGCAGGGTGTCCAGCGACTCGCTGGAGGGCCGTCGCTTGAGCGCGGAGCGCGCGCTGCGCTTCCGCGAGCAATTCTTGCCGCGCGTGCGCGCCCTGCCCAAAGCCTATGACTTGCTCGCACGCTTCCGGCGCGCAGGTCTGCGTTTGGTGGTCGCGAGCTCCGCGCCGGAAAACGAGCTTGCGGCGCTACTCGATATCTGTGGCGCGCGCGATCTCGTCGAACACACGGCCTCTGCCGACGACGTCGCGCGTTCCAAACCCGATCCGGACATCGTGGAAGCCGCTTTGAAGAAGAGTGGCGCAGACGCAGCGAGCGCGATCCTACTCGGCGACACTCCGTACGATTTGCAGGCGGCGCACAAGGCGGGTGTCGGGATGGTCGCGCTGCGTTCCGGTGGCTTTCCGGACGAGCTATTGCGGGGCGCGCTCGCGATTTACGACGATACCGCGCATTTGCTCGCGCTCTACGATCGCTCGCCTTTTGCCTAGCTTTGTTTCGTCGGGCCGTCGCCCCAAAGCCGTCTCACACCTCGAGGAGAAGCCATGATGAAAGTACGCGATTTGATGACGACGAACGTCGCCTCCCTGCAAAGCCGAGAGCCGCTCAGCGCGGCGGCTCAACGCATGTGGGAGTGCGATTGCGGCGCGATCCCAGTGACCGAAGAAGGCAGCAGCCGCGTGATCGGCATGATTACCGATCGCGATATCTGCATGGCGACCTGGACCAAGAACCGGCCACCGAGCGCGATTGAACTGGCGGAGGTGATCTCGCGCGAGCTTTACTTTTGCGCTCCGGAGGACGCGCTGTCCACGGCCGGCAACCTCATGCGACAGAAGCAGGTGCGCCGCATTCCCGTGCTCGACGAAAACCGCAATTTGGTCGGCATCTTGTCGCTCGCGGACATCGCGTCGTACTCGCAGCCGCTCGAACCACGCACTTTCGGCAGTGAAATCGCACCAAGCGATCTGGCTGCGACGCTCGCCAACATTTGCCATCCGCGCGCGCCGCTCAGCTCGACGGTCTAAGGGCGCGCGAACGAGCAAATTGGCGATCGAGAGTCTTGCGCCGGCACTCCGGGGCGCAGGGGCAAGCCCGGCTGCGGGACGAGGCATCGCGCCTCGGCTGCGCACGAGCGCCACGAGCAGCGCGGCAGAGTCGTTATCCACAGGAACGGAGAAATGCAGGTTCGCCCTGCTGCGAACCCGGTACGAAACGGCGCGGTTCGATGGCACATTGCGTGCTTGTGTTGCGCTGCTCGCGCCCTGGGTGTGACGCGAGACGCGAGGCATATGCCCCTAGCCAGCATGAGTTCGACTGCAGCAACGATCACGCCGGTCGCCACAGCCGTGCCGCCCTACGCGGTCACTCAGAGCGACGCGATCGCCATCGCCGAACGCACTTTTCGGCTCGACAGCGCGAAGGCGAGAGCGCTTGGCACCTTGTTCGACAATTCCGGCGTGGGCACCCGCTATTCGGTGCGCCCGCTGGCCGATATCGAACGGCGGCTCTCGCTCACCGAGTCGAACGCGGCCTATTGTGAGCACGCGCTTGGGCTGGGTCGCAAGGTCGCGCGCGACGCGCTCGCGCTCGCCGACGTAAAGGCGGAGCAAATCGACCTCGTGATCACGGCGTCGTGCACGGGCTTGATGATTCCATCCCTCGAGGCGCGCCTCGCGGGCGAACTCGGATTTCGGCCCGACGTGAAGCGCTTGCCAATCACGGAGCTCGGGTGCGCGGCCGGCGCCTGCGCGCTCGCGCGCGCGCACGACTACCTGCGCGGGCACCCTGGGCACAACGTGTTGGTGGTCACCGTCGAGTTGCCGACGCTGACCTTTCAAGGCGACGATCTGTCCGCGCAAAATTTAGTGTCGAGTGCGCTCTTCGGCGACGGAGCCGCGGCGACGGTCGTGCGCGGCGTAGCGGCGCCGGGCGTCGAGATCTTGGACACATGCAGTTACCAATTGCCCGGCACCACCGGCGCCATGGGCTTTCAGCTCGAAACTGCGGGGCTGCACATCGTGCTGTCCAAGGAGATGCCGGTGCTCGTGAGCCGTTCGCTCGATTGGCTCGCGGAGAACTTCTTTGGACGGCACGGGCTCTGCGCGGCTGATTTGGCGTTCGCCGTCGTGCACCCCGGTGGCCGCAAAATCCTCGACATCGCGCAGACCAAGCTCGCGCTGCCCGACGCGCTGCTCGCGCCGTCGCGGGCGACTTTGCGCGCGTATGGCAATGTGTCCGCCGCCTCCGTGCTGTTCGTGCTCGAGGCGTGGCAGAAGCTCGCGCCCGCGCCGAGCTCGGGCTCGCTCGGCGCGATGGTGGCCTTTGGACCCGGCATCAGCACCGAGGCTTTGCTGCTCCGATGGCGCTGACGCACGCCTACTTCGTCTTGCTCGCTCTGGTCGCGCTCGGGCGCTTGGTCGAGCTCGGCATTTCGAGGCGCCATCAACGGGCGCTCGGTCAGCGCTCGGCGCGGATGCAAAAGGAACCGGGCTTCGTGTGGATGGTGCTGCTCCACGTTGGCATCTTGCTCGGCTCGGGGCTCGAGGTCGGGCTCCTGCGGCGCCCGCTCTGGCCCGTGCTCGCGCTTGCGGCGTCATTGGTTTTCGTCGGGGCCAACGCGCTGCGCTGGTGGGTCATGCGCAGCATGGCCACGCACTGGAACGTGCGCGTGATGGACTCGCTATCACTCGGTGTGGTGCGGCGCGGTCCATTTCGCTTGGTGCGTCACCCGAACTACCTGGCCGTATTCCTGGAGCTCGCCGCGCTGCCGTTGATTCACGGCGCGTGGGAGACGGCCTTGGTCGGCACGCTCCTGCATGCGCTCGTTCTACGGCGTCGCGTCGCGTTCGAGGAAAATATCTTGTTTCGCCACGCGGCGTATCGCGAGTACTTTTGGCGGAAGCCGCGCTTCGTGCCGCAGCTGAGCGACGTGCTCGCTCTTTGGCGCGACGAGCCTCTCGCGGACCCAGCTCTACCTCCGAGCACTTGGTTCGCGACTGTTCGCGTGCACGACAAGAACGGACGGCCATCATGACGCGCTCCGATGTGTTGATCGCGGGCGGCGGGATCGCCGGCGCTGCGGCCGCCATTTTCCTCGGTCGCGCCGGCTTGCGCGTCACGCTGTTCGAGGCCCGTGAGCTCGGCCGTGACAAACCTTGTGGTGAAGGTTTGATGCCGTCGGGCGTCGAGGTGCTCGATCGGCTCGGACTACTCACGGCCGTCCGCGGTGCGCCGTTTTTTGGTGTTCGCTACCATGTGCGCGGCTACTCGGCGCAGGCGCACTTTCCGTCCATCGCCGGCCGGCGCGCCTTCGGCCTCGGCCAACGACGCGTGCTGCTGGATCGCGCGCTGCTCGAAGCTGCCGCGAGCACGCGCGGTGTGTCGACTCACGTCGGCGCGCGTGTGCAAGACGTGCTCCGCGAACGCAATCGAGTGGTCGGACTACTCGTCGGAGACCGCGAATATCGGGCGCCTTTGACGATCGGCGCGGACGGCGGATCTTCGACGATCCGCGCTCGACTCGGCTTGAGCCCACGGCGAATTGGCGGTCGTCTGGGGGTCGTCACGCACTTCAGGTTGGGAGCGCGTGAAGAGACGCGACCGTGGGTCGAAGTATTCGTAGGCGACGGGCATGAGTTTTACGTCACGCCGCTGCCGGATCGACGGCTGCTCGTCGCTTGCTTGATGCCCGCCGCGTACGCAGGCGGTCTGCGCCGCGCGAGTAGGCTCTTTCACGAACAGCTGCGAGCTCATGCGCCGCTCGTGACACGTCTGGCGGGAGCAACGCAAACGACGCCCTTCATGGCTCGCGCGCCGCTCGCGGTCCGCGCCCGCTCTGGCTGGCGGCCAGGGGCGCTCTTGCTCGGCGATGCCGCCGAATCGTTCGACCCCATCACGGGCGGCGGCATGGCTCAGGCGCTCGTATGTTGCGAGGCGCTCGCGCCCTACGCGCTCTCGGCGATCGAGCACGGAGACGGCTGGCTGCGGCGCTTCGACCGCGCTCGACGTGCCCAAGCGCGCGATCACCGTCTACTCACGAGCTGGGTCCTAGCGCTGGCCGATAGGCCGTCGCTCGCGCGTCCACTGCTCGGCTTCTTCGCCGGCCATCCCCGATTGTTCAGCCATTTGGTGGGAGTCGCTGCCGGCACGCGGCGGCTCTTCGGCGACGCGCTAGAGGCTTGCGAACCCGAGCAACTCGGCGAGGGTGCCGGCGAATACGAGCAGGACCGAGATGAAGGTGGTCTGCTCCCAGCGCCCCACGTCGTCGACGGCATCGCGCCGCATGACCATTAGCTGCACGAGCGCGAGCGGTGCCGTACAGAGCACGGCGAGCGCGACGCGTAGGGGCAAGCCGCAAGCAACCAACACGGGCAGGAGCAGATAAGCGGCGCTCAAGCTCACGTGATGCAGGCGGCGCGCTGCTCCTACGCCGAGCCGCACCACGAGTGTCTTCTTACCGACGGCGGCGTCTCCGGCGCGATCCGGAAACTCGACGTTGAGCAGCATCGCAAATTGCAGGAGCGCGAGCGGAATGACGGCCAGCATCGCTAGGCGCGTCAAACTGCCGGCCTGTACCAAAAATCCAAACCACGGCACGAGCACGGCGACGACCACGGCCGCCGTGAATTCACCGAGGCCACGCGAGTGCAGTCGAAATGGCGGCGCGCTGTAGGCCCAGGCCAGGAGCAGCATCGCGGGCATCAGGCTCGCCGCGGCGTTGCTCAGCGTGTGCGTCCCGTGCAGCGCGACCGTCAGCGCGATCGCGAGCAGCGCGGCGACCAAGGCCGTCGTGAGCGCGACCGAGCGCGGGATCTCGTTCTCCGCGAGCACGCGACTGCCCCCCGACCACCGCGTGGGCGTGCGATTGGCGCGGTCGGCTTCGACGTCGAAATACTCGTTCGAGTAGTTGGTCATGACCTGCGTGCTCGTCACGACGGCCTGGCCCAGCAAGTACTGCGGCCAGCGCATGGGGATGCCCATCACCCGCGCGATCTCGGCGCCCAAGCCGAACAGCACGAAGCCTCCCACGAGAAACTGCGGCCGGCCGAGCCGGATGAAAGCCCACAGGCGGGCTGCCGCGCTTCCGGCGCTCGTCTGCTCACTCGCCAACATGCATCGGGACTCCCGCGTTCGGATTTCCGGTCGACCAATCAGCAAATTACACGCCAATTGCGATCGTGGCGGATCACGCTCTCTGATCGCGACGCTGGCACGGGCGTTGCTGCTTTCAGAAACATGAAGAAACGCCAATGGTTGGGTGCACTCGTCGCGCTGGCCATCGTCAGCGGATTCGTGGCGGCGCTCGCCTTGCACCTGTTCACGATCGCAGTGTGCATCCTGCTTGGAGCCGTCACCGTCGCCTACGTGCTCAGCATAGCGTGGATGCGCACGCGGCCGTCGCGGCGCGATCGCCATCCGTCGCGAGCGCATTAGATTTTAGTTTTTCGCGAGTTCTGAGGCGGGACGCCGGGGTTTTGTTTGCGAAGTTCTGACCGGAGAACGCCGCGCGACTTTTTCCAATCTGCTGGAAAGCAGGCGCCGGGTTCGCCGGCTCTCGTTGGGCCTGCTCTCAGTTCCGCGCCGTGATCCGCTGATCCGAAACTGGAATGCTGCGTAGCGGGGCTTTGCCCCGGCGCCCCAGGAGGGCGCTCTTCAAGGTTTGGAATGGTGAGAATGCCCAGAGGGGACGGCGCGCACCTGCGTGCGGGACTTGGAATGGGCTTAGCGGGGGCTTTGCGTTCTCCGGTCAGAACTTCGCAAACAAAACCCCCAACAAAACCCGCGGCATGAGCACTGCATGCCGCGCGACGGCTCCATTTCGAGTCTCCGACAATCCAAACGGAAGGTAGCAAAATGTCACGACTATCCATGCTCTCACTGCTTTTCGCGACGACTCTCCTCGGTTGCAGTCACGAGACGAATGGTCCTGCAAATCAGCCTGATCCGAACATGGCTCCGACTGCCCCGGCGCCGAGTGTCTCGCCCGCGCAAAACGACGATCGCACCACGATACCAGGCGCGACCAACAACACCTCGGCGATACAGGCCGCCCGCACCAGCGGCACGTTGCCGCTGCAGACCGGCGGCATGGGCGGTTCAGGTGGGATGGGCGCCATGGGCGGCATGGGCGGCGGGATGGGCGGCACCGGCGGCGGGATGGGTGGCACCGGCGGCGGGATGGGCGGCACCGGCGGCATGAGCACGCGCACGAACCGCTGACAATCGCGGCCCCGAGTCCCGCGGCGATCTGTCTCGATGAGGCGCCCGCGTCACGGCGCGACTGTTTAGTGCGAGCGCGTCGGCTCGCGCCAACAAGTCGCGGCGCACTAGATGTTGCGAACCGAGGGTGCGGTCATTGCCTTTCCGGTCGCGTGCCCGTACCCGTATCGACCAAGGAACGAGACGACCCAGGCAGCGCCGCGGAGGATGCCCGCGGCGCCTGCCTGGGCAGCGCCGGGCGATAGGCTTGCGCACTATCACCCAGCGGGGTTAGCGCTGCGCGTGCGGACGCCATGCGCGGCGAGGTACTCCTCGAGCTCACCGGTAGCCGTGCTGGCAGGGAATACCGCGCCCAGGTAGCCGTCGGGGCGAACGAGGTAAACGGCATCGTCATGGAGCTCTGCGGCCTTGGCGTGGGCGTCAAAGGCGAACGCGTGAAGCGGGAGCTGGTGCACGCTACAGCGCGAGCGCAGATCCAACGAGGGCGTGCCGTAAACATGGACCTGCCAGTCGAGTGATCGGAGCGGCGTGAAATTGTCGGGCTGGTCCGGACGCGCGGGCTCGACCCACGGCAACCGGTCGCCGGCGCGCACGGCTCCCAAGGCCTCGCCGCCGCTCCACGCGCTGCTGCGATATTCGATCCCCGTCTGCGACAGCATCCGGAAGAAGAAGCGACGCCCGAGCGACGTGCGGAACACGCGTGACACGACCGCCGGCACGAGCCCCGTGCGTACGACTTTCGCGACGCGGCTTTCGCTCGACGCTGCCTGAAATACGCGGTCGGTCGTTTGCACCAGCCGCCGTGCAAAGGCGATGCGTTCGGGCTCGTAGCTGTCGAGCAGGTCCGAGTTCGCTCGATCATCGAGAACCGCGGCGAGCTTCCAGGCGAGGTTCATGGCGTCCCCGAGGCCGGTGTTCATGCCCTGGCCTCCGACCGGACTGTGAATGTGCGCCGCGTCGCCGAGCAAGAAGACGCGTCCGCGGCGGAAGCGGTCCGCGACGCGATGGTGCACACGGTACGTCGAAAACCAATGCACCTGCTCGATCTCGAGGCCGATCCGCTCGAGCGGGCGACGATCGATATGCTCCCAGCGGAGCTCGCTTTCGCCGACGGCGTCCGCGCGCACGGTGCCGATCAAACGGCCGCGCCCCTCACCGAGCAGCGGGAACAGCGCGAGAAATCCGGCCTCATCGAGCATCACGTGCAGTTCGTGGTTCATGCGGGCGCCGCGAGCCTGGACGTCGGCCACGTAAAAGAGATGCTCGTAGGTGCCGCCCGGAAATTCAGCGCCGATCGTGCGGCGGATCAGCGATCGCGCGCCGTCGCAACCCGCGACATAGTTCGCCTCACAGGTCGCGATCGCACCGTCGCCGCTCTGTTCGCGGACGACGACGCTCTGTGGGCGCTCCTCCAACCCAATCAGCGTCGTGCGCCGTTCGACCGTGACGCCCAGGGCCAGCAGCTTTTCGATCAGCAAGCTCTCGTGCTCGTCCTGGGGGAAAATCAGAGCGAACGGAAATGGGCTCAGGCCTTGGCCGATCGCGCCGAGCTCGACCTGGGCGGCATGCACGCCGCGACGCCACAGGTTGACGGTATCGAGCCGCAGCGCGCGTCGAACGACGTCGTCGGCGATGTCCAGCTGCCGATAGAACTCGAGCGTACGCGCCTGCATGGCGAGGGCGCGCGAGGTCGTGCCCGGCGCGCCCGTCTCGTCGATGATGCGCACGCGGATGCCGAGCCGGCTGAGGACCAGCGCGAGAAAGAGGCCCGTTGGGCCGGCTCCGACGATC
>DASXKQ010000067.1:0-6827 GCA_036496745.1 Polyangiaceae bacterium
TCGCACGATCGCACGCTCGTACTCCCGAGCGAGTACCTCGAAGTCGTGATCGAGAGGGCTTGAGATATGACGCAGACGCAGGAGAACGAGCCAGGCTGACTCGTCGAATTCGCATCCGAAGGGGCCACGCTGCGCGGGCGCCTCTGGTTTGGCGAGCGGTCAGCAGAGCGGCGTCCGGCGTTGATCATGGCGCACGGCCTGTCCGCGACGATTCACGGTATGACCGCTGATCGTTACGCGGCGGTGTTCCGCGACGCGGGCCTCGCCGTTCTGCTCTACGACCATCGCAACTTCGGCATCAGTGACGGCGAACCACGCCAGCAAATCAACAAGTGGACGCAGGCGAGGGGCTACCGCAGCGCGCTCGATTTTATGGAGAGACAGCCGGGAATCGACGCGAATCGCCTCGCGCTCTGGGGCGACAGCATGAGCGCCGCAGAAGTGATCGTGGTCGGCGCCGTCGATCCGCGCGTGAAAGCGATCATCGCGCAAGTTCCTGCTTGCGGGGACAGCCCACCGCCCGCCGACCCAGATGGGGCGCTCTTCGCTGAGCTCGCGGAAAAGCTCTTGCATGGAGACGTCAGTGGCAATCCCGAAAATACCTTCGGACCGATGCCCGTCGTGTCGAGCGATCAACGAGGCACGCCGTCCTTGCTCAAGGCGCTCACGGCCTACCGCTGGTTCATCGAACACGGCTGCCGCTTCGGTTCGAAGTGGGAGAACTCGGCCACGCTAGTCGCGCCCGCCACGCCGAACGCCGTGTTGTGCGCGCCTCATCTCAAGGCACCCCTGCTGATGGTCCTTTCACCTGAAGACGAGATGGGCGGCTGCAAGCCGAGCATCGCGCGCATGGCGTTTGCGGCGGCACCGGAGCCCAAACAGCTGTTCGAAACGAGCGGCGGTCACTTCGGTATGCTGTATCATCCGAGCGCGGAGTTCGACGCCGCGAGCCGCGTACAGCGCGAGTTTCTACTCCGGCACCTGTCGTAACGGCTAAACCTTCTCGCTCACGCTGGCCACGATCTGCCGTAGCCAGCGGTGCGCGGGATCATTGTCCCAGCGCGGGTGCCAGACTTGCGCGAGCTCGAAGCGCGGTATGCGCAGGGGAGGCGGCAGCAAGCGGATCGGGTAGCGCTTGGCCATGGCGCGAGCGAGGCGCTCGGGCGCCGTGCTGACCAGATCCGAGTCCGCGACCACCAGCGGCGCGGCCAAGAAGCTCGAGACACGCAGCGCGATGCGGCGCTCGAGCCCGCGGCGACCGAGCTCGCTGTCGACGAAGCTGCCGGCCTGGCCCGTAGGCGCGATTAGGACATGGCGAGCGCGCAGGTAGGTCTCGAGGCCAAGCTTGCTTTTGATCTCGGAGTGATTGCGCGCAACCATGCACAAGAAGCCGTCGCTGAACAGCTTTTGCGACGGAAAGGCGTGCGAGGCAGTGCCCGTCACCAGGACCGCCAAATCGATCCCGCCCGATTCGAGCAGCTCGCTCAGGTTCGGAAACGAGACGATCGAGAGATCGACGTAGGGTGCCGCGCTCGAGATCGCACGCAAGAGCGGACCGACCAAGAGTGCTTGGCCGTAGTCGGCCATGCCGATCGTGAATGCGCGCCGTGCCTGGCTGGGCTCGAACGGAGGCTCGCGACTGACGGTGCTCTCGAGCTCGCCGAGCCCGCGTTCGAGCAAAGGGAGCAGCTGCAACGCCCGCGGCGTCAACTGCAAGAAGCGCCCGGAGCGCACCAGCAGCGGATCTTGGTAAAGCTCGCGCAAGCGAGCGAGCGCGTGGCTCGTCGCGGATTGGCTGAGGCCGACGCGCTTCGCCGCGCGCGTCACGTGGCGTTCGCCGAGCAGCGCCCGCAGAACGACCAACAAATTCAGGTCGATTGCGCTCAGAGACTGAGGATGCATTCTATGCATGAGCATACGGCAGCTCATGCGATAAATGCGAGCAACGCCGCCGAGTGCCGAATAACGCGACACACATGCAAATGATGCATGTGAAGTGTGAGTACAATGCACTTCCGGCATCTACAAGCGAGCCGTACGTTGCCCTCTGGTCACAAGCCAAGGAGGCTCGCACATGTTCGTTGTCATTGGCGCTTCAGGGAATACGGGTTCTGTCGTAGCTGAGACGCTGCTCGCGAAGGGTAAGCCGGTACGCGTGCTCGCGCGCAGCGCGGAGAAAGTGAAGAAGCTCGCCGAGCGTGGGGCAGAGGTCGCGCTGGGAGATCTGAGCGACTCGGCGTCGCTGGTACGCGCGCTCGAAAGTGCGGAGGGTGTCTACTTGCTCTCGCCACCCGACATGCACGCCAAGGATTTCATCTCGGAGCGAAAGGCTCTGTTCGAGCCGGTGGCCGCGGCGCTGAAGGCCGCGCGTGTTGGGCACGTGGTGTTCCTGTCCTCGACCGGTGCGCAGCACGAGAAGGGCACGGGCATCATCACTTCCCTGTATTGGGCCGAACAGGCGCTGAAGAAGACGGGGCTACCGGTCACATTCGTGCGCGCCGGCTATTTCGTGGAAAATTGGGCCGCCGTGCTGCCGGTCGCAAAGAAGGACGGCGTCCTGCCGACCTTCCTGGTCGGAGACAAACCGATCGCGATGTTGCGAGCGCACGATATCGGCGTCGCCGCGGCGCAAGCCTTGCTCGACGGGCCGCGCGGCACGCGCATCATCGAACTCGCGGGCCCGGTCGACGCGAGCCCGAACGACGTCGCCGCCGCACTCTCCACATTGCTCGGGCGCAAGATCCCGGTCGCGGAGACGCCACTCGACGCCGTGGTGCCGACCTTCACGTCCTTCGGCACGTCGCAGAACATCGCCACGCTGTACCGGGAAATGTTCGCCGGTCTGCGTGACGGCACGGTCGCACGCGAAACCAAAGGCACCGAATTGATCCGCACGACCACGCCTCTCGCGGACGCGCTCAAACCCCTACTCGCTTGAGCTCGGGCTGACGCGAAGCCGCATGGTGCCGAGGCTCATTGAGCTCGTTCCAGCCAGACCGATACCTCACCCGGAGCCTCACCGCGTTCGACGTGCACGATGCGGGGGCGGCAGCAGAGCGAACAATCCTCGACATAGCTCTGCTCTTCGCCCCCGCCGAGATCGACGTAGAGCTCTTCGCACTGGCCGCAAAAGGGGCACTCGACTTCCGAGGTGTTCGCGCGCTTTTTCACAGCCTCTCAAGCCATTCTAGCAGCGGTGGCTCGCGTGCGGTCCCGTTGCAAACTCAGGAGGGTCTCCCTGCGCGCGGCCGAGTTCGCTGCCGAAGCAAGTAATGAGCGTTACTGGCTCGGGCGTCGCCAAGTGGTCGAAATGCTGGTTTTTTCGGGGTTTTTCGAGCGAGAGTGGGGCGGAAATTCCCAAAACCACGTAACACGCGTTACTTGGTTTTCGCCGCACCGACCACGCCACGACGCTCTGCAATCCTCGCGCGCGCCGTCGCCGAGTGTGGGGCAGGGCTAGCCGAGGTCGAGCGCGCCGGTGGTGACCGTCGGGTCTTGCGATTGACCGAATTCGTTGCTGTCGACGCCGAAGGCTTGTTGAATCGAGACGAGCAGGCGATTGCTGGGTGTACCGTCCGCGCCGAGGTCGATGTGCCGGCCGCCCGTGAGTTTGCCGCCCCAGCCACCGGCGAGCACGGTTGGGATCTGGCGCGAGCTGTGTACTGCGGGGTCGCCCATGTCACTCATGGCGACGAGCGCTGTTTGATCGAGTAGGCCGGCCTTCGAGAGGCCCTGCAAGATGCGCGCGACTTTGGAGTACGTGTAGCGATTTTGGCGGCCGAGCATGGCCCACGTACTCGGGTCGCCGCCTACGCCGGCGCGGCCGGCCGTCGCGTAGCGATGCGCGACGTCGATGTGCACGTCTTCCGGTAACACGGGATCGAAGCCGGTGCGGCTGAGATCGGCCAGGAATAGGGTGCCGAAGCGCGTGACGTCGCATGCCATCGCCTGCACCATCAGGTCGATTTGCAAATTAGTGATGGTCTCGAAATACGGCTCGCCCTTGTTGTAGGACTCGATGAACGGGTAGAGGCTCGGATCGGGCGCGCTCGGCAAGGCGCAGTTGAGTGCCTGGCCATTCACGCGCTTTTCGAGGTCGCGGAGCGCGGAGGCATGTTGATCGATTTTGTCTTTTTCGGCGGCCGGCACGCGCGCCGCAAGCGCGTTTAAATCCGTGGTCCAGTAGTCGAGCAGGCTCTTGCCGATCTGCCGTTCGCGATCGGCGCGGGCGATCGCGGCGGGATCGCTGCCCACGATCCACTGAGCGAATGCTTTGTTGAAGGTGTCGCTCGGGTCGATCACCTTGGGCAACGCGCTGCCGCCCTTGGCGTAGGAAATACACCAATCGAGCTGCGGGTCGGCGAGACCGACGCCGAGCACGAGGCTCGATAGCGGCGTGCTCTGGCCGAGCCCTTGCTCGACGGCCAAGAACTGATCGAGCGAGGAGTTGACGCCGTTGGTGCCGCTGCCGGTGAGGATCACGCGCGACGCGTCGTGGCCGGTGGTGCCGGCCTTGATGCCCGCGGTGAGGTCGAGCCCCTCGAGCGCGACGATGTTCTGGCGAAAGCTTTGTCCGAACGTGGCCGCGTCGTCGAACGGGCTCAAGACGGCGTTTTCGTAGCTGATGTTGAAGCCGGCTTGCGGCACCCAGAGCTCGCGCGCCATGCCGTGCGGCATGTACACGCCGATGAAATAACGCGCGGTGGGCGCCGCTTGGGCGCGCAGCGGAGCGCTCGGACGGAGCAGCGTCGCGGCCGCGCCCGCGCCGAGGGCCGTCAACGCCGCGCGGCGGCTGATTTTGCGCGGGGCCGTCAGTGATACGGTCATGGTGAGCGCCTCCAGGCGAACACGTCGCTCTTCACGAACTCCAAAAACAGCCCGGTGAGCGACGCGCGGCGTTCGACGGGCGCTGTTTGCATCGCGTCGGCGAAGGCGTCCTCCACTTTGACGTCGGTCTGACCGGCTGCGAAGCGTACGACCTGGCGCGCCGCGCACTGCTGCGCGTCGATCGAGGTGGCGAGCGCGCGCGACAGTGCGACGCTGTCTGCGAGCTGCAGGGTCTGCCCGTCAAAATTGACGCTACCGCTGGTGTCGATGGGTTTGCCGTTCTCGTGGCTGCGAAAGCGACCCACGGCGTCGAAGTCCTCGAACGTGAAGCCGACGCCGTCGAGCGCGTTGTGACACTGCGCGCACTGGGGATCCAGGGCGTGGGCGGCGAAGCGCTCGCGCGTGGTCGCAGTCGGATCGGGCGGCGGCAGGTGTACGTCGAGGCCGAGTTCTTCGGGCAACGTGATGTGCTGGCAGAGCACGCGGATCAGCACGGCCTTGCCGCGTAGGACGGGCGCGCTCTCGTCCTCGTGCGCGAAGGTGGCGAGGAAGCTCGCTTGTTGCAAGATGCCCGAACGGCCGAGCCGGTCGAGCGCGACGCGCGCGCCGGGCGGAGTCGGCTCGATGCCGTAGAAAGCGGCGAGCCCGCTCGGGATGATGCTGTAGCCGCCCGCGAACAGCATCGATATTGAGCCGTTTTGCTGGGCGAAGATGTCGTCGATGAAAGCGTTGGTTTCGTCGAGCATCGCCCCGCGCAGCGCGGTCCAGTCGTTCACGACGCTGCTCGACTTGGCGAGCCCGCTCAGGCGCACGATCCCGAGCCACTCCTCGACGAAGCGGCGATACAGAAAGCGCGAGCCCGACTGCTGCATCAGTCGAATGGCTTGCGCTTCACGGCTCGCGCCCGAACGGAGCTCGCCGCGCGCGGCGGCGTCGAGCAGCGCGTCGTCCGGCGGAGTGCCGCTGATCAAGAAAGCCAGCTCGCTCGCGAGTTCTTCGTCACTGAGCGCGACGTCACCGCTCGGCATCGACGCGCCGAGCGTGGTCGCGTACAGGAATTTCGGTGAGGCGAGCAGCGCGCGCAGCACGACCGCCACGCCGTCGCCGAACATTTGGCCGCTCGCGCCGAGGTCGAACAAAGCTTGCAACTGCGCGAGCTCGGCGTCGCTCGCCACGCGCCGGAACGCCAGCCGCGCGAGCGCCGCGATGGTGGCGCTCTCACAGGCTTGGTCGCCGACCGCCGCCGTTTTGGCGCAGGACGGAAAGGGCGCATGCCCGAGGTCGAGCGTGCTCGTGGCGGCCTCTGCCGCGTCGTACAAGCTGCTGAGCGTGAGCGAATCGACCGTTTGCGCTTCGTTGCGGGAGTAGTCGTTTTGTCGCGCGTCGGGCGGGATCTTCTGGCTGAGGCCGATCTCGGTGCCGAGCAGGTTCGCGGCCGCGGCATCCAACTCGGGGCTGCTCAAACGCCGAACACCCGGCGCGAGCCGTTCACTGACGACTTGTTCGGGCTGCTGCGCGGGCAATTTATCGCCGTCGCTGCAGCCGAGCAGGCTGAGACCCAGCGAGAACAGCAAAGGAACGCGCGAGTTCATGCGCCGCCTTCTCCGCCGAGGCCGCCGTTCCCGCCGAGGCCCCCGCCCCCGCCCGCACCGCCGCTGCCCGTTTGTCCGCCTTGACCCGCCTCGCCGCTACTCGGAGTGGCGGGAGGAAGCGGCGCGCCGTCGATGAAGCCGACGTCGTCGAACCAGCTATCGACGGGTAAGTCCGCTGTCTCGTACGCAAACTCGATCGACATGATCTTTTGCGGATCGAAGACGACCTGCTTGCCGAAGCTGCGCTGAATGAAAAGATGCCACGGTAGCTCGATCGCGGTCCAATCCGGCGTGAGCGAGATCCAGGTGCCGTGCGTGTCGTAACAGACTTCCCCCGTGCTCGGGTCGCACTTGCCGCCGTACATCACGTCGATCACCTCCGGCATCAAGAGCTCCACGCGCACGAGC